>NZ_WCIN01000004.1:0-304537 GCF_009025755.1 Klebsiella sp. RCJ4
TGAATCGCCACGGATAACCTAGACACTTCTGAGTCGTTGATAATATAGGTTTTCATATTCAACTGGTGGCATCTGCTCGCTCGAACCATGCCGACGCTTACTGTTATAAAACATTTCGATGTAATCAAAAATATCGCTTCTGGCTTCGTCTCTAGTTCCGTAGATCTTTTTCTTAATCCGTTCGCGCTTCAGTAGCTGGAAAAAGCTTTCCGCAACCGCATTGTCGTGGCAGTTTCCGCGACGGCTCATGCTGCCTTCCAGAGCGTGTGATTTCAGGAACGACTGCCACTCATGGCTCGTGTACTGACTGCCCTGATCAGAGTGAACCAGTACCTGCTTTTGAGGATTACGCCTCCACACCGCCATAAGTAATGCGTTCAGGACAATCTCTTTTGTCATTCGGGGTTGCATTGACCAGCCGATAACTTTTCGGGAGAACAGGTCAACCACCACGGCCAGATACAACCAGCCTTCGTGGGTTCGGATGTAGGTTATGTCCGTAACCCAACGTTCATCCGGTGCTTCCGGGTTGAACTGCCGCTGGAGCTTGTTGGGCGTCACAATACTGGCTTCACCTTTACGCGCCCGTGGACTTCGGTATCCGACCTGAGCCTTTATCCCCACACGTTGCATCAACCGCCAGACTTTGTTTACACCGCATTGTTGCCCGGAATCCCGCAGATCGAGATAGATCTTGCGATAGCCATAAACACAGCCCGACTCCAGCCAGAACTGCTTAATATGTCCCGTCAGCTTCAGGTCAGCATGAAACCGTCGTGAATGTGGCTGCTTAAGCCAGGCGTAAAACCCACTCGGATGCACATCCAGCACCTGGCAGAGCAGACGGACAGGCCAGCAACGATTGTTGTCACGGATAAAGGCGTACCTCAGTCGGACAGCTTTGCGAAGTACGCCGCGGCTTTTTTTAATATATCCCGTTCGTCAGTAACCCGCTTTAACTCCTTCTGGAGTCGGCGGATCTCGGCCTGAGCATCTGACTGTTCATTATTAGTGGAAGAATCCGGACCGTACTTCTTTATCCAGGCGTAAAGGCTGTGGGTGGTGATATCGAGACGAGTTGCAACGCTGGAAACAGAATGACCACGATCAACAACCTGTTTGACTGCTTCAATTTTAAACTCTTCAGGATAACGCTTACCGCTCATGGGCACCTCTCTTTAAGTCATCTTAAATGACTCTGGGGTGTCTGTTAAACCCGTGGCGATTCAGGTTTCATTTGAGAAATATGTAATATCTGAAAAGAGATATTCAAGATGAGTGATAAATCCAAGAAAAAATCTCAACAACAGAATTAATCTTCAGGAAGCCCGATATCTGTCGGGCTTTTTTCTGTCCGGGGGCAAATTACTCTGCACCCCATTCCGACACACACTATCTCCTGATCTATTCAGCCTACGGGCACATTAAACTTCAGGAGTCACCTCATGTCGTTACTTCACAAGGTACGTCACCAGCGACTGCGCAACTGGATCATCCTCGCCGTTGCGCTTCTGGCCGCTATCGCCGTCATTTCCCCTGAGCAGCTCGGCGTCACGCTGTACAAGCTGTCGCTGATTTCCATCGCCGCTATCCTCGGCTATCACCTCGACCGGGCTCTGTTTCCTTATGCCAGTCCGGGGAGTTACCCGGATGATTGCGGCCTATCGTGTTCGCTTCGCCAGCGGGTTCCAGGTGGCAGCGCTCTCTTCCCGACCTGCCAACATCCGTGGTCTTCAGGGAGTCGTCATTATCGACGAGGCCGCATTCCATGCTGACGTTCAGGGGGTACTGGATGCGGCCACCGCGCTGCTTATCTGGGGCGGGCGTATTGTGGTCATCAGCTCAGAGAACGGCAAAAATAACCCGTTCCACCAGTTCTGTAAGGATATCGAAGAGGGGCGCTACGGTGACGATGCTGCAGTGTTACGTATCACCTTCGATGATGCAGTGACGAACGGCCTGTACGAGCGGGTCTGCGTGATGAAGGGCGAAGCGGCAACCGTCGAGGGGGAAAAAGACCTGGTATATCCGAGGTTCACTCAACCCAGCCTTACGTAACCCGCTTCTATTGGTGGTCATTTTGGTGGTCTTGACAGAAAGTGGATTCAGGTTTAGCTTGAATGTTAGCCAGTTACTGGCAAAGGCGATCCCAGTCAGAGGAGCCAAATTTGAAAAGCCTGCTTTTGAAGCAGGCTTTTTGCTTTTCTGCGTCCTGCGTTAACTTAAAATTGCATCCAGCCTGGCAAGCACTTCATTTACCACAGCGTCTGGTATGCGTTCCAGCCGCTTGCCGTTCCGGGCAGCCATATCAATGGTTCAGGGCTGGTCGCAGCGAATAACGCCCAACGTTTTTGTCCCTGCCCCTTCCAGTGAAACGGTGAAATCTGCCGTGCGAGCAAAGTACCGCTAAAGCGCTTCCTGCTGCATGTCGGCGCCGATCTCAGCGCGCGCTTGTCGGCTTTCAGTGCGCGGACGCTACTACACCTGTATTGATATGGCCACCGCGCTGCATCCGCGACCCCTTCTGACGCTGGATTTTGCAGGTAAGTCGTTGGCTGCGGAATAGGTTTTTCCGCTACGATTGCGGGTGCCGACCAAACTGGGTTCAAAAACGCCAGGCATATCGCCGCCATTTTCGTCAGCGATACCAACCCCGGCGGCTACCGGGAGGATCGGGGCTACAACGGGTTTAGCGGTATTTAGCGCTCGCACTGCCCCGGTACCCCGGAACCGGGCAGCGTTAACGGCGCGGGATGGCGACCGGACGACAAAGCCGCAGAAGCGTCAGGCGTACAGACGATACAAAAGAGGGTGATAAAATCAGTTTTTCATCCCGTCTATTTTCACCCGCCGTTTCACATGCTATTGCTCCAGGATATTTTTATTCATCGACATCACCCATGTTATAAATGTTCTCAGGGGGACCGGGATATGTTTGCGGCTCGGATAGTAAATATTAAAACGATCGGCAGGATAACGATAATCAGACAGTAAGCGGACAAGCCCGCCTTCTTTAATTTTATCCTGAACCAGATTCTCATACACAAAGGCAATACCCAACCCGGATTCCGCAGCCTGTATCATCGCCGCATCGGAATCCATCACCAGATCGCCCTTCACAGCCACTTCCGTTATAACGCTCGTAGCGCTAATAAACTCCCAGCGGTACAGATCCCCACCTGGAAAGCAACGATTAATGCATCTGAAATTAACGAGATCTTTTGGTGAAGAGGGTGCGCCGCATTTTTTTATAAAATCCGCACTCGCCACTGGAATAAGAGATAGCGGCTCTCCAAAGGGTATGGCAATCATATCTTTAGGCACATCTTGCGTATAGCGTATACCCGCATCAAATCCTGAATCTATAATATTAACTTTTCTGTCCGTGGTGAATAACTCAAGTTTAATATCCGGATACTCATTTTTGAACGGTGCGAAGTAACGTTGAAAGAAGAGATCCAGCACAATGCGTGGCAAATTTAGTTTCACCACCCCTTCCGGCTTTGCTCTGTGCTCATTAAGGTTATCAATCACCCGCCTGTAGTCATTGAGCACAGGAGTAACGTCATTCAGAAACTCCTCGCCGATAGCGGTCAGGGAAAGACTGCGCGTAGAACGATTTAAAAGCCTCGCGCCCAGTTTCTCTTCCAGATTATTTATGGCAATAGTTAACGTTGGTGGAGAAATATTCAACTCTTTTGCTGCCTGACGAAAACTTCCATGCTTCACAATAAGAATAAGCATTTCTACATGTTGCAATTCGGGAATATTTTTCATTGTTAACATCCGTAAAATACTGCATTAGAAAGAGATTAATTGTTGTGAGTGGAAAAGGGAAGTATATATTTCAGCACATTGTACGAGTGAGGAAAATAAAATGGAAACACGTTATCTGGGAAAGAACAAATTTCAGGTGTCGGCATTAGGTCTGGGTTGTATGGGAATGAGTTTTGCCTATGGCGGAGCCGAAGAGTCGCAGGCAATTAACACCATTCACGCTGCGGTTGATTTGGGCGTCACCTTCCTTGATACCGCAGAAGTTTATGGCCCATTTGAGAATGAAGTGCTGATCGGAAAAGCAATCAAAGGCGTTCGCGACAAGGTACAGATTGCGACCAAATTTGGTTTCCGCATTCTTCCTGGCGGTCAGGGGCTTGAGCGTATGGCCGGCGTTGACAGCCGTCCTGAACATATCCGCGAAGCGGTAGAAGGCTCCCTAAAACGTCTCAACGTCGAGACTATTGATCTCCTTTATCAGCACCGCGTTGATCCCACCGTCCCCGTTGAAGACGTAGTGGGAACAATGGCAGATCTGGTCAAGGAAGGGAAAATTCTCCATATCGGACTTTCCGAGGTCTCTGCCAATACTTTGCGCCGGGCCTGTGAAGTTCATCCGATCGCCGCCGTTCAGACCGAATATTCTCTCTGGACCCGCGAGCCGGAAGAAAACATTCTTAAAACTTGCCGCGAATTAGGGGTAGGATTTGTGCCCTATAGCCCGCTGGGTCGTGGATTCTTAACCGGCAAAATCACCGATCGGTCCGGCTTCGCCGAGGATGATTTTCGGCGCAATCTTCCTCGCTTCCAGCACGATGCCATGCGGAAAAACCAGCAGCTACTCAGCCAGCTGCGGGATGTGGCCGATAAATATCGCTGTACCCTGGCCCAGCTCGCTCTCGCGTGGGTGATGAGTAAAGGCGATGATATTGTCCCCATTCCCGGCGCGCGCCAAATCGCGCATTTGCAGGATAATGCCGGCGCGGCCAGCCTGGCTATTTCCGATGTTGATATTAAACTCATCGATCGCATCTTTACCCCTGACAATATTCACGGATTAAGATATACCCAGGGTGATTTTCATTTAATCGATAAGTAACATCCTGCTATAAATTCTCCCGCCTTTCCGGCGGGAGCTAAGGTTTACCGTCTCGCGCACATTTCTCCTCCACCGCGCCAGTTTGCTGGCGCCATGCGGTAACCTCCTCATCAAGCCAGGCCTTAAATAGAACGGCTTCGTTTTTCTGCTCTGCGCCCTGCGATGAAACCAGCCAGTAAGGCCACGGATAAGGGGCGGTGAAAGACGTAAGCTGTACCAGTTCACCCCTGGAGAGCGCATCCTGGACTAAAGAGCGGCGTTCCAGCGCGATACCTTTACCGAGCCGGACTGCCTCCAGCACCAGGTTTGAGTCGTTGATGCACAAACCGCCTGGCACAATCTCTCTTTCAAGCCCCGCGTTGATACACCATGCTTTCCACGACTCCATGGAAAAGATAATGTTGCTCTTCGCTATCTCTGACGGCGTACGGGGGAGCACGCCGCCGTTATAGGTTGGCGCGGCCACAACGATAAGCTGATCGGAGAAAAGGTAATGGCTCTCCGTTCCTTCCCAGTCGCCTTTTCCCATGCGTATAGCCAAATCCGCCCCTTCCTGCTGCATGCTGGTTATCGCCAGGCTCGCCTGTATTCGCAGCGAGATATGGGGGTATTTCTCCCGAAACCGTTCCAGGCGAGGCAACAACCAGTGGCAGCCGAACGAGGGCACCATCGCCAGGGTCAGCTCCTGCCGGCGGGGGTTGACCTGCACCAGCCGGGTGGCATCAGCAATATGGTGCAAAGCCTCGCGGACCTGTAAGGCATAGAGCCGCCCTTCTTCATTAATTTGCACGCCGCGGCCGTGACGGATAAACAGCTTGAGGCCGACCATCTCCTCCAGCACTTTAATCTGCTGGCTGATGGCTGAATGCGTAACGTGTAGCTCTTTCGCCGCCAGCGTCACGCTGCCAAGACGCGCCACGGCTTCAAAACTACGTAAACTCGCAATAGGGGGAAAATCCGCCATGTTACCGCTCCCACAACCTGACGCGTAAAACGTGACCCACAATCTGTCAGTAATACTAACCCAACCGGTAAGATACTGAAGATATTCGCCATGACGAATTTACTGTACTGTTTCTTCACCGCCGGCAATGAAGCATTAACCTCAGCCTATTTCACCAGCACAGGAAAACAGGAATCATGATGAAGCTTATTGGCATGATGGATTCGCCTTATGTAAGGCGCGTGGCGATTTCCCTTGAACTCTACGGCGTCGAGTTTGCAAGTCACCCGCTGTCCGTATTCAGCAGCTTTGAAGCCTTTTCCAGGATAAACCCTGCGGTCAAAGCGCCGACGCTGGTGCTGGATAACGGAATTCGCCTGATGGATTCGTCGCTGATACTCTCTTATTTTGAAGCCCAGGCCGCCCCGGGGCGCAAGCTGCTGCCGGTCTCGCCGGAGGCGCTGGCAAGCGATCTACAAACGCTGGGCTTTATTCTCGCCGCGGGTGAAAAGGCGGTACAAAATGTCTATGAACACAATCTGCGCCCGGCGGAAAAGCAGCATAATCCGTGGATAGCGCGCATCACGACTCAGCTGCTGGCAGCCTGCAGGGAGTGGAACAGGCTGCTGGAGGAGCGTCCGGCGGCCGCGGTTCCCGATCAGGTGGCCGTAACGAGTACGGTTATCTGGACCTTTATTCAGTCAACGATCCCTCACGTGGTTCATGCGGGAGACTTTAATCATATCCGGTCCGTTGCCGAATTATTTGAAACCCATAGCGCCTTTAAAAAACATCCCTTTAGCTAAAGCATCAGCTCAATGCGATGAAGCTAAACCCTGAACGCGAATCGCCACGGCAACCGAGAGCGCCCGGCAACCGCGGGCGCGTTATCCTGATGGAAGAAATCGCCTGGCGTGAGGGAAAGGGTTAAAAACCGCTACCGGCGTGCAGTGCTGCACGACCAATCTCCACCGGCATCCCTGAACGGCGTTCAAGCGCCTGCTCCGCGTGATTCACATCCACCCCCTCGCCCTTCACAAAGGCCTGAATCGCCGGCGTGATGGGGAGCGGCACCTTCCGGTCCGATTCATACTCCGCGCGGTTACGCGACAACGGTTCGTGAACCTCAACCCAGCGGCTGCCGTCCGGCTCGGCGGTATACTTCACCGGCTGGTCGATGATTTGCACGCGCGTCCCGACCGGAACGGTATCAAACAGGTATTTGATGTCGTCGTTACGCAGGCGAATGCAGCCCTGGCTCACGCGCAGGCCAATGCCGAAATTGGCGTTGGTGCCGTGGATCGCGTAGAGCCTGCCGATGTAAATCGCGTACAGGCCCATGGGATTATCCGGCCCTGCGGGCACAAACGCGGGCAGGCTTTCGCCACGGCTGGCGTATTCACGACGGGTATTGGCAGTGGGCGTCCAGGTCGGCGCCTCCTGCTTACGCTCCACGGCGGTGACCCAGTTACGGGGAGTTTCGCGTCCTGCCTGGCCAATGCCAATCGGCAGAACGTCAACCGTTGTGCCATCGGGCGGATAGTAGTAGAGACGCATTTCAGCCACGTTGATCACGATCCCGTTGCGAACCGTGGCGGGCAGGATAAGCTGCTGCGGGACCACCAGCGTGGAGCCCGACTTCGGCAGATACACGTCGACGCCGGGGTTGGCCTCAAGCATATTGCTCAGGCCCTGACCGTACTGAGCGGCGAAGGCCTCCAGCGGCTGGGTATTGTGTTGCGGAATGGTGATGGTCAGCGGGCTGCCCACCAGGCGGCTTCCTTCCGGCGGCAACGGGTAGCTCACCGCCAGAGCGCTCTGGCTGGTGAGGATCATAATAAGAGAACAAAGCAGTTTCACACGCCGCACAATTTCCCTTCCTTTGTGGCGATAATCGTGAATGAATTATAGCTTCGTTTACTCTTTCATATCTGATTTATCATCCTGCTAAATCTGATAATCGATTGCGGCCTCTTCCGGCTCCATCGCCTGACGTTTAATTTCCTCCAGCGACAGCCCTGCGTTACACAGTTCAATAAAGCGCCAGACGTAATTTCGCTGCAGCTGACCGCGCTTCAGGCCCAGCCAGACGGTATTGGCATCGAACAGATGGCGGGTATCGAGACGCGTAAAGGTATCAGATTCCCGCGCGTCGCCTGACTGTTCCGCCACCAGCCCCACGCCCAGCCCCAGCTCGACGTAGGTTTTGATAACGTCGGAGTCCTGAGCGCTTAATACGATATCCGGCATCAGCCCTTTACGGTTAAAGGCTTCGTCAATACGTGAACGCCCGGTAATCCCCTGGCGATAGGTAATGAGCGGCCAGCGGGCGATGGCATCGAGGGTTAACGGCGTCACCTGGGTCAGCGGATGATCTTTGGGGACCAGCAGGCTGTGGTGCCAGCGGAACCAGGGGAAAGCCACCAGCGTCGGGTCGTTGCTCAAGCGCTCGCTGGCGATGCCGATATCCGCGCCGCCGTTGTGCAACAGCGCTTCAATTTCCTGCGGCGTCCCCTGAACTAATTCAAGACGTACGTCGGAAAAGAGTTCGCGGAAGGCTTTGATCACCGGCGGCAGGCTATAGCGCGCCTGGGTGTGGGTGGTGGCGATGGTTAAGACGCCGGACGCATCGTTGGTAAACAGGTCCGCCAGGCGACGAACGTTGCTGGCTTCATTCAGAATACGCTCGGCAATCGACAGCAACGCTTTGCCCGGCTCCGTCATCCCCAGCAGGCGTTTGCCGCGGCGGATAAAAATCTCGATCCCCAGCTCTTCTTCCAGTTCACGAATATGACGGCTGACGCCCGATTGCGATGTATAGAGCATATTGGCGACTTCCGTCAGGTTGTAATCCTGACGGGCCGCTTCACGAATAATTTTGAGTTGCTGGAAGTTCACCCTTTCCTCCGGGCTATCAGACATAACATATGCACTATTGTTAAAGTCTGTTGTCCCTGCTAACAAATAATAAAAACCAGCAACTTATTCCATTCAGGAATATAGCCTAACTGACTAACAATAATTCACGGTTTTCCAGCGACGGACGGCTCACCAGCGACATTAAAATTTCCTTAACCGCCTGCGCCTGCGGCGACAGACTGCCGCGTGCCGACATATTGACCGACAGCGACAGGCTCATTGACGGCGTGCTGATGCGCGCCATCCAGCCATTCGCCGCGCTGCACAGCGAACGTGCGGCGGACTCAGGCAGAACGGTGACGCCCATGCCGCTGGCAATAGCCGCCGTCAGGGTGGTAATGGATTCAATTTCGCCGATAATTTTTGCCGACAGTCGACGCAGAGTGAAGGCTTCGGTGACCCTTGCGCGAACGGCGCTGTAATCACGCGGCAGGAACAGATTCATTTCCGCAACCGCCGTCAAATCCACGCTCTGCCCCGGGCAATCCCGGGTTCCGACCAGGTAGAGATCTTCCTTCAGCAGCGGCTGACTGACGATCCCGGCGACCGGGGAACGTTCATAGAGCACGGCCATATCCAGCTGACCGTCGATAAGCTTATCGTTGAGGATCGTTCCGCTGCTTTCCTGCAGATAGACCATAACTTCCGGCAGCTCGTTACGCACCGTTTGCAGCAGCGGCATGGTAATGGCCGAAGCCGCCGTGCCCGGGGCCAGCCCAATTGACACCTGGCCGCTTAGCGTCTGACCGACGTTGTTAACCGCCAGCTGCGCCTGCTCGCACTGACGCAGGATAGTCCGGGCGTGGGTGTAAAGGATCTTGCCCGCTTCGGTCGGCGTCACGCCGCGCTTGGTGCGGATCAACAGCTGCTGGTCCAGCTCGCCTTCCAGGGTCGCAACCTGCTGGCTCAGCGCCGGTTGTGCGATGTGCAAGACTTCAGCGGCCTGGGTCAGACTGCCGATATCGACGATTTTCACAAAATACTTCAGTCGTCTTAAGTTCATTTTGCCTCCTGTAAGGAACACCAGTACCAACACTGGCCGTTTAGATGCAGAAGGTTTTGCAATTTGCTTGCCAGCTTTTTTGCAGGGACGCAAATGCCGCTGCAGGCCGCGTAATAAGGGATACTGATAGCAAACCGCGATTTTGTTGCCCGGTAAGCGGATTGCGGTATGCCCCATTAGGGGTATAAATGCACCGCAACGGTGCATCCGGCGGCGCAATGCCGTAAAAACAGGCACTCTGCTGAAATTGTCAGCAAACGAACAAGTTAAGGTGATTCAGGCTTTGACAAGGGGGATGGTCATCGTTAATATGCGCCCCGTTCACACGATTCCTCTGTAGTTCAGTCGGTAGAACGGCGGACTGTTAATCCGTATGTCACTGGTTCGAGTCCAGTCAGAGGAGCCAAATTTAAGAAGCCTGCTTTCGAGCGGGCTTTTTGCTTTCTTACTCTCTCATTTCAGCCAGATCGTCTTCTTTAGTAACCCCCGCACGCGTTCTGCAACCGCCTCACTCCTCTGGCTGTAACAGAGGAAAAACCTCATAACTTATTAATATCAATTGTTTACGCAAATAAACGAGGGTGAGTACAGGCTGCGGACGATCCAGCCATTTTTCATCTTTTGTATCTTAATATAGCGTCCCGAGTCCGGATCGGGGCTAAAAAAGACTTTTTGCATCATTCCCTCGATCATATTGTCGGCTTTCCGCTTCGAGATGGTCGTTTGGGTTAAGTGGTAAATGTTATTAGCTTTCTTTGCGTAGATGAAATGATACGATCTTTCGACATTGTACTTGACGTTATCGACGATCACTTTTCCGGAAACGTCAAAATAGCCGCTGTTATTTCCCCGCATCAGCAAGAAAGTTTTAAAGTTTGCATCAAAGCCAAATGAGCCCGATTCAATTCGCAAATTTGCGGAACAATCAAAATCGTTTTGCTGATGAAAATGATTTATCAGCCAGCCGCAAACAAAAACAGCAAATAAAATTGACAACAGAACATAAACGCTCTTTACCTTAACGTTATTCAGGAATTTCATAATCAGGCCTATAGTAGTTCTCACATGAATACAGCGCACCTGGTTTTATTTTTGAGTAGATACAGTGGGCCAAAAAAACCCTTCCCTCATTGGCTTTTAATACAGATTCCGAAATATTAAAGTAAAAAACGCTGTTGCCTAAGCACACCATTTTCTGCTTTGCGATCAGCTGGCGGACCAGAACCATCATCTTTTGCTGTTGCTCATTCGGTATGGCGTTAAAAGTTCTGACCGGGCAAGAATCAATGCTTCCCAGATAATAGCCTTCATCCTGGCTGGCCGCAAAAATCAGGCGATATCGGTCGGCACTCACGCTCCAGAAAAGGATAACCAACACAAATAGCGCAAGCAGCGCATAGCCAGACTTTTTTGCCCATCCCGCAGAAAATTTACGTGTTCCCTTATGTGCACAGCCGCTGCTGCTTAACGCAATAGCTTCCGCATCGTTTTCATTACGTATGGCGGGGGCTGAATTATCCACTCTCTCAATCAGTATGCTCGCGGACACCATAAACCCAACCCGGGGCACGGTAACGATAATCTCCTCGACACAGCCCATATTCCTGAAGATGGCTCTCAGGTCAGAAATATATTTATTGAGGCTATGGCTAGAGGTCCGCAGCCCATGCGCATCCCAGACTTTTTCAAGTATCTCGTTCCTGTAAACCACATGCTCCCTATGGTCTAAAAGGAACTTAAGCAGGCGGCTTGTGGTGGCTGTCAGCGTGACGCATGAGTCTTCATCGAGCCATATCAGCCCGTCATCGCTCCTGAAATGGATCGTTCCTTGAATTTTGTAGATCATAAACCTGCCTTACAAATAATCCTCAGTCGCATACAATCCGCACATCAGGCACATGCGCAGTATTTCATACTGATAATAACCTTAACTTTATTGTAAATTGAATTTTAACACCTAAAAACCAATAAAAGAGAATACATATAACTAAAAAAAAACACAATGCTATTATTGCCTTCATCGAAACACACGGCGTAACCAGGCCCATCTGAGCTAACCTTGCGCCTGAAACAATATAGACCACCAGAACATCATTCGGGATGTATGAGCTGAACGCGTCCTGAAGCTGTGAGAACCGAGGAGATAAATGATGATTAAATAATACCATCACGCAATCAACTACCTGATACATGAAATGGCCAAGGATGATATTTTCACCGCCTGAATTAGCGTCCTGAAGACAGCGTAAAAGCGAGAATCCGGACATCTCTATAATGGATATGCACAGGCAGATAAAAAGAAATCTGATTGGCTAAAGATAAAGATGTCAGACATTTATCAAGGAATGTTCCCTAAGAAAATTCCAATACAAAGAGTGTGCCTATTGTTCAGGGGTTAATGATAACTCAACCCTATCATTTTTAATTTACAAAAACCTATAAAAAAACAAATTATAAACCTTTAACGCCATTTACAATGAAAATCACAAACAAAACACCCACAAAATGATAACTTTGCAGTGGTTACATCTTTTAGAGCCTCAGCCGCATGCTTCATTGAGACGGGTGATGTTAGATTACTCTCAATTCGCTGAATGGTTTTATTAACGATGAGTTAAAGGTCAACCCAAGGATGAGATCGCGTTCAGATATGAATCTATCAACTAATATTTTATCTAAGGATAAATATTTTACTCTGGGCCTGATTGAACTGCTTGGAGAAGAATTTATTGACAATTTCTTTTTGATTATAGATTTGGACTCTAACGACCTTTCGGGTTCGGAGTGGATTTATTTTTCAAATAAAAACATTGTTGCCTTCGCCTCCAGCGACTTAGCTTTTTATAAGTCCGAGCTATTTGAAAAAATAACCGTACTGGACAAAAAAAGTAATACCAGAAGCATCCTGAATTTCTTTTTAAAGAAAGAAACCTCAGGAAATTATCATACAAAGTACCGGCTAAGCCTGCGTGAAAAGCAGATGTTAAGCATGTTAAGCAGAGGGGAAAGCAACCAGGAGATCGCAGAAGAGTTTGGCGTGAAACTTAAGACTATTTATACGCACCGCCGCAACCTGATGAATAAATTAGGTTGTAAAAACAGGATTACGTTTCAAAAGTTATTTTTCAACAATAAATGTTTTTTTAAGTGAAGCATAGCTTCAGGATTATTCATAAACAGGAGTTTTATCATGAACAAATTAGCACTTATCGTTATTTCAGCACTGTCCCTGAGTTCTGCTGCGGCTCTGGCCGATACCGTTACGGTGAACGGCGGTACAGTGCATTTTAAAGGGGAAGTGGTTAACGCGGCCTGCGCAGTCGATGCTGGTTCTATCGACCAGACCGTTCAGTTAGGCCAGGTTCGTTCTGCAAAGCTGGCGACCGCAGGCAACACCAGCACGGCTGTCGGCTTCAATATCCAGCTGAATGATTGTGATACCACCGTCGCCACCAAAGCCTCCGTCGCGTTTACCGGCACGGCGATTGACAGCGCCAACCCAACGGTACTGGCCCTGCAGAACTCCGCCGCGGGCGGCGCGACTAACGTCGGCGTACAGATCCTTGACCGTACCGGTACCCCGCTGGCGCTGGATGGCGCCGCCTTCGGCGCGCAAACCACGCTGAACGATGGCACCAACGTTATCCCGTTCCAGGCTCGCTACTACGCGACTGCCGCAGCCACTGCCGGTACCGCTAACGCTGACGCCACCTTTAAAGTGCAGTACGAGTAATTTTTTCATCAGGCAGGGAAGCGCGTCGGGCCAGGACGGCCCGTTATCCGAATAAGAGTAAGGGTGATAACGATGCAAAGAATGAAGTCTGGTCTGTTGATTTTATTGCTCCCACCGCTGGCGCTGGCAGGAAACCAGTGGGACACCATGCTGCCCGGCGGGAACATGCGCTTTCAGGGGATAGTCATTGCCGAGTCCTGCCGCGTTGAAGCGGGCGACCGGCAGATGACGGTCAAGATGGGGCAAATCAGCAGCAATCGGTTTCATTCGGCCGGGGAGGACACCAACCCCGTCCCCTTCGATATTCACCTGCAGGAGTGCAGTACCGCCGTGAGCCAGCGCGTTGGCGTGGCGTTTCACGGCGTCGCCGATGGTAAAAATCCGGACGTCCTCTCGGTTGGCGAGGGTCCCGGGATCGCGACCGGCATTGGCGTTGCCCTGTTTGATAAAACCGGCAGTCAGATCCCGCTCAATGCGCCCGCAGGGGCATGGACGCAGCTGCACACGGGGCCAACGACGCTGCATTTTGTCGCCAAATATCGTTCCACCGGGAATCAGGTCACCGGAGGAGCGGCAAATGCTCAGGCCTGGTTCTCCCTGACCTACCAGTAATCAGCGCCGGTAACAGGAATTCACCGTGAGAAAGAAAGAGATAAGCATGAAAAATAGACGGGCTACCACGCGCGGGATGCGCGGTTTACTGGCAGGACTCCTGCTGCTCTCCACCGCCGGTTTTACCGCTCAGGCGCAGGCCGGCGTGGCGCTGGGCGCGACCCGCGTGATTTATCCGGCCGGACAGAAACAGGCTCAGCTGGCGGTGACGAATAACGACGACAGCACCTATCTGATCCAGTCATGGGTAGAGAACGCCGATGGCGCGAAAGACGGGAGCTTTGTCATTACCCCGCCGCTGTTCGCCATGCAGGGGAAGAAAGAGAATACTCTGCGCATCCTCGATGCCACCAATGGCCGGCTGCCGCAGGACCGGGAAACGCTGTTCTGGATGAACGTCAAAGCAATTCCATCGATGGATAAATCAAAGCTCAGCGAAAACACGCTACAGCTGGCGATTATCAGCCGTATCAAGCTTTATTACCGCCCGGCCAAACTGGCGCTACCGCCGGATCAGGCCGCGGAAAAGCTGAAGTTCCGCCGCAGCGGAAGCTCACTCACGCTGATTAACCCAACCCCTTATTACCAGACGGTCACCGAGCTCAACGCCGGAACCCGGGTGCTGAAAAATGCGCTGGTCCCGCCGATGGGCGAAGCCAGCGTCAGTTTACCGTCCGATGCAGGTCGCGAGATTACATACCGGACGATTAACGACTACGGCGCACTCACCCCGCGTATGAAAGGCGTCATGCAGTAACTGACCGGGGAGCAGCGCTCTCCCCCTGAACGAAAAAAAATAACGATGGCCGGGCGACTTTGGACCGGAGGGACTATGTCACATCTGAAATATGGACTCGACCACTTGGGCTCCCGGCGAATGACTCCAGGATCTGCTCGCGTATTCGCGCAGATCCCCCTTGCCCTTTTACTTTCCTCACCGGCTTTTTACGCGCAGGCGGAGCTCTATTTCAACCCACGCTTTCTGGCGGACGATCCCGCCGCCGTGGCGGATCTGTCCGGTTTTGAAAAGGGCCAGGAGCTGCCGCCGGGTACCTATCGCGCGGATATCTACCTGAATGACGGGTATATGACCACCCGCGATATCACCTTTAATGCCGCTGAAAAGGGCCACGGACTGGCCCCCTGCCTGACCCGCGGACAGCTGGCCAGCATGGGCGTGAATACCGCGGCCATTGCCGGAATCGACGTGCTGGCGGCGGATGCCTGCGTACCGCTAACCGAGATGATCAAAGACGCCACCACCCGCTTTGATGCCGGGCAGCAGCGGCTGTATCTGACCGTGCCCCAGGCGTTTATGGGCAACCGCGCCCGCGGCTATATTCCGCCTGAGCTCTGGGACCACGGAATTAACGCCGGGCTACTGAACTACAACTTCACCGGCAACAACGTGCACAACGACGTCGGCGGCAGCAGCAACTACGCGTACCTGAACC
Organism: Klebsiella sp. RCJ4; assembly: GCF_009025755.1. Lineage (NCBI taxonomy): Bacteria > Pseudomonadati > Pseudomonadota > Gammaproteobacteria > Enterobacterales > Enterobacteriaceae > Klebsiella > Klebsiella sp. RCJ4. The sequence goes on from NZ_WCIN01000004.1 coordinate 15,541, forward strand.
TGCAGAGCGGGCTGAACCTCGGCGCCTGGCGCCTGCGCGACAACACCACCTGGAGCTACAGCAGCAGCGGCAGTTCGACGACCAATGAAAACAAATGGCAGCATATCAACTCGTGGCTTGAGCGTGATATTACGCTACTGCGTTCGCGCCTCACGCTGGGCGACAGCTACACCAACGGCGACGTCTTTGACGGCATTAACTTCCGCGGCGCGCAGCTAGCTTCCGACGACAATATGCTGCCGGACAGCCAGAAGGGTTTCGCCCCGGTCATTCACGGGATTGCCCGCGGCACGGCTCAGGTATCGGTCAAACAGAACGGCTATGAGATCTACCAGAGCACGGTGCCGCCCGGCCCGTTTACCATCAACGATCTCTACGCCGCGGGCAACGGCGGCGACCTGCAGGTGACCATCAAAGAGGCCGACGGCAGCAGCCAGGTGTTCACCGTCCCCTACTCGTCCGTTCCGGTGCTCCAGCGCGAGGGCCATACCCGCTATGCCGCTACCGCCGGTGAGTACCGCAGCGGCAGCAATCAGCAGGAGAAACCGAAGTTCTTCCAGGGCACCCTGCTGCACGGCCTCCCGGCGGGCTGGACGCTGTACGGCGGCACCCAGCTGGCGGACCGCTACCGCGCCTTTAACCTCGGTGTGGGAAAAAACATGGGGGATCTGGGGGCACTGTCGCTGGATATCACCCAGGCTAACGCCACCCTGCCCGATGACAGCGAGCATCAGGGGCAGTCGGTGCGCTTCCTCTATAACAAGTCGCTGACGGATACCGGCACCAACATTCAGCTGGTGGGCTACCGCTACTCGACGCGCGGCTACTTCAGCTTCGCCGATACCACCTACAGCCGGATGAGCGGCTACAACGTCGAGACCCAGGACGGGGTGATTGAAGTGAAGCCAAAATTCACCGACTACTACAACCTCGCTTACAACAAGCGCGGCAAAGTGCAGCTTAGCGTCACCCAGCAGCTGGGGCGCACCGCCACGCTCTACCTGAGCGGCAGCCACCAGACCTACTGGGGCACCGGCAAGGCCGATCAGCAGCTCCAGGCAGGACTCAACGCCGCCATCGACGATATCAACTGGACGCTCAGCTACAGCCTGACCAAAAACGCCTGGCAGCAGGGGCGCGACCAGATGCTGGCGGTCAACGTCAATATTCCGTTCAGCCACTGGCTGCGTTCCGACAGCAAGTCGGCCTGGCGGCACGCCAGCGCCAGCTACAGCATGTCCAACGATCTGAACGGCAGAACCACCAGCCTCGCCGGGCTGTACGGCACGCTGCTGGAGGACAACAACCTGAGCTACAGCATGCAGACCGGCTACGCCGGTGGCGGTGAGGGCAACAGCGGAGGCACCGGCTACGCGGCGCTGAACTACCGCGGCGGCTACGGCAACGCCAACGTCGGCTACAGCCGCAGCGACGGCATCAAACAGCTGTACTACGGCCTGAGCGGCGGCGTGCTGGCCCACGCCGACGGCGTCACCCTGAGCCAGCCGATGAACGACACGGTGGTGCTGATCAAAGCCCCCGGCGCAGACAACGTCAAAGTGGAAAACCAGACCGGGGTTCAGACCGACTGGCGCGGCTACGCCGTGCTGCCCTACGCCACCGAATACCGGGAAAACCGGGTGGCGCTGGACACCAACAGCCTGGCCGATAACGTCGACCTGGACGATGCGGTGGCCAGCGTGGTGCCGACCCACGGCGCCATTGTCCGCGCGGAATTTAAGGCCCACGTCGGGCTCAAGCTGCTGATGTCGCTCATCTACAACGGTAAGCCGGTTCCCTTCGGCGCGCTGGTGACTTCTGACGGCAGCCAGGCCAGCAGCATCGTCGCCGATAACGGCCAGGTCTACCTGAGCGGGATGCCCCTGGCGGGCAAAGTGCGGGCGAAATGGGGCGAAGGTCCGAACGCCAGCTGCGAGGCTGACTACAGCCTGCCGCCGGAAAAACAGAACCAGATGCTGATCCCGCTGTCCGCCGAGTGCCGCTAAGGAGACCATGATGAGAAAAACCCTGTATCTGCTGAGCGCCCTCGTATCGCTGGCGGTCAACAATGCCAGCGCGGCGGACAGCACCATCACCATCAGCGGCTACGTTCGGGATAACGCCTGCGCCGTGGCGGGTGAGTCGAAAGATTTTACCGTCGACCTGATGGATAACGCCGCGAAGCAGTTCCATGCGGTTGGGGCGACCACGCCGCTGGTGCCGTTTCGTATCGTGCTGTCGCCCTGCGGCAGCTCGGTTACCGCGGTGAAGGTCGGCTTTGTTGGCGTTGCCGACAGCATCAATACCGACCTGCTACAGCTCGACGGCGGCGCCTCAGCGGCGGCAGGGATGGGCGTGCAGATCCTTGACGCGCAGCAGACGGCGCTGCCGCTCAATGCCGCATCGTCAGCGATCCCCTGGACCACGCTGACCCCCGGCCAGACCAAAACGCTGAACTTTTACGCCCGGCTGATGGCCACCCGGGTGCCGGTGACCGCCGGACACGTTAATGCAACCGCAACATTCACGCTTGAATTTCAGTAACCGGAGGCGCTGATGAACCCGACCTATTCCGGATGGCTGCTGGCCGCGATGCTGGCGGCGTCCTCCCCGACGCTACAGGCCGCCGACGTCACCATTACCGTTAACGGCAAAGTGGTGGCCAAACCCTGTACCGTTTCCACCGTTAACGCTACCGTCAATCTCGGCGATCTCTATACCTTTAGCCTGGTTTCCGCCGGCGCCGCTTCGCCCTGGCACAGCGTGGCGCTCACCCTGAGCAACTGCCCGGTCGGCACGTCGCGGGTCACCGCCAGCTTCAGCGGTACGGCGGACGCCACCGGCTATTACAAGAACCAGGGTACCGCCGGCAACATCCAGCTTGAGCTGCAGGATGAGGGCGGCACCACGCTGAACACCGGCGCGAGAAAAGAGGTACAGGTCGACGACGCCACCCAGTCCGCCAGCTTCCCGCTACAGGTCAGAGCGCTGACGGTCAACGGCGGTGCGACGCAAGGAACTATTCAGGCGGTGATTAACGTCACCTATACCTACGCCTGAGCCAGGAGAACAGAGTAATGAAAAAGATAATCACCCTGCTGTTAACGCTGCTGCTGGCGGGCTGGTCGCTTAACGCCTGGTCGTTCACCTGTAAAACCGCCGCCGGGGTGACAATCCCCATCGGCGGCGGATCGGCGAACGTTTACGTGAACCTCGCGCCGGCGGTCAGCGTCGGGCAGAACCTGGTGGTGGATCTCTCGACGCAGATTTTCTGTCATAACGACTTTCCGGATTCCATGATCGACTACGTAACGCTGCAGCGCGGCTCGGCCTACGGCGGGGTGCTGTCGAGCTTTTCCGGCACCGTCAGGTATAACGGCATCAGCTACCCGTTTCCAACCACCAGCGAAACGGCGCGTATGACCTATAGCTCCATTGTTGATAGCCCCTGGCCTACCGTCCTCTATCTGACGCCCGTCAGTAGCGCAGGCGGCGTCGCCATTTCCGCCGGGTCGTTGATCGCGGTCCTGATCCTGCGTCAGACCAACAACAAGGATAACGACGACTTCCAGTTCGTGTGGAACATTTACGCCAACAACAACGTCGTGGTGCCAACCGGCGGCTGCGACGTTTCTGCTCGCGATGTGACGGTGACGCTGCCGGAATATCCCGCATCCGCCGCCATTCCGCTGACGGTTTACTGCGCGCAAAACCAGAATCTCGGCTATTACCTCTCCGGCACCACGGAGAACGCGGGCAACTCGATATTTACCAATACCGCCTCAGCGTCCCCTGCCCAGGGGGTGGGCGTTCAGCTGACGCGTAACGGCAGCGTCGTACCCGCCAACAGTACGGTGTCGTTAGGCAACGTGGGCACCTCGGCGGTCAGCCTCGGATTAACCGCCAACTACGCGCGCACCAGCGGGCAGGTGACCGCGGGTAACGTGCAGTCGATTATCGGAGTGACTTTTGTTTACGAATAATCTCCCGCCCCCCGGCGGCGGGCGGCCGCTCGTCGCTATCCTGTCGCCCTGTTCGCTGGCTGCCGAGGGGCTGAGGGGGATAATAGCGAAGGGAGGAGCCCGGCCCGTTGTGCTGCCCACGGAGACGCCGCCCCTGCCTGCCGGCGTTCGCCGCGTGGTGGTTTTTCTCCCGGAAGGCCCCGCCGGGCTACTGGCAACCCTGAAGCGGGCCGCCGCGCTGCTGGCGCGGTCCACCACGCCGCTGCCCATGCTGTTCCTGAGCCGCAGCCCGGCAAGCTGGCTGTGGCCCACCCTGGTGCATCAGGTCGCAGACCGGCGTTTGCTTACCGCCGTACGGGCCGCCGCTTCCGATTTGCCGGTCCCCTGCCTGGCGGCGCTGCTGCGCGACGCCGTGCTCGAAGAATACCCCTCTCTTGAGCAGCTGGCAGAGGATGAGACGCGAGCGCTCGGCAAGCGCCCCGCCGGGATCACCCGGCCAGAGCTGGACGCTATCCTCGGTTTACTCTGCGGCTACCGCGCCAGCGCTCAGGCTCAACGCCGCGGCATCAGCCACAAGACGCTCTACAATCAAAGAACCGCAGGATTAAAAAAAATGGTGGAACACCACCCTGAAATGGCCGCCCGCTTTCCCGGCAGTCAGATAAGAGACCAGAAAAGCGAGAGCATCGCCGCCCTTTCCGCTTTCGAGCGTGAACTTGTCCATGCGATCCACAGCCGCCAGATTTTTCCGGTATTTCAGCCCATTACCGATGAACACCATCAGGTAAAGGGAATGGAGATCCTCTCCCGCTGGAACCGAAACGGCAGCGTGCTGGCTGCCGGCGATTTTTTACCGCAAATACGCTCGGAATATGCCTGGCTGGTGCTCACCGCGTTTGTCCTTCAGGAAGCGGTGCAGAATATTAATCAGCATTCCGGCGAGTGTTATTTCGCCGTGAATATTCCCGCCGCCGTCGCCGGCAACGAGAACCTGCTTCGCATGATGGAAACCGCGCGCCAGCAGCTGCGTCAGCCGCACAGGTCGCAGAGGCTGGTGCTGGAGTTTGCTGAAAATACCGACCTCAACGGTCACGGCAAAATCGCCGAAAATATCGCCCGCCTGCAAAAGCGCGGCTTCCCTATCATGCTTGATGACTGCTTCTCGCAAAGCAGCGTAATGTTTCCGGTGCGCACGATGAGATTCAGCGCTTACAAGCTGGATATGAGCATCGTCAACGATATGCAGCGCGATCCGCACGCGCTGGCGCTGATCAGAAGCCTTATCTTCTACTGCCAGCTGACCGGCAGCCGCTGTATTGCCGAAGGCGTAGATAGCCTGGAGAAATTCAACAAACTGCAGGCGCTGGGAGTCGACCGCTTTCAGGGCAACTACCTCTCGGCGCCGGTTGGCAGGGAGAACGTGGCGGAGCTTCTTCAGCCGCTTTCGGGCGAGGCGGAGCATCGCTCCGCCATCGCGGTACCGGTAACGCCCGATGGAAAACATCGGGCATTGGCGACACTTCAGCGCAGCTCCGGCCAGTAGCCACGGTTGGCGACGATCAGTTCATCAAGGATAGCTTTTGCGACCGAAGCGCTGGGTACCGTTTTGGACAGGGTCATCGCCTGCCAGAGCTTCTGATAGCTTCCTTCAACCCAGGCATCGACCACCAGTTTTTCAACCGCCACCTGCTGCTCCATCATCCCCTTTTGAAACAGCGGGATCTTACCCATCGCCAGCGGCTCGGGGCCATTAACGCCCACCAGGCAAGGCACTTCAACCATCGCGGTATCGTCAAAATTCGCGATAGCGCCGTTGTTTTCCACAATCAGCAGCATTCTCTCCTGGGTGTTAAAGGCGATGGCGCAGGCGAGGTCGACGATAAAGGTCGCATGCGCCCCGGCATGGAAATGCGCCTCTTTGGCACTTTGCCGGGCGACGATCTCTCTGGCCATATCAAACACCTCCTTCTCTCTCCCCGCCATCACTTCATTGGCGCGAGTAAAGTCAGGGTCTGAATGGGCAACCTCATAGTCGGCATAAAAATAGTACTTCAGATAAGTATTGGGTAACGTATCGGTATCCAGCGCAAAAACGTCCTTCACCTTTTTGAAGGTCTCAATCCAGCTCGGCGCTTTATGCTGAAAATCCTCTTTCGGACTGCAATAGCCCAGCTCGGCAACGTGGTTTTTTAACGCCGGCATTAAATCGTTGCCGGCCTTATCGGTAATGCTGGTCCACCAGCCGAAATGGTTGAGGCCAAAATAACGGACGTTCATCTCTTTACGCGATTTCAGCCCGAGAATATCGGCGAATAACCCTTCAATAGCCACCGGCATATCGCAGATATTAATAATTTTGGCCGTCGGGCGTAGCCGACGCGTGGCCTCGGCAACGATCGCCGCCGGATTGGAATAGTTGAGCATCCACGCGCCCGGCGAATACGTTTCCATGTAGTCAACCAGCTCAAGGACGCCGGCGATAGAGCGCATACCATAAGCGATACCGCCCGGGCCGCAGGTTTCCTGGCCAATCACGCCATATTTAAGCGGAATTTTCTCGTCTTTCTCGCGCATCTCATAGAGGCCGACGCGAATATGCGCCATCACGAAATCGACGCCCGTAAAGGCTTCCTGCGGGTCGGTGGTGAAGCTAAAAGCAACGTGCGGATAATGTTCAGCCACCAGAATCGCACAGGCTTCGCCAATCACGCGCTGGCGATCGTGATGATTATCATAGAGACGAATTTCGCTTAACGGAAACCTGTCCATATTTTCCAGCAGCATCATAACAATCCCTGGGGTATACGTACTGCCGCCGCCGGCTATGGTCACAACGAATTTATTTTTCATCTTCCACCTCATTATTCATGTACATCTAAATAGCGATTCACGGCATTACGGATTTTATTAACCCCTAAACCATAAATAACCTGAACGTGATTGCCTTTGATAATGACGCTGGTACCGCCGCTGGTCTTCAGAATGTGTTCCTGAATTAATGCGGGGTCCCGCACGTCAACCCGAAGCCGCGTAAAACAGTTCTCGACCGAACAGACATTTTCTTTGCCGCCAAGGCCCAGAATGACCTGCTCGCCGGAAGCCCTGTCAGGCGCGCTTACGCTTGCCGGTTGGTTAGCCCCCTCCCCCTGCTGCTCCTGGCCCGGTGTACGCATTTTGAAACGCAGAATCAGAAACTTACCGATATAAAACATCGTCGCGGTTTCCATTAAACCCAGCGCGACAAACACAGGCCAGCGCGTGAGGTGCGCTCCCGCCGGAATGTTGTAAACAATAAAATCGATAATGCCGTTGGTGGCGCAGACCCGCACATCCAGCAGCCACGCCAGCATCTGGAAAAAACCGTCCAGTAATGAATAAACCAGCCATAGCAACGGTGCGGTAAAGATAAATAAGAACTCAAAAGGTTCGGTGATCCCCACCAGGAATGAAGTCACAATCAAAGGAATCAGCGTGATTTTCAACTTTTGCTTATTTTCCGGCCTGGCGGTTGTATAAAAGGCCAGGGCCATTCCGGCGGTACCGAAAATTTTCACCATGCCGTAGGTGAGAAATCGCGCCGAGTCGCTTAACGGCCCGGCGCTATGGGCAATTTCAGCGAGGAAAATCGGTTTTGCCCCCACCACCGTCTGGCCATCAATCAACAGCTGTCCGCCAATGGAGGTAAAGACAAAGGGCGACCAAATCAGGTGGTGTAGCCCGGTCGGGATAAGAAAACGATTGAGAAAACCGTACAGAAAAACGCCGGCGGCGCCGAAGGTTTTCATCACCCCGGTCAGCGCCGATATGCCGTGTTCAACAATCGGCCAGACGTACACCGTGGCGATGGCAAACACGCCGACCAGCGGGATCATTACGATCAGAACCAGCTTGCTGTTGCCGTAGATAGAGAAGGCGCCGCGAAACTCAATGTCGACAAACCGGTTGTGAATAAAGGCGACCGCGCAGCCAAGGATAATGCCAAGAAACACGCCCATATCAATGACCTGGAAGCCAAAAATAAAGGTTTGTCCGCTGCCGTAGAGCTGCGCGTTGCTGCTGCCGGCGGCCAGGCGCTGCGTCAGGGTTAGCCAACTATTATTCGCCGCCAGGTACATAAACCAGGTCATTGCGGCAACAAAAGCCGCTTCCGCTTTTCGGGTTTTTGCCAGCCCGCCGGCCAGCCCGAGGCAAAAGAAGAAGCCAAGATTGTTCATGATGGCCCAGAGCATGCTGGAAACGTATTTCCCCAGCAGATAAAGCGAGCTATCTTCCGCGACCCAGATTTTATTGGTTGTCATACTAAACAACGCAATCAGCAGACCAATAACCGGCAGATACAAAACCGGCCCAATCATGGCCTTCGAAAAATCCTGTAATTTTTTTACCCCGATCATCCTCACCCCCTGTCCCGCACATCGGCCGTCAGCGCCCGATACATGCGTTTCAGCCTATGCGCCGGCAGACATAATTCAGAGCGGTGAAATCGTCATCTGTGATGAAAGTCATATCTCTCTTGCGGCAACAGATATATAAGTAAAAGCAGATAAATAGATGACAGAGACAAAACAACGCCCCACAATGATAAAAGTATGTTAATTATTAACAAGATAAAATGATAATCCGCTGACAGAACACACCACGAGAAATCTATAAGTGATATATAAAACAATCGCAGACAGGCTAAAAAATCGCATCAATAGCGATGAATTCGAGGTGGGAGATGCGCTACCGAGTGAAAAAGCGCTGGCCGGGGAGCTGCAGGTCTCCGTCATGACCCTGCGCAAGGCGCTCACGCTGCTGGAAAGTGAGAAGCTGATCGTCAAACGCCACGGCAGCGGTTCATACGTGGCGCGTAAGAGCAATTATCGCGGCGGGGAACTTGACGGCTTCAACTACCAGATGCACATCGGCGGCGTCACCAACTATCGCAATAAGGTCATTGAGTTCACGATGCTTGATGCGCCTTTGGCTATCGCACAACAGTTGAAAATTGAGCCGGGAGAGAAGGTCTATTACGTCAGACGCATTCGGATGATTGACGACGTACCTATTCTGATTGAGAACAGCTATATACCGGTGGCGATTTTTCCCTGGCTAAGCGTTGGAAATCTGGAAAGATCGAAATTTAACTATTTCAAGAAAGAGTGCAATATCACCATCCTGGAGAGCCACCGCAGCTATACCCCGGTTCTGGCCACCCGGGAGCAAGCAGAGCTCTTACAGGTTCCACAAAACAGCCTGCTGCTACGGGTGCAGTCGATCAGCTATGCCCATAACAATACCATTGTTGATTTATCCGATATTTACCAGAATACCAACAAATACAATGTTAAACATATTACGCGCCGCTAAATACCGCGGGATACGGCTGACGCAGGCCACCGAGAGCCGTCCAGCGTCAGCTGACGATAGACGACAGCTGACGATTCTGCGTCGGCAAACGACTACCAGCCGCAGACGTTAGTCTCTTCGTCGGACTCGTAGCCGCGGACAATATTAATCAGATCTTTTACCGCATCGGCCGCCGTCTGCGGATCCTGCAGCTCAGCCAGAGAAGCAAACTCGCTATCGACCGAGACGCCGTTATTATTGTTGGTCACCGTCAATATAAATCCCTTTCCTCCGGCGTTTTCCACCGACAGCGTGGAAATAAGCTCAGCCACGGCCTGGGTGGCGATATCAGGGACATAAAGGGCCATCGGTTTAAGATACACTTTTTCTTTTTTATCTTTATTATTCCCGTTGATCGCCGCTAACGAATAGCCTTTATTTTCACTGTTCATCATATTACCTATCCCTCAATCAGAATGTCAGGGTCAACGTAAAAATCGACGTTAAAAACGGTATCCTCGGTTAACGCCTCGATGCGGTGCCACTTTTCGGGCGGAAAAACGCCAAATTCACCTTCGGCAATGGTCAGGGTTTCCACCGGTTCCGCGCTGGTTTCATCGGCATATCCGAAATAGCGTATCGCCCCTCGCATCACCGACAGGCGCGGATAGACGCCCTGCCGGGTACCGGCATCCAGATGCCGCTTCCAGATTGAGGCCGGCGCCGTCCGCTTCGTCCACAGCGGCGTGCTCCGGGTATGCACATAGTGGGTAGGAATAATGATTCGCTGCATGATTTTGCCTCTCTTAACGCACCACATATACGGTCGAAAATGGGAAAATATGTTGCATATGATATACCCCTTTTAATCATTACGGGTATTATTTTTTACCGATGCGCTTTCCTACCCCTTATTGTACTCATTAGGGATTAGATCTATTCAAAAATAAATATGGGCGATTTTAGATAAACTAAAACCGCCCATATTAAAAGGCAAATTACTTATTTTCAGGTGAACTGAGCGGTCCTGGTTTACCGATTAAATACCCCTGGACCAGGTCACAGCCTAATTTGCGTAAGGACTGCAGCTGCTCTTCTGTTTCGACACCCTCGGCCACGATGCGCATATGCAGGCTTTTACCCATGCTGATAATCAGCCGCACGATATCGAGGTCATCTTTCTGATCGGGAATGTTAATCACAAAAGAGCGATCGATTTTTATCTTATCGAACGGGAAGTAGCTTAGCCGCGATAGCGAAGAATAGCCGGTGCCAAAATCATCAATGGAGATCTGCACCCCGAGCTCGCGCAGCTGGCTCAGGATCTCGAGAGAACGGGTATTTTCGTTAAAGACGTCAGACTCGGTAATTTCCAAATCCAGCCGATACGGATCCAGCCCGGTTGTTCTTAAGATGGTTACCACGGTATCGGTCAGTGAATTGTTCATTAACTGAACCGGCGACACGTTAACCGACACTTTGAGCGGCGACGACCAGCTGGCGGCCGCTTCGCAGGCGGTTCTCAGCACCCATTCGCCCAATTGATTAATCAGGCCAATCTTTTCCGCTACCGGAATAAATTCGGTCGGCGGGACGCTGCCGCGCAGCGGATGAAACCAGCGCACCAGCGCTTCGTAGCCGTAGATTTCACCGTTCATGGTGTCGGCTATCGGCTGGTAGTAAACCCTGAACTCACCTTTGTTCAGCGCCTGCATCAGGTCATCTTCAAAGGATTTATTCTCCTGCTGGCGCTGAAGCAGTCCGGGACGGAATACCTGAACGTTGCCGGAACCCTCTTTTTTCGCTTCATACAGCGCCAGGTCGGCACATTTGTATAAATAGTCGGTACGGCTTTCCCCGTCAGAGATGACAATCCCGATACAGGCGCCAATCTGGATCAGCGAGTCGTAAATCTGATACGGCTGGCTGATCTTTTCCCGGATCACCTTCGCCCGCTCCAGCGCCATCTCTTCGGTTAAATCATGGGAAACCAGGGCAAACTCGTCCCCTCCCAGCCGGTAGAGCGTTTCTGACGTTTTGCGAAAAAAGGAGAGACGGCTGGCCAAATCCTGCAGCAGCTTATCCCCGGCATCGTGACCCTGGGTATCGTTGACGTCCTTGAAATTATCCAGGTCAAACAGCATCACGACCGCCGAGCCGTTATAGGGCCGCACCTGATTGACGACCTCCTGCAGACGTTGCCAGAAAGAGAGACGGTTGGGCATCCCGGTCAGCGAATCATGATAGGCATCGTACTGCAGACGGCGGTTCTGCACCTGAAGCTTTTCTTTTGAGGCCTGCAGGTCGGTCGCCAGTAATTTCATCCGCACGTGGGCGCGACGCAGGGTGTTATTCTGCTTCAGCATCAACAGCCCGAGCGTGATACAGAGAACAATCAGCAGAATGGAAATCGCCGAATAGATGTAATAGAGATTTTGTATTTTATCGTGGGTCAGATTAACCAGATTAAAATCCTGGGCGAGCGAGGTGGACGCGAGCGAGGTCAACGGCCCGTCCAGGGTACTCATCTCCTGCAGCATCAGCTTCAGCTGCGCTGTCGTCATGGTGTCCAGCTGCTTATCCAGCCGGCCCAGAAGATCAATCAGGCTGTTAACTATCGCCTTACGGTGAGGATCTTTGCCGATAAACTTTCCCAAATCACCCTGCTGCAGCAGCGCAATCTGGCTCATCATAATTTCCAGACGCAGGCGCACCTCATCGTGGTCGCTTCCCTTCACCCCCAGCCCCATCGCGCTGAGTCGCGCCTCGAGGCGCATGTACTCGGAGACTATCTGGGAAACGGACCACGAATCAGTATAACGGGTTAATTTTTGCAGCTCACTTTGCCGCTCATGCACCAGATAAGTTATGTAACCGGTCACAATGAAGAGCGACAAAATAATGGCAGTGAGTATTCGATTCAAGATCAAACCCTTACTCAATTATAATCTTCGAAACCTGCCATGCCGAACGGGAATAATAAATCTGATTCTGCAATTCCGGGCTACTGTCGTAAGGATAAACAATAAATAAGGGCCCTTTATCACGAATGCGCATATATTCGCCGTTCATTTTTAAAGCCAAAATTACCGGAAATTTATGAAAGTCGTCCAGGGGGACAATGGTGGTGTAATCGTTGAGCGCCAGCACCCGGGCCGACTTGCCTTTGGCGCCGACTAAATCCATGAGTTTACTGAGGGAAATGCCGTCAAAGCGGACCTTTCCCGAATACCATGGCGTGGTCGTCACCAGCGTTTCCATCCCCAGCTTTTCTAATGCGGCGACATCAAAAACGGCGGTATCGCCCTCATTCGTATTAGTAATCAGGCCGGAAATAGTTAAAACGGGTTTGCCGACAGGCGCTGGCAGTTTTTCTGCAAAAGCGGAAGGCGAAACCATGACACAAAATAAAGCTGCAAAAATTAAACGCATTTAACTCACCCTTCCGAAATTGGAGACTTGTTAATTGTAAACCATTTAAGTCATTTCTTAAAAGGTGTCCCCGTTGGGTTCAAAAATTAAAATTAAAAACAATAAGCGAAGTCCTAAGCTCGCATTCTGAACGGGCTACAAGGGCGTTCATCCCCTGGCGAAGCAAACGCTTTATGCCTTTAAACGCCCAGAGCAGGTAAAAATCTTTTCACATGCCCTTCTGCGCGGTAGTCTCAGGACAGGCGCGAATTCGGAAAGCGTCTCATTCCAATAATTAAAAACTCAGCAACAGACAGGACAGGTATGGACTCAACGTTAATTTCTCAGCGCCCCGGCAAGGAGGCATGTTCACTCAACCGCGCCCGCAGAGCGGCCTGGGGCAGCTTCGCCGGGGCCGTGGTCGACTGGTACGACTTTCTTCTCTATGGCATCACCGCCGCGCTGGTATTTAACCGGGAATTTTTCCCGCAAATCAGCCCGGCGATGGGTACCCTCGCCGCCTTTGCCACCTTCGGCGTCGGCTTCCTCTTCCGCCCGCTGGGCGGCATTATCTTCGGCCATTTCGGCGATCGCCTCGGGCGCAAACGCATGCTGATGCTGACGGTATGGATGATGGGGATCGCCACCGCCTGTATCGGTCTGCTGCCCTCCTTCAACCAGATTGGCTGGTGGGCGCCGGTTCTGCTGGTCCTGCTGCGCGCCGTCCAGGGCTTTGCGGTGGGCGGCGAATGGGGCGGCGCGGCGCTGCTGGCGGTAGAGAGTGCGCCGAAAAATAAGAAGGCGTTCTACAGCAGCGGCGTGCAGGTGGGCTACGGCGTCGGATTGCTGCTCTCTACAGGGCTGGTGTCGCTGATAAGCTCCTGCACCACCGATGAACAGTTCCTCAGCTGGGGCTGGCGTCTGCCGTTCCTGTTTAGCGTCGTGCTGGTGCTGGCGGCGCTCTGGATCCGCAACGGCATGGCGGAATCTGCCGAATTTGAACAGCAGCAGCGCGAACAGCAGCTGCAGCCGAAGAAAAAGCGGCTGCCGGTCGTGGAAGCGCTGTTCCGCCATCCGGGCGCGTTCTTAATGATTATCGGCCTGCGCCTGTGCGAGCTGCTGACGATGTATATCGTCACCGCCTTCGCGCTTAACTATTCCACGCAGAATCTCGGCCTGCCGCGCGAGCTGTTTCTTAACATTGGCCTGCTTGTCGGCGCCATCAGCTGCCTGACGATCCCCTGCTTCGCCTGGATGGCGGACCGCTTTGGCCGTCGCCGCGTCTATATCACCGGGGCGCTGATCGGCACCCTCAGCGGCTTCCCGTTCTTTATGGCGCTCGAAAGCCAGTCATACTTCTGGATCCTGTTTTTCGCGCTTATGCTGGCAAATATTGCGCACGATATGGTGGTTTGCGTTCAGCAGCCGATGTTTACCGAAATGTTTGGCGCCAGCTATCGCTACAGCGGGGCCGGCGTGGGGTATCAGGTTGCCAGCGTTGTCGGCGGCGGTTTCACGCCGTTTATCGCCGCCGCCCTGGTCACCTTATCCGGCGGCGCCTGGCATAGCGTCGCTATCTACTTGACCGCAGGCTGCCTGCTCTCCGCCCTTACGGCGATGCTGATGAAACCCAGCCGCCATGGCGAATAGCGTCGATAAGGAGAAATCATGATTCAGGAACCCTGCTGGCCGCTGCGCTTTAGCCACCAGCAGCTACCGGTTGGTTACTTTGCCGATCCCACCCTTGCCGAGCAGCCGCTGTTTGCCCGGGCGGGCGACGGTGAGGCGGTGGCTCAGCTCTGGCAGGCCCCGCAGGGGTTTGTGGTGCCCGGAAGCTACCGGAAATTTGCCGAACTCCCGGCGGTGAGCGAGCAGTTCGCCGGCCAGGGATGGCCGGTCTGGCAGCGCCGCTCCGGCGGCGGGCTGGTGCCGCAGGGGCCGGGAATTGTTAATCTCAGCCTGGCCTGGCCGGTCTATCACTCGCTGGGCGAAGCCGCAGAGCCGATTTATCTTTTCCTCTGCGGCCTGTTGCAGCGCACGCTGGCGACCTTTGGCGTGGCCAGCCACTGCCGGGCGGTCAGCGGTTCATTTTGCGATGGTCGCTATAATCTGGCCTGCGGCGAGGGCGAGCATGTGCGAAAAATAGCCGGCACGGCCCAGTACTGGCGACCAATGGCGGAAGGCCAGGGCCATGTGGTTCTCGCGCACGCGGTGGTATTGCTGGATGCCGACCTGGCGGCGGCTCACCGGGCGGCCAATGATTTCGAAGCCCGGCTTGGCAGCGGGCGGGAATACCGCGCCGATAAAACCGTGACCCTGGCGGAGCTGGTTTCAGAAGGCGCCGATTTGATGCCCCGCTTTCGCGAGGCGCTGACGCAGCAGCTGGAAAATATCAGCTGAAGGTCGCCTTCAGATAGCGGCTAAACGTCTCTACCGCCCGCGATACGCGCGGCGTGTAGGGGCGAATGACGTACAGACTTTCCGCAAACGCATCCACCGGCCGCCATCCCGGCAGCAGCTCCTGAACCAGCCCGCGGCCAATCGCCTCCCTGGCGCTAAAATCCGGCAGTAAGGCAACGCCCAGCCCCGCCAGCACCGCGTCGCGCAGGGATTCGCTGTTATTGGTGGCAAACGGCCCCTGCACCTTCACGCTCACCCGCTCGTCGTCGCGCTCAAAGGTCCAGTGCGGGCTTTGCGGCCCGCGCGGGTAGGTCAGGCATTGATGCTGACGCAACGCGTCAGGCGAATCGGGGCGGCCAAAGCGGCGAATATAGTCCGCCGAGGCGACCACCAGGGTAGCCGTACGGCACAGCGGCCAGGCCACGTGGGTCTCCGGCAGCAGCTCGCGGCGACAGTGGCGAATAGCAAGGTCGAACCCCTCGCTGGCGAGCGACACCAGTCGGTCGGTCACCTCCAGCTGGAGATGAAGCTGCGGATGCTGGTGCAGAAAAGGGGTGATGGCCGGGACCAGCTGCTGACGTGAAAATGCGACCGGCGCGGTCAGGCGCAGCGTACCGCGCAGGGGGCCGCCTTCCTCGTCGCAGGTGCCGGTAAAGATCTCGCGAATCTGCCCAAACGGCTCGTTCAGCTCCGCCACCAGCCGCAGACCATCTTCGCTTAAGGTCACGCTGCGGGTGGTTCGGTGCACCAGAGTTTTACCGGTAACCCGCTCCAGCTCGCTAATTTTCTGGCTGATGGCGGATTTGCTGACCGCCAGCTTTTCCGCGGCGCGGGTATAGCTTTTTTGCTCCTCCAGCACCGTAAGCCAGTACAGGTGGGTCCAGTAAATTTCCGGGCGGATCTCGCGCATAGTAATTGTTCACAGGTAAAAACAATGAGTTCAAATATAGCGGTTTTTGCCGGCTTCAGCACGGGTTAGCATCTCTCTCACTAAGGTAACCCGACAATAAGGACCATCTGCTATGCCATTACTGACGTTTGATATCATTGAAGGACGCAGCGAAAACGAGATCAAAACCCTGCTGGATGCGGCACATCGCGCCGTGGTGCAGGCGTTCAAGGTGCCAGAGCGCGATCGCTACCAGATTGTTCACGAAAACAAAGCTCATCATATGATTATTGAAGATACCGGGCTGGGGCTGACGCGAAGCCGGGACGTGGTGGTGGTGAGGGTATATACCAGCCCGCGCAGCGAAGCGCAGAAGCAGCTTTTTTATGCCACCCTGCAGGCTGAGCTCCGGGAGCACTGCGGGCTGAGCGGCGATGACCTGATGATCTCGGTAATCAGCAACCACAAAGGGGACTGGAGTTTTGGCTGCGGCGTGGCGCAGTACATCACCGGCGAACTTTAGCCCTGGCGGCGATGGGACTGGCGCACGATGGGTTCCCCGGTGCGCCAGGTCGCCGTCGGCCCTTCAGCTGCATCGATGAGCCGATTCAACGCCTCTTCCACCAGCCGCTCGCGCCGCTGATCGTAAGTAGTAAGCTGCCATTCTGGCGCCGCCGCTTCATCGATATTATCGAAACCGACAATACCCATCGTTAAATCGCGCTCGCGCAGCGCCTGAAGCGCGCCTATCGCCAGAATATCGTTTTCACAGAACAGGGCATCCACTCTTTCGCCTGCGGACGTCGCGTCCAGATACTCGCTCATCGCCGCATATCCCCGGGTACGTAAATACTGTCCGGCAACCAGCAGAGTATCAAGCCGGCAACCTGCCTGCTCCAGCGCCGCTTCGTACCCTTCCATCCTCATTAAATGGTGCGAGGCGGTATCCGGCCCTTTCATATAGCCAAAAGTGCGATGCCCCTGCGCCAGCAGCAGTTCGGCAAGCTGTTTTCCGGCAATCCAGCCGTCAATATTGACCACCTGGATTTCCGGATGATCGGTATTACGGCCAATCTGCACCAGCGGAACGCGATGAATTTCAGTGGCAATCGCGATGAGTTCCGGCGTCAGGACCGTGGCCATAAACAAGATACCATCAACCTGGAGCTGGTAAGCCAGCGCCATCGCCGTGCGGGTGTTTTCTTCGTCGGTAACGTTAATCACCAGCGCCATGTAGCCGCGATTCTGCAGCTGGCGGGTCACTTCGTTAAGCAGTAGCACCATATTGGGATTGCGCAGCTCGTCTACCGCCACGCCGATAATATGCGTTTTCTTTTGCGTCAGGCTACGCGCCAGTAAATTTGGTCGATATCCCAGAATATTAGCGGCTTTCATCACCTCTTCCCGGGTTTTGGGCTGGATAGAAGCCCCGGGGGTAAATGCCCGGGAAACCGTCCATTTGGAGACGCCAGCCAGTAACGCAACGTCGCTGGCGGTCGCTTTTTGTCGTTTAGGGGCGCTCATACTCGGTTTTAACGTTCCTGATAAAAAACATCCAATAGAACGTAAAATACAGCAAGATAAAATCCGCTCAACAAAAAACGCGCCGCGTTCTCCCGCCCCCCGGAGGGAAAACGCGGCCCGTTATCACTGACTTAATGTGGCGTTGAGGGCATCAATCGACGTCCGTAGCCCTGCTTCAACGCTCATCGTCAGGTCCTCCATCTCCAGCGACACATAACCGTTATATCCGGTCATGCGCAGCACCGAGAAGAACTCTTTCCACCACTTCAAATCCTGTCCACAGCCTACCGCCACGTAGTTCCAGGTGCGGGTTTTGGTCTGCGTAACCGGCTGGTATTCCAGTAAGCCGTCGACATCCGCCAGCCCGCGTTCAATACGCGCGTCTTTGCCGTGGACGTGATAAATCACCCCTTCAAGCTTACGGGCTGCGGCAATCGGGTCTGCCCCCATGGCGATCAGATGCGACGGATCGAGATTCATGCCGATGATGTCGCCAACCGCCTCACGCAGGCGCAGCAGCGTGCTCGGGTTGTAAACCAGCTGGCTGGGGAATTCCTCGAGGGCAATCTGTTCGATGCCGTATTCAGCCGCATGGCGGGTAAAAGCCTGCCACCAGGGAATAGCAACCTCGTTCCACTGGTAATCGATCACGCCTGGCATATAGTCCGGCCAGGAAACCGTCGAGGTGATCCAGTTAGGGATTTTATCGTCCGGCCCGCCGCCCGGCAGGCCGCTCATCATGACTATCTTTTTCACTCCCAGCTTCGCCGCCAGCTCGACGGTACGGTAGCTGCTGGCGGTGTGCTTCTCGCCAAGGGCGCCGGGGGCCAGCGGGTTACCCGAACAGTTCAGCGCGACGATCTCCATGCCGCGCTTTTCCAGCTCGCCGCGAAACGCCGCCAGCGCTGCCGGAGAAGCCAGCAGTTCTTCAGTTTTAACATGCGGACAAGGCGACCAGCCGCCTGCGGTCATCTCCACGCCCTCAATGCCGTACTGCTTGACGCGATCGAGCATTTCCGGGAACGCCAGGCCGGCGAGAACATCGGTACAGAGTGCCAGTTTCATATTCTATCCTTCTTAAATGAGTGTCCTTCGAGGATCTGCATAAACGCGTCTTTGCTGTCGGCGCTGGCCAGCAGCGTGGTTTTCACTTCGTCATCAAGCAGGTCTGCCAGATCCGCTATAACATCAATGTGTTCATTGTTTTTTGCCGCCACGGCGACCACAAGGAAGGCCACTTTACCCTCCCCCCAGCCCACGCCATCCGGAAACTGAAGCAGCTGGAAACCGGTTTGCCGCACCAGATCAATACCCTCCTTGCTGCAGTGGGGCATGGCGACCCCCGCCCCGAGCCAGGTAGAGAGCGCCTTTTCGCGCTCCACCATTGATTCAAAAAAACCCTCGCTGACGTAGCCGCTGGCCTGCAGGGAATCCGCGGCAATACGCAGCGCCTTTTTCTTTGAATTCGCCCGACAGCCAATAAAAATATCTTCTGGTTTCAGAGTTAACATGCGCCTCTCCCTTCGTTAATGGGTCAGCGGTAGAGCGCCGGACACTCCGGCAGAGAGACGGCGTGCTTTTCGCCATCCTTCAGCGACGCCAGGCCGGCATCACATACCATCGCCACGACAAATCCGTCCCACGATGATGGCCCGCTCATCTCCGCCCCCAGGTTTACCCGGTCAACGAAATTCTGCACCTCGCGATCGTAGGCGGTGGCGAAACGTTCCATGCAGGTTTTGGGGATAGCGCGGCTATAACCCTGCGCCGAACGGACGGTGGTAAGTGCCTGTTCGGTCAACGCGCTGATGGCATTTTCGCCAATCACTTCACAGCGAATGTCGTAGCCGTAATCGCAGTTAACAAACAGCTCATCATCAATACGTACGCCGGATTCAGTTTCAAAAATCACAATCAACGGATCCTGCAGATGCGCGCAGGCTCTGCGCGTTTTCTTCTGCGGTTTATCGACGCGCACCGAAACGATATTTTCGTTAAGCAGATAGCGGATAATATCGATTTCATGGGTCGCCGAATCGTTAATCGCCATCTCCAGGGTGTAGCTCTCCGGCACGGAGGCGTTGCGATGGGCGCAGTGGATGAGCAATATTTCCCCCAGTTCACCGCTATCCAGAGTGGCTTTTAGCTGGTTGTACCCCGGGTCGAAACGGCGCATAAAGCCCAACTGCAGCATACGTTTGCCGTAGGCTACTTCAGCATCAATAATCGCTTTGGCTTCATTCGCGGTCGGGGTTAGCGGCTTTTCGCAAAACACCGGTTTACCTGCTTTAATGGCCGCCAGAATTTGTTCTTTATGTACCGGGCCAATAGAGCAAATAAAGATCGCATCCACGTCGTCTGATTGAATCATCTCGACTGCATCGTAATAGGGCTGAGCGCCATATTCGCGGGCAATAGCGTCGGTCACATTACGATTGATATCGCAGACGGCGCTGACCCTGGCGTTCTGGATAACCGTCTGGAAACGCTGGAGATGGTCGCGCCCAATCATACCCAAACCAATTAAACCGATATTAACTGTCATATATTCCTCCACGTTGCTAAATCAGAATCTGAATTTTTGTTCAATTTGTTCGAGGGTTAACCCGCGGGTTTCCGGCAGGAACTTCACCAGCAGAATCAGCATTATGACGTTGGTAGCCGCGAAGAAGCCGAAGGTCATTCCGCCGCCGTAGCTGTTGAGTAAAATCGGGAAAATAGACTGAATGATGAAGTCAAATATCCATAAACCGAATACCGCAAAACCCATTCCCAGACCGCGCATCCGCAGCGGGTAGATTTCCGCGAGCATCAGCCAGAACACCGGTGCGATCCAACCCTGCATAAAGGTCAGGAACACCAGCATCAGGGCGAGAATGATGTAGCTGGCACCGGTAAAGTTGGCGTGCAAGCCGCTGACGCCATCGACGGTTTCCATATGGAAGAAGAGCTTGAACGAGAGGCCAATCAACACCAGGCTAAGGGTGACGCCGATCTGTCCGGTAAAGAACATTTTCCGTCGGGAATGCCTGCCAATTAACAGCATCCCCAGTAGCGTGGCCAGAATAGAGACGACGCCATTAGCCACGGCGCCGGTCACCGCCGCCGCATCGCTAAGTCCGGTGGCTTTCAGCACCGTCGGCGCGTAGTACATAATGGTATTCACGCCGGTTACGCGCGTTGCCAGCACAATCATCAGGCCGATCAAAATCAGCTGCAGTACCCATTTTCTCTTCAGCTCGTCAACAAATCGGCCATGGTTGATGCCAATCTGGCTCACCTGCTGGATATCGCGGATCTCCTGCTCCACCTCTTCGGGCCGACGAATCGTTTTCAGCACCGCAACCGCTTTGTCTATTTGCCCCTTACGCACGAAGAAGCGCGGAGACTCCGGCATTACCAGCATACCAATCCACAGCAGCGCGCCGGGCAGCGCCGGAATGGCCAACATCAGCCGCCAGTTGTGCGACATGTCGGGATAGAAATTGACAATGGAAGCGTTGACGGAGTAAGCGAGAAACTGCCCGGTGACGATCATCAGTTCGTTGACCGTCACCAGCCGTTCACGCTGCGCGGGTCGCGCCAGTTCGGAAATATAAATCGGCACCGTCACTGACGCACAGCCAACCGCCAGGCCAAGAATAAAGCGGGCGATTATCATCGACGACATATCCCAGGCGACGGCGGTACCGAGGGCGCCAAAGATAAAAATCACCGCCACCCACAGAATATTTTTCCGCCGTCCCTGTCGGTCGGACAGCCAGCCGCCGCCGACAGAGCCGATTGCCGCGCCGAATAATAAAAACGATGTCACCAGCCCTTCCTGCAGAGGAGTGAGGCCAAGATCGTTTTTCATGAAAATCAGCGCGCCGGAAATAACCCCGGTGTCGTAGCCAAAGCACAGTCCACCGATGGTTGAGACGAGGGTTATTAATCTGATTTTCTTATCATTATCTGTTTTACGACTTTCAGTTATCACATGATCGGTCATTTTGTTGTCCTGTCAGGGATGAGCGTTCTATCGTTTTGTTTTTATGAATAAAAAGATCACATTGCCGATCCAGATACGGCAGATTCTGGCATCAGGAATACATTTGCACCTTTTTGCACCCGGGTGCATTATTTAACAACTTGTTATACTCCACCGGATTAAAAAATCCATAACAAGTTATTTTGAAATATTCATTTCGTTAAGGGCGTCAACTTTTTGCTCATTGAATGGCCAATTTTGTCGATCGCAGTCACGATCCGCAGAGCTTGTTGCTTTCGGGGGGAGAAAAATGCCTGGTTCAGGCTAATGGCCGGGGAGGAAGGCAATAAAAAGGGGAACCCGTGGGTTAATCCGCGTTCCCCAGAGAGCCGAAAAGCTCATCAGGATTGCCGGGCGCTGGCGATACGCTGTCTGGCTTTTTGTTCAATATTTTCCAGCAGCTCCTGCACGTCGTCTTCATCGATATCGAGAAACTGGCCGTCCAGCAGGGCCGCATGAATATCATCGCGGGTCACCGACAGGCCCAGCGGTACGGCTTTGGCCTTTACCTCTTCCGCGGCCAGCGGGTGCGGGTAGCGTCGTCCCACCAGGTTGTTGAAGACGATGGCCAGCAGCGCCAGCATCAGGGAATTGAGCAATACCGGCGTCAGAACAAAGTGGTAGCCTTCACTCTGCACCCCCGCCCCGCCGAGGATCGCCGTTAACGCCACCGCCCCACCCGGCGGATGCAGGCAGCGCAGGAAATACATACCGGCGATCGCCAGCCCCGCCGCCACGCCGCAGGCCAGCGCCAGGTTCGGGATCGCCATTCCCACGGTCACGCCAATCAGCGCCGAGAGCACGTTGCCGCCGACAATCGACCACGGCTGGGCCAGCGGACTGCTCGGGACGCCAAACAGCAGCACTGCCGATGCGCCCATTGGCGCGATAAACCAGATATTGACCTCGCCTAACAGCCAGTGGCTGAACATGCTGGTCACCGCCAGTCCCGTCCCGGCGCCGAGAGAGGCCAGAACAATATGTTTTCTGGCAACCGGCAGGGCGTGCGGCTTGAGGCGACCGAGGAAAATGCGGATCCGCGAAAAGAGCGATCCGGGTAAAACGCTTAACATCGTGTAGCTCGCTTACGTCATAATAAGAACTTATGTTTCATTTTCTTTTTTTAACCTTATTTTAACAACCATGTCTTTGTCGTGGCTTTTCGTCATTCATTTTGCGAATGTAAAAACGGCGCGCGCTACGTTAAAATCCCCTCACCTCTGGGTATCAGCATTCTATGGATTGAAGGTCAAACACGTTGAATAACAAGATAAAATTAGAGAAAGAGATCGCATGGGCCAGTCAGAATATGCCGCGCACCCTGCGTCAGGTCGCCGCCCTGCCGGATCTCAGCCAGGTGCGTCTCGCCTGCTGTATGCACCTCGATATGAAAATGATCCCCCTGGTACAGGGAATTCTGGAGAAAGGGGCGAAGGTTTTTCTTACCACCTGTAACCCAACGACGGTGCAGGATGACGTGGTCGCCTGGCTGGTGGAGCGCGGCGCGGCAGCCTGCGCCTGGCGGGATATGAGCGACGCCGACTGGCAGCAATCCTGGGAAAAAGCGATTGCCTGGCAGCCGACGCATCTGTGCGAAATGGGCGCGGATATTACCACCCTACTGCATCAGCGCGGGGAGTTTGGCAACATCGTCGCGGGCCTTGAGGCGACCGGCTCTGGCGTTAGCCGCCTGGGCGATATTCGCCCCGGCTACCCGATTTTTAACTGGGATGATTTGCCGGTAAAAGAGGGACTGCACAACCGTCATATGGTCGGCCTGACCGCCTGGCACACCTTTTTCCAGACGACCCACCTGACCCTGCATGAGAAAAAAGTGCTGGTCATCGGCTATGGTCTGGTTGGCCAGGGCGTAGCGGCGGCGGCGAAGGCCTTCGGCGGCCAGGTGATGGTAGCGGAAATCGACCCGGCGCGGAGACTACAGGCGGCCTACGATGGCTGGCACGTCGTTGAATTACAGGAGGCGATTGCCTCCGCGGACGTGGTGGCCACGGCGACCGGCGGTAAAAAAGTCGTTAACCGCCAGGCGCTGGATAAGTCCAAAGACGGGGTGTTTATTCTCAACGTGGGTCACGTGGCGGAAGAGATTGACTGTGAGTACCTGCGCCAGTTCCGTCATGAAGAGGTCATGCCCTATATCAACGCTTACCGGATGGGCGATAAAACCGTTTATCTGATGGCGAACGGTTCAATGCTCAACCTGACCGCGGGCTTTGGCGATAGCCTGAACGCCTTTGATGTGACCCTGGCGGTAATGGCCAGCGGCATTCAGCATATCGTGACCGACGGCATGACGGCACCGGCGGACGTTTACCTCCTGCCACAGAGCGTATGGCAAAAAGCGCTGTAAGCACGTGCGCTGAATAATTTTCCCGGAGGCGGCGCGCTGCGCCTGTCCGGGCTACCGGCCCGCAGACAGCGGTGGACTTGTAGCCCGGCTAAGCGCAGCGCCATCGGGAAGAAACCACGCCAATCCATCACTCCGGCACATTCCCCGCAGGCGGCGCGCTGCGCCTTGTCCGGGCACCGGCCCGCAGACAGCGGTGGACTTGTAGCCCGGCTAAGCGCAGCGCGAGCCGGGGAGAAACCACGCCTATTCATCACTCCGGCACATTCCCCGCAGGCGGCGCGCTGCGCCTGTCCGGGCACCGGCCCGCAGACAGCGGTGGACTTGTAGCCCGGTCAGCGCAGCGCCACCGGGAATAAATCAATGCCTACAGCAGGGCCAGCAGAAATATGACTTCGCCCAGCTCAATCGCCGCGCCTAATGTGTCACCGGTTTGCCCGCCCAGGGTACGCTTCAGCGCCTGACCCAGCGCCCAAACCAGCACCAGAGTGATAAGCGCCGCCCGCAGACCGTTGACCCCGAGCAGCAGCGTCGCCAGCGCCAGCGCGATCCCCATGGTAATCAGCATCTGCCGCAGCGTGATTTTGCCGATAAATAAGTTGCCCAGCCCCTCTTCCCGGGCGTAGCGCTGACGATACATCAGCAGCACCGCCATACCGCGGCCGACGGCGCAGGCGGCAGCCAGCGCGGCAAGCGCCGACGTGCCGCGCAGCGCCACTTCGCTGACCACCAGCACTTTGGCAACCAGCACAAAAATCAGCGCCAGCCCGCCGTGAGTGCCCAGCCGACTGTCGCGCATGATTTCCAGCATCCTCTCGCGGCGGCGGGCGGAAAAGATGCCATCGCAGGTATCCGCCAGCCCATCAAGATGGAACCCGCCGGTCAACAGCGCCAGCGCCAGCACGCCGAGCAGCGCGGCGAGCGGGCCGCCGCACCACGGCTGCAGCAGCATCACAACGGCGCCAGCAATCGCCCCCAGCAGCAGCCCCACCAGGGGGAATGTGATGATACTGCGTTGATATTGTTCAATTTCCAGCCCCTGGGATAAACGCGCCGGGACCGGCAGACGGCTGATAAATGATAATGCGGCAAAAAAAGACTTAATCATTGAGTGATGACTCCTGTCGATAAACCCCGCGGCAGCGGTTATTCACGCCCGCCACCGACCGTGACCTGACTTATCCGCGCGGCTGCCGCGCGGAGAAAGCCTGCCCACGTTCTTCCAGCCGCCAGTGGGCAAGCCGGGTATCACGGTGGTGTTGAATGCGCGCGGCCATTTGGTTGTCGGAGAGCCGGGAGGTAGCGATGAAGATCGCCGAAACGAAAGAGTTGAGTAAAGATTCGGCGTCACGGCGTTGGCCGCTAAGCGCGTCGCCGGTCATCAGTATCATCGCGGCGGCACCTGTTGCAGGGACAGCATGAGATAAACCCTTCCGATATCAATATGTTTACGGCGGAAGTATACCAAATTCCTGGGTAAAGGTTCAGCGTCGCGCGGGCGTTTTTGCTAAGGAACTGTGAGGTCACGCAAGAGGAAGAAGAGGAACTCCGGCAGCGAGCGCCGCCGGAGCGCATTAACGGGGCTTACTCGGCAGATTTATCTTCGACTTTCGCTTCGCCCATCGCTTTCAGCTTTTTAGAGATATCGCGACGTTCTTTGGAGATCTCGGCGTTTTTGATGATGTAATCGTCAACGCGATCTTCGTAATCGCTTTTCATGCTGGCGATGATGCCCTGAATAGCTTCAACGCTCATGCCCGGCTTGATGTAGTCGCTCAGGTTGTCCAGCAGCAGTACGCGCTTCTGGTTATCACGGATCTTTTTCTCAACGTCCTGAATTTCACGCTGCAGTTTGTTCTTACGACGGTACAGGCGAACAAACTCCAGTACGTCCTGGAAAGAAGGCTTAGTTGTTTCCATTTTTATACCCCTAATATTTGAGATTCGGATTCGCTAAAGCGACTGCTACATAGGGCTAACATAACTGTTAGCAGCCGCTGATGACAATGTTTTTTCCTTTGCCGTTATCATAACCCTAAACGCTGCTGAATCGAAGCAAGCGATGGAAAAACCACGTGAGTCTGGTCTTTATTTACGCAACGCACGGCAGATTAAATGCGACAGCAGTTCGAGCTGGCGCGCCAGCTCGATAGTTAACCAGACATAACCGTGAATGGGCGTTTCGGAGAAATTGTCGTCCTGCTGCTCTTTGATGAGCTGGCGCAGTTCGGCAACGATTTCGTTGAGCTTTTCATTGTTGGCAAGAATCGGCTGCGGATTGCCCTCATACAATGCGTGGGCGATAGTCAGCAATGTTTGCTGGGTCATTTGCTGAGTTTCGCGCAGCGTATGGGCGTTAAGCATCACGAAGTGGCCGGGACGCGACGCCCAGTAGGCGTTGATTTGCAGCTCCAGCATGCACACCAGGTTACGGCTGACGGTCTGGATCGCCTCAAAGATGGCCTTCTGGATATGCGTCTCTTTGCTGGCGGGGGTAATTAATCCGCGCATTTTCACCACATCGTTAAGCACCTTCTGCATATGCTTTTCCAGACGCGGACGCTCAACGAGGTTCGGCGAGAAGCCCGCCTGATACAGACGGTTGAAGGCGGTGACGTAGCTGGCCATCTGGATACGCCAGTGCAGAAAGGCCCGCTGCGGCCAGATACCGGTAAACAGCATCGCCAGCAGGGAGCCGAAGATAACGTCGCCGCTTCGCCACAGCGCGGTGGTCATATCACCCGGCGGCGCGCCGACCACTACCGCCAGGGTGATGCCGATCAGCAGCGCCTGGTAGGGCTTTTTGCCCAGCGCCAGCCAGCCGCAGAGGAACATCGCCACCGCGCACCACAGCAGCATAATGGGCAGAGAGATAAGCTCCAGCTTGAGCGCCACCAGCCCGAGCGCCGAGCCGAGGATCGTGCCGCCGATACGTTCAAACGCGCGCGGTACGACGTTTCCCCAGAAGGAGATAGGCCCCATCACCACCACCAGGGTGATGAGGGGCCAGGTGCCTTCAGGAACGTTAAGCAGGCGCACCAGCACAAAGGTGAGCACAAAGGCCAATGCTATTCGCACGCCATGGACGATGCGGTAATGGCGATACAGCCGAATTTCAAATGGCTTAAGTGCTTTATCCGCGCGCACAACCTACTCCGACACAACGAAAAGGCCAATTGTAACTGCTTTTTCGCCGCAAGCATCACGCGAATGTAATAAACCTTGTCAAACGAAGGGACAATGTTCTACTTCACGGCCGGCTCGACCGCGACATACATATCAATATCCCAGTAGCCGTCCTGGTTACCATCGTTAAGATAGACTTCAAAACAGGGCTTCATCGCCATCTGATGGGTTTTGCTTTCCATCAGGCTCTCGAAGAACTGGTACCACGGCGTCGCAAAGTCAAAATTCTCGACTCTGGCACGGGCAACCGCATAATCCCCGCCGGCGATTTCGGTCATCATCACGCCTTCGCTACCCTCAGGAATCTGGTAGTCGTCCGCCACCGTGACGGCGGTATCGCAGCGCAGCTTTTCCGCCGGGACTTCGTCCGGGTTGTCGTAGTAAACGGCCACCCACTCCTGCGCCGGCACCTGGCTGTTATCGACCCACATCATCAGCTGTTCAAACCCCTGTTTTACCGTCTGCTCCCAGGGACCGACCAGATGAAAACCAGCAATTTTCTTCTTGCCTACGGATTTAACGTTATAGTCCATGCTGCCTCCACTGTTGATAAAATACTGTATGTATATACACATAAATTAGCAGTACTATCACCCACAGTATGTGCGGCAATTCACAAATCCGCGCGGCAAGAAGATGAAAAAATCGCCGCCATACGATTATAAACTGAACGGTAGCTCAACGCCGATGCTGGCCCCAACATCGTCGCTGGCGCTGTGGTTAGCGTCGGTGTACCACAGGGAGGTATTCAGGCGTATCGTTGGCATAACATCGCCGCTCCAGCCCAGCTGTACGCCCTTCAGCGTATCGGCGCGCGGGAAGGCTTTATTGATTCGCTGGTTTTTTGGATTGACCTCAGCGTAGACCAGCCGCGCGCTCCAGCGCTGATTATCTTCGGTTACCAGCTCCACCTTACCGGCATATAAACGCCCGTCGCCGCCCATCGCATCGCCCAGCGGATAGCCCTGCTGGTAGTAGCCGTCTTTATAGATAAAGTGGTTATAGATGTAGTTAGTACGGCCCATGTTCGAGCGGGTATCGTGGGCTTCCAGATACCAGTTAACCGCATTGCTGTTCCACTGGTGATGCCCTTCCACGCCGCCAAGATAGAGGTGCGCCGAGGGTAAATATCCGGCTTCGTCCTCGCCGATCATCTGGCCGTAAATGCTCACCGGCCAGCCGAGGGTGGGCGCCAGCTTCAGCTTGAAATCAAAACCGGCCAGCTGGTTGCCGGGATCGTCGGCCGAGTCGCCGGTGTTATCATTGCCGGTGAGGCCGTCCCAGAAGCTGCTGAATGAGGAAGGCCGCCCTTCGCCGCCCCACTGCATAACGCGCGAGGCTCCCAGCTCCAGCGAGGTGAGCGGTGAAAAAGTCAGGCGGCCGCCGAAGATTTTGGTATGCGGTACGGCGGCGTACTGGTTCATCTGGCTGGCGGAAAGCTGGTACTGCCAGGGGCCAATCCAGCTTAGCCATGAGGTTTCCGGCGCCCGCTGTTCGGCGCGCTGCAGCAGAAAACCGGTCATGGGACGCGCGGCATCGGAGCGGATCAGGCTACCTTCATAGCCCGGCCCCCACCACTGGGGGATTTGCCCGAACGCCAGCCACTGGTTCCACAGCTTAACCGCGCCGTACGCGCCGTTGGCGTTCACGCTCGAACCGTTACTGATGCGCTTGTCGCCTTCAACATTGCCCTGCAGGTGCAGATCCCACCATTCGCCGCTGTTGTTCAGGGCGAGAGAAAGCGACTGGTCAGCGGGGTAAGACTGGGCAAACCCCTGCGGAGTTCCCGGCTTATCAGTGGAACTGTAACCGGTAACGCGCACGTCGGCTTTGAGCGCCCTTAAACGCTGATTTACCCGGCTCAGAACCACCCGCTCTGCGGACGTTGTCGGATGGGCATTGGCCAGCGCGCGCTTAATCTCCTCTTCGCTCAAAGGCCAGGTGGACAAACTTAAAGAGAGGGTTCCGCGGTCGGATAACCAGGCTAAATCATTGCGGAATTCGTTATCGGCCAGAACGAGGCCGGAGGCAAAACCAGAAGTGCTAAAAACGGCGAAAAGTCCCAGAGAAAGCGCACTACGCGCAAAGTATTTCATTTTCCCAGCTCCATTTATGGCGCACAAGCGCCAGGCTTTTTCCTGAAGGGTGACCGGGTAAGGTAATGGAGTGAAAGTAAACGAAGCGCCAACCGAAGCGGCATAATAATCAAACAGCTACGAGATGCCGCTCCGGGCGGAGCGGCGGAGAAGTTACAGTTTTTGATGCAGATAATCGCTAAAGCGCGACAGCACGCCGCCCTTGCCAACGCTTTCCAGCGTCACCAGCGGCCAGTGGGCCACCACTTTATCACCATCGTAAAGGGAGATTTCGCCAACCCGCTGATGGGCGGCGATCGGCGCTTCCAGCACTTTGTTATCCAGCACGTATTTGGCCTTAATGCGCGAGACTTCCGACTTCGGCAGCGCTAACCAGAAGTCCTGATCGGTCCCCAGCTTAATCTGCTCTTTATCGCCATACCAGATACGCTCAACGCCGACCTGCTTGCCGTCCTGCAGGACCTGGACGGTATCGAAGTTTTGCTGGCCCCAGTGCAGCAGCTTCGCCGCCTGCTGTTCACGCCCTTTCGGGCTGTCGGCCCCCATCACCACCGCAATCAGCCGGCGCTGGCCGTCCACCGCGGAGGCAATCAGGTTGAAGCCGGCGCCTGAGGTGTGGCCGGTCTTCAGACCATCGACGTTCATGGTCTTATCCCACAGCAGCCCGTTGCGGTTCTGCTGGGTAATGCCGTTCCAGGTCAGGCTCTTCTGGCTGTACATATGGTAGACGTCCGGCTCGCCGTGAATAATCGCCCGCGAGAGCACCGCCAGATCGTAGGCCGAACTGTGCTGACCCGGCGCGTCCAGACCGTGGACGGTTTCAAAATGGGTATCCTGCAAATGCAGTTTTTCCACGTAGCTGTTCATCAGCGCGACGAACTGCGGCTGGCCGCCGGCGACGTAGTCCGCCAGCGCCACGCAGGCATCGTTGCCGGAGTCAACGATCAGCCCGCGGCTTAAATCGCGTACGCTGACCCGATCGCCGGGCTTAAGGAACATCAGCGAAGAACCATTAAAGACCGGGTTACCCTGCGCCCAGGCGTCTTTCCCGACGGTGACGATGTCGTCAAAGGTGATGCGGTGGCTGTCGATAGCGCGATCGACCACGTAGCCGGTCATCAGTTTGGTCAGGCTGGCGGGATTGCGCTGCTGATGCTCGTTACCGGCGGTCAGGATCTGGCCGGTGGTGTAATCCATCAGCACCCAGGAACCGGCCTGAATAGAAGGAGGCGTCACGTTGACGGGAAAATCATTGGCGGCAAATGCGCAGGAAACGCTCGCAGCGAGCAAAGATACAGCAATAAAAAAACGGCCTTTCAACGGCATATCCTCTAAATTGACAGATTCGCCGTCCTTTTTACGGAACTTCTCGTTTCAAATCAGGGTTTAATTGCAAGAAAATATGACATCGCCGACGCGGGACAAAGGGGATACCCTTCTGATGGCCCGGCAAATCGTTTACCATGAAGGCTGCTCGCCACCAGGAATAATGAACAGATTATGCAAGATAGCGCCAGCCAGCCCGGGTTTTTATTTCACGATTACGAGACCTTCGGCACCAGTCCCTCGCTCGACCGACCGTCGCAGTTTGCCGCCATTCGCACCGATGAAGACCTGAATATCGTCGGCGAACCCGAAGTCTTCTACTGCAGGCTCGCCGATGACTATCTGCCGCAGCCGCAGGCGGTCATGGTCACCGGGATAACGCCGCAGGAGGCCAATGCCAAAGGCGACAACGAAGCCGCTTTCGCCCGCCGCGTTCACGATCTGTTCACGGTGCCGAAAACCTGCATCGTCGGCTACAACAACGTGCGCTTCGATGACGAAGTGACGCGCAACATTCTCTATCGTAATTTTTACGATCCCTACGCCTGGAGCTGGCAGCACGACAACTCCCGCTGGGATCTGCTGGACGTGATGCGCGCCTGCTATGCGCTGCGCCCCGAAGGGATCAACTGGCCGGAAAACGAAGAGGGCTTACCGAGCTTCCGGCTGGAGCATCTGACCGTCGCTAACGGCATCGAACACAGCAACGCCCACGACGCGATGGCCGACGTTTACGCCACTATCGCCATGGCGAAGCTGGTGAAAACCCAGCAGCCGCGCCTGTTCGACTATCTTTACGCCCACCGCAACAAGCGCAAGCTGGCGACGCTGATTGACGTGCCGCAAATCAAACCGCTGGTGCATGTTTCCGGCATGTTCGGCGCGGCGCGCGGCAACACCAGCCTGGTCGCCCCGCTGGCGTGGCACCCGGACAACCGTAACGCGGTGATTATGGTCGACCTGGCCGGAGACATCGCCCCCCTGCTGGAGCTCGATGCCGACACCCTGCGCGAGCGGCTGTATACGCCGAAAAGCGAACTGGGCGACCTGCCCGCGGTGCCGATTAAGCTGGTCCACCTGAATAAATGCCCGGTGCTGGCGCAGCAAAACACCCTGCGTCCGCAGGATGCCGACCGGCTAGGCATCAATATCCAGCGCTGTCTGGAGAACGCCCAGCTGCTGCGGGCCAATCCGCAGGTGCGCGAGAAAGCGGTGGCGATTTTTGCCGAAGCGGAGCCGTTTGTGCCGTCCGATAACGTCGATACGCAGCTGTATAACGGCTTTTTCAGCGATGCCGACCGCGCGGCGATGAAAATCGTGCTCGAAACCGAGCCGCGCAACCTGCCGGCGCTGGATATTACCTTCGCCGATAAGCGTATTGAGCGCCTGCTGTTCAACTATCGCGCGCGCAACTATCCCGGCACGCTGGATGAAGCCGAGCAGCAGCGCTGGTTAGAGCACCGTCGCCAGGTCTTTACGCCGGAGTTTTTGCAGGCCTACGCCGATGAGCTGCAGATGCTGTACCAGCAGTATGCGGACGATAAAGAGAAGCTGGCGCAGCTGAAGGCGCTGTGGCAGTACGCGCAGGATATTGTTTGATTGGCAGAAATTCCCGGGTTGCGGCTAACGCCTTACCCGGGCTACAAACGATGGCAGGACTCGTAGCCCGGGCAAGACGCCTCGCGTCGCACCCGGGAACGTTGCTTAGCCTTTGGCGCGGCTGGCGATAATCGCCTCAGCCACGTTGCGCGGGGCTTCCGCGTAGTGGTGGAACTCCATGCTGTAGGTCGCCCGGCCCTGGGACATGGAACGCAGCGAGGTGGAATAGCCAAACATCTCGGCCAGCGGCACGTCGGCGCGGATAATCTGGCTGCCGAACCGCTCCTCCATCCCCTGCACCATTCCGCGACGGGAAGAGAGATCGCCCATGATATTCCCGGCGTACTCTTCCGGGGTCTCCACTTCCACCTGCATCACCGGTTCAAGAATAACCGGGTCGGCCCTGCGCGCCCCTTCCTTGAAGCCAAATATCGCCGCCATCCGGAAAGCCATCTCCGACGAGTCGACGTCGTGATACGAACCAAACGTCAGGGTCGCCTTGATATCCACCACCGGATAGCCCGCCAGCACGCCGGTGCCCATCGCTTCGCGCAGCCCTTTTTCCACTGAAGGGATGTACTCGCGCGGCACCACGCCGCCTTTGGTCGCGTCCTCAAACACGAAACCGCTTCCCGGCGCCAGCGGTTCCAGGGTCAGCACCACGTGACCGTACTGCCCTTTACCGCCGGACTGGCGGACAAATTTGCCTTCCACCTCTTTGACCGTTTTGCGGATCGTCTCGCGATAGGTCACCTGCGGACGCCCGATATTCGCCTCGACGCCAAACTCACGCTTCATGCGGTCGACGATAATCTCCAGATGCAGTTCGCCCATCCCGGAAACGATCGTCTGGCCGGATTCCTCGTCAGTATGCAGACGAAACGACGGATCTTCCGCCGCCAGCCGCTGCAGGGCGATACCCATTTTCTCCTGATCGGCTTTGGTTTTCGGTTCAATCGCCAGCGAAATCACCGGCTCCGGAAACTCCATCCGCTCGAGGGTAATCACCGCATCCGGGTCGCACAGCGTGTCGCCGGTGGTGACATCCTTCAGGCCGACGCAGGCGGCAATGTCCCCGGCGTGCAGTTCATCCACCTCATGGCGATCGTTGGCCTGCATCAGCACGATGCGTCCGATGCGCTCTTTCTTACCTTTCACCGGATTCCACACCGCATCGCCTTTTTTCAACGTCCCGGAATAGACGCGGATAAAGGTCAGCTGTCCGACGTAGGGGTCGGTCATCAGCTTGAAGGCCAGCGCCGAGAACGGTTCGTCGTCGCCCGGATGACGTTCAGCGGGCTGCCCTTTCTCATCCACGCCCTGAATCGCCGGGATATCCAGCGGCGACGGCATCAGCTCAACCACCGCATCGAGCATCCGCTGCACGCCTTTGTTTTTAAACGCGCTGCCGCACAGCACCGCCTGGATTTCCCCCTTCACCGTGCGCTGGCGCAGACCGGCGACGATCTCCGCCTCGTCCAGCTCACCGGTTTCGAGATATTTGTCCATCAGTTCGTCGCTGGCTTCCGCCGCCGCCGAGACCATTTTCTCCCGCCACAGCCGGGCTGTTTCCACGAGGTCGTCAGGCACCGGCGCATAGCTGAAGGTCATCCCCTGGGTGGCGTCGTCCCATAAAATGGCGCGCATTTTGATGAGATCCACCACCCCGGTGAAGTGCTCTTCGGCGCCAACCGGGATCGCAATCGGCACCGGATTGGCCTTCAGGCGATCGATCATCATCTGCACCACGCGGAAAAAGTCCGCGCCGGGGCGGTCCATCTTGTTGACGAAGGCCAGCCGCGGAACGTGGTATTTATTCGCCTGCCGCCAGACGGTTTCCGACTGCGGCTGCACGCCGCCGACGGAGTCGTAAACCATCACCGCGCCGTCCAGGACGCGCATGGAGCGTTCCACTTCGATGGTGAAATCCACGTGCCCGGGGGTATCGATGATGTTAATCCGGTGCGGCTCGAAGCTGCGGTCCATGCCGGGCCAGAAGCAACTCACCGCCGCGGAGGTAATGGTGATCCCGCGCTCCTGCTCCTGCGCCATCCAGTCGGTGGTTGCCGCGCCATCGTGTACTTCCCCCAGCTTGTGGCTCATCCCGGTATAAAACAGGATGCGCTCGGTGGTGGTGGTTTTACCGGCATCGATATGCGCGGAGATACCGATGTTGCGATAACGTTCGAGGGGGATGGGTCGGGGCATGATGCGTCCTTAGTCATTGTGACTGTTAACAGGCGGCCGGAATTGGCCGCCGTTCATATAACGGCATCTATCATAGTACAACTGTACGAGTATATTCGAACTATTTTTGCTATCGTTACTATTGGTGAAGCTGCGACGACCCGCATGGCTTTAGAAAAGCAGTTTCGGTATATTACCGGCCAGCCGCCGATACGGGCTGCTGCTCACGGAGCTGCGCCGCCGCCGACACAGGAATATTATGATCGCCAATCACCCCGAACGTGAACAAATTCGCCTCGAAAATGTCCTTTTCGCTCTCGGCAACCCGCTGCGGCTTGAGATTATCCGTATCCTTGCCGACGGCAGCGAGCAGAGCTGTAACGCCCTGCGTCATGAAGATGTGGCGAAGTCGACCATGACCCACCACTGGCGCGTCCTGCGCGACAGCGGTGTGATCTGGCAGCGGCCTCAGGGGCGGGAGAATTTGATTTCGCTGCGCCGGGAAGATTTAGACGCGCGCTTTCCCGGCCTGCTGGATACGCTGCTTAAGGTCATGCCGCACGATAGCTAAAGGCCTGCTCGCCGGCCCCTACTCCTCACCGGCCAGCCGCCGATACTGGGCAAAGCGGGCGCGCGCATCCTCCTCGGTTCTGCTAAAAAGCGCATCCGCGAGATGCGGCGTCGTTTTGTGCAGCGAGGCGTAGCGCACTTCGCCAAGCAAAAAGTCGCGGAAGCTCTCCTCCGGCTCTTCGGAATCGAGCATAAACGGCGTCTTGCCCTCCGCTTCCCGCTGCGGATGATAGCGCCACAGGTGCCAGTATCCCGCTTCAACCGCCCGTTTCGCCTCGCGCTGGCTGCAGCGCATACCGGCTTTCAGCCCGTGGTTAATGCAGGCGGCGTAGGCAATCACCAGCGACGGTCCCGGCCAGGCTTCGGCCTCGGCGATCGCCCGTAAGGTCTGATCTTTATCGGCGCCCATGGCGACCTGGGCCACGTACACATTGCCGTAGCTCATCGCCATCATGCCGAGATCTTTTTTCCGCGTGCGTTTGCCCTGCGCGGCAAACTTCGCGATGGCCGCCACCGGGGTCGATTTAGACGACTGCCCGCCGGTATTGGAGTAAACCTCGGTATCAAACACCAGAATATTCACGTCTTCCCCGCTCGCCAGCACGTGATCGAGACCGCCGAAGCCGATATCGTAGGCCCAGCCGTCGCCGCCGAAAATCCACTGCGACCGGCGCACAAAATAGTCGCGGTTCTGCCACAGCTGCTCCAGCAGCGGCACGCCCTCTTTTTCCGCCGCCAGCCGTTCGCTGAGCCGGTCCGCGCGCTCGCGGGTACCCTCGCCTTCATCCTGCTTCGCCAGCCACTGGCGCATCGCGTCGAGGAGTTCGTCGCTGACCGGCAGCGCCAGCGCGGCGGTCATATCATCGGCGATTTGTTGACGCACCGCCTGGCCGCCGAGCATCATGCCGAGGCCAAACTCCGCATTATCCTCAAACAGCGAGTTCGCCCATGCCGGGCCGTGGCCGCGGTGGTTGGTGGTATAGGGAATCGACGGCGCGCTGGCTCCCCAGATTGAAGAGCAGCCGGTGGCGTTAGCGATCAGCATCCGGTCGCCAAACAGCTGGGTTATCAGGCGGGCATAAGGCGTTTCGCCGCATCCCGCGCAGGCGCCGGAAAACTCCAGCAGCGGGGTTTCAAACTGGCTGCCTTTGACCGTCGTCTTCCGGAACGGATTGCTCTTCGGCGTCAGCGCCAGCGCATAGTCCCAGACCGGCGCCATCTGGCGCTGGCTATCAAGAGACTGCATTTTTAACGCCTTGCCGCGCGAAGGACAGATATCCACACAGTTGCCGCAGCCGGAGCAATCCAGCGGCGAAATAGCCAGATGGTAGTGGTACGCCTTCGCTCCCTGAGCGGGTTTGCTCAACAGCCCGGCCGGCGCAGCGTCCTGCTCTTCGCCGTTGAGCAGCGCCGGGCGGATCGCCGCGTGGGGGCAGATAAAGGCGCACTGGTTACACTGCGTGCAGCCCTCCGGCTGCCAGACCGGCACTTCCAGCGCGATCCCGCGTTTCTCCCAGGCGGCGGTGCCCGAGGGAAAAGTGCCGTCTTCCATGCCGACAAACGCGCTTACCGGCAGCTGGTCGCCGCACTGGCGGTTCATCGGCTGCAGAATATCGCGGATGAAATCCGGCATCATGGCTGAAGCCTGCGCCACGGGCTCATCCAGCGTCGCCCAGTGTGCCGGAATGGTTACCTGATGCAGCGAGGCCATGCCCAGCTCGATCGCCCGCTGGTTCATCTCGATCACCGCCGCCCCTTTGCTGCCGTAGCTTTTTTCAACCGCCTGCTTGAGGTAATCCGCCGCGGTCTGCGGGTCGATAATCGCCGCCAGCTTAAAGAACGCCGCCTGCATCAGCATATTAAAGCGCCCGCCCAGCCCGAGCTCGCGGGCGATATCCACGGCGTTCAGGGTATAAAAATGGATATTTTCCCGCGCCAGATAGCGTTTAAAGCCGACCGGCAGATGCTGCTCCAGCTCCGCATCGGACCAGCTGCAGTTGAGTAAAAAGGTCCCGCCCGGCTTTAACCCATCCAGCAGGTCATAGCGCTCAACGTAGGACTGCTGCGAACAGGAGATAAAATCGGCCCGATGGATCAGGTAGGGCGAATTGATCGGCCGGTCGCCGAAGCGCAAATGCGAAACGGTAATGCCGCCGGATTTTTTCGAGTCATAGGAAAAGTAGGCCTGCGCGTAGAGCGGCGTTTTGTCGCCGATGATTTTGATCGCGCTTTTATTGGCCCCGACGGTGCCGTCCGAACCCATGCCCCAAAATTTACAGGCGGTGATGCCATCATGCGAGACCGCCAGCGTCTGCTGGCGCGGGGGCAAAGAGGTAAAGGTGACATCATCAACAATCCCGAGGGTAAACCCGTCCATCGGCAGCGGTTTATTGAGGTTGTCAAAGACCGCCGCGATATCGTTAGGCAGAACGTCCTTACCGCCAAGCGCGTAGCGGCCGCCGACAATCAGCGGCGCATCGTCGTGGTGGTAGAAGGCGTTTTTCACATCCAGGCACAGCGGTTCGGCCTGAGCGCCGGGCTCTTTGGTGCGGTCCAGCACGGCAATGCGCTGTACGGTTTTCGGCAACTGAGCGAAAAAGTGGGCCAGCGAAAAAGGGCGAAACAGATGCACGCTGAGCAGCCCGACCTTCTCTCCCGCCGCGTTCAGCGTATCCACCACTTCCTGAACGGTGTCGCAGACCGACCCCATGGCGATAATCACCCGTTCGGCATCCGCCGCGCCGGTGTAGTTAAACAGATGGTACTCCCGGCCGGTGAGCGCGCTGATTTGCGCCATATAGCTTTCGACAATGTCGGGCAGCGCCTGATAAAAACGGTTACCCGCCTCTCTTTCCTGGAAGTAGATATC
Organism: Klebsiella sp. RCJ4; assembly: GCF_009025755.1. NCBI lineage: Bacteria > Pseudomonadati > Pseudomonadota > Gammaproteobacteria > Enterobacterales > Enterobacteriaceae > Klebsiella > Klebsiella sp. RCJ4. The sequence goes on from NZ_WCIN01000004.1 coordinate 53,286, forward strand.
CGGGTTTTGCGCCGTTCCGCGGATGACCGGATGATCCGGATGCAGCGCGTTACGGCGGAAGCTGTCGAGCGCGGCCCGGTCCAGCAGCGTCGCCAGCTGGTCATATTCCAGCACCTCGATTTTTTGAATTTCGTGCGAGGTGCGGAAACCATCGAAGAAGTTAACAAACGGGATGCGTCCCTTAATCGCCGCCAGATGCGCCACCGCCGACAAATCCATCACCTGCTGCACGTTGTTCTCCGCCAGCATCGCGCAGCCGGTCTGGCGAACCGCCATCACGTCCTGGTGATCGCCAAAAATATTCAGCGAATTGGTCGCCAGCGCCCGGGCGCTGACGTGAAAGACGCCCGGCAGCAGTTCACCGGCGATTTTGTACATGTTGGGGATCATCAGCAGCAGCCCCTGGGAGGCCGTATAGGTGGTGGTGAGCGCCCCGGCCTGCAGCGCGCCGTGTACCGCGCCTGCCGCGCCGGCTTCCGACTGCATCTCCATTAAGCGCACCGGCTGGCCAAAAAGGTTCTTTTTCCCCTGCGCCGCCCACTCGTCGACGTTTTCCGCCATCGGCGTGGAAGGGGTAATGGGGTAAATCGCCGCGACCTCGGTAAAGGCATAAGAGATCCAGGCCGCCGCGGCGTTGCCATCCATTGTTTTCATTTTTCCGGACATTGTTCAATCCTCGAAGGTGAGAGGCATCTTCGCCGCCTCAAATAAGCGGCAAACCCAGTTGTTGCCTCAAGCACAGCCTGTGCCAGCTCGCGAATGACATAAGAGTTAGCGCGAATTCAACGCGTTATGAAGATAAAGGCAACGCAGCGCGCCGAGAGATTGCGTGGAACAAGACACAGGGGACGACAAGCTGTTGAACAGACGACAAACCGCCACAATAGCCCCGGCAGGCGGAATTGTTCTGTTTCCCACATTTGGTCGCCTTATTGTGCCGTTTTGTTTTACGCCCTGCGCGGCAATGAATTAATAAATTCATAAAAATCAGATAAATAAATAAAAAGGCACGGCTGGTATGTTCCCTGCACTTCTCTGCTGGCAAACACTCAACCACAGGAGAAGTCACCATGACCATGCGTCAATGCGCTATTTACGGTAAAGGCGGTATCGGCAAATCCACCACCACGCAGAACCTCGTCGCCGCGCTGGCGGAGATGGGTAAGAAAGTGATGATCGTCGGCTGCGATCCGAAGGCGGACTCCACCCGCCTGATCCTGCACGCTAAAGCACAGAACACCATTATGGAGATGGCCGCGGAAGTCGGCTCGGTCGAGGATCTCGAGCTCGAAGACGTGCTGCAAATTGGCTACGGCGACGTGCGCTGCGCGGAATCCGGCGGCCCGGAGCCAGGCGTCGGCTGCGCGGGGCGCGGCGTGATCACGGCGATCAACTTTCTTGAAGAAGAAGGCGCCTACGAGGACGATCTCGATTTTGTCTTCTATGACGTGCTCGGCGACGTGGTCTGCGGCGGCTTCGCCATGCCTATCCGCGAAAACAAAGCCCAGGAGATCTACATCGTCTGCTCCGGCGAAATGATGGCGATGTACGCCGCCAACAATATCTCCAAAGGGATCGTTAAATACGCTAAATCCGGCAAGGTGCGCCTCGGCGGCCTGATCTGTAACTCACGCCAGACCGACCGTGAAGACGAACTGATCATGGCCCTGGCGGAAAAGCTCGGGACCCAGATGATCCACTTTGTCCCCCGCGACAATATCGTGCAGCGCGCGGAGATCCGCCGAATGACGGTTATCGAGTACGACCCCGCCTGCCAGCAGGCCAACGAATACCGCACCCTGGCGCAGAAGATCGTCAACAACACCATGAAAGTGGTGCCGACACCCTGCACCATGGATGAGCTGGAGTCGCTGCTGATGGAGTTCGGCATCATGGAAGAAGAAGACACCAGCATCATTGGTAAAACCGCCGCCGAAGAAAGCGCGGCCTGAGCACAGGACAATAATGATGACCAACGCAACGGGCGAACGTAATCTGGCGCTGATCCAGGAAGTCCTGGAGGTGTTCCCGGAAACCGCGCGAAAAGAGCGCAGAAAGCACATGATGGTCAGCGATCCGCAAATGGAGAGCGTCGGCAAGTGCATTATCTCTAACCGCAAATCACAACCCGGCGTGATGACCGTGCGCGGCTGCGCCTACGCCGGCTCGAAAGGGGTGGTATTCGGGCCAATCAAGGATATGGCCCACATCTCGCACGGGCCGGTCGGCTGCGGCCAGTATTCCCGCGCCGGACGACGCAACTACTACACCGGGGTCAGCGGCGTCGATAGCTTCGGCACGCTGAACTTCACCTCTGATTTTCAGGAGCGCGACATCGTCTTCGGCGGCGATAAAAAGCTCAGCAAGCTGATTGAAGAGATGGAGCTGCTGTTCCCGCTCACCAAAGGGATCACCATACAGTCGGAATGCCCGGTGGGGCTGATCGGCGATGATATCAGCGCGGTGGCCAACGCCAGCAGCAAAGCGCTGGATAAACCGGTGATCCCGGTACGCTGCGAAGGCTTTCGCGGCGTGTCGCAGTCGCTGGGGCACCATATCGCCAACGACGTGGTGCGCGACTGGATCCTCAACAATCGCGAAGGACAGCCGTTTGAAACCACCCCTTACGATGTGGCGATCATCGGCGACTACAACATCGGCGGCGACGCCTGGGCCTCGCGCATCCTGCTTGAAGAGATGGGGCTACGGGTGGTCGCGCAGTGGTCCGGCGACGGCACACTGGTGGAGATGGAGAACACCCCATTCGTCAAGCTGAACCTGGTTCACTGCTACCGTTCGATGAACTATATCGCCCGCCATATGGAGGAGAAACATCAGATTCCGTGGATGGAGTACAACTTCTTCGGGCCGACCAAAATCGCCGAATCGCTGCGCAAAATCGCCGACCAGTTTGACGATACCATTCGCGCGAACGCCGAAGCGGTGATCGCCCGGTATGAGGGGCAGATGGCGGCGATTATCGCCAAATATCGCCCGCGCCTGGAGGGGCGTAAGGTGCTGCTCTATATGGGCGGCCTGCGGCCACGCCACGTCATCGGCGCCTACGAGGATCTCGGCATGGAGATCATCGCCGCCGGGTACGAGTTTGCCCATAACGATGACTACGACCGCACCCTGCCGGATCTGAAAGAGGGCACGCTGCTGTTCGATGACGCCAGCAGCTATGAGCTGGAAGCGTTCGTTAAGGCGCTGAAGCCCGACCTTATCGGCTCCGGCATCAAGGAAAAATATATCTTCCAGAAAATGGGCGTGCCGTTCCGCCAGATGCACTCGTGGGACTATTCCGGCCCGTACCACGGCTACGATGGTTTCGCCATTTTCGCCCGCGATATGGATATGACCCTGAACAACCCGGCGTGGAACGAACTCACCGCGCCGTGGCTGAAGTCTGCGTGATTGCCCACTCACTGTCCCGTCTGTTCACCGATTTGTGGCGCGGGAGGAGAACACCATGAGCCAAACGATTGATAAAATTAATAGCTGCTATCCGCTATTCGAACAGGATGAATACCAGGAGCTGTTCCGCAATAAGCGGCAGCTGGAGGAAGCGCACGATGCCCAGCGCGTGCAGGAGGTCTTTACCTGGACCACCACCGCCGAGTATGAAGCGCTGAACTTCCAGCGCGAGGCGCTGACCGTTGACCCGGCGAAAGCCTGCCAGCCGCTTGGCGCGGTGCTTTGCTCGCTGGGATTTGCCAATACCCTGCCGTACGTCCACGGCTCACAGGGGTGCGTGGCCTACTTTCGCACCTATTTTAACCGCCATTTCAAAGAGCCGATCGCCTGTGTCTCCGACTCGATGACCGAAGACGCGGCGGTCTTCGGCGGCAACAACAACATGAATCTGGGTCTGCAAAACGCCAGCGCGCTGTACAAGCCGGAGATCATCGCGGTTTCCACCACCTGCATGGCGGAAGTCATCGGCGATGACCTGCAGGCGTTTATCGCCAACGCCAAAAAAGATGGCTTCGTCGATAGCAGCATCGCCGTGCCCCATGCCCATACGCCAAGCTTTATCGGCAGCCACGTCACCGGCTGGGACAACATGTTTGAAGGCTTCGCCAAAACCTTCACCGCGGACTACCAGGGGCAGCCGGGCAAACTGCAGAAGCTCAATCTGGTGACCGGCTTTGAAACCTATCTCGGCAACTTCCGCGTATTAAAGCGGATGATGAAACAGATGGCGGTGCCGTGCAGCCTGCTCTCCGATCCGTCAGAAGTTCTCGACACGCCCGCCGACGGCCATTATCGGATGTATTCCGGCGGCACCACGCAGCAGGAGATGAAAGAGGCCCCTGACGCCATCGATACGCTGCTTCTGCAGCCGTGGCAGCTGCTGAAGAGCAAAAAAGTGGTGCAGGAGATGTGGAACCAGCCCGCCACCGAGGTCGCGATTCCGCTGGGGCTGGCCGCTACCGATGAACTGCTGATGACCGTCAGCCAGCTTAGCGGCAAGCCGATCGCCGACGCCCTCACCCTTGAGCGCGGCCGGCTGGTTGACATGATGCTCGATTCCCACACCTGGCTGCACGGCAAGAAATTTGGCCTGTACGGCGACCCGGACTTCGTGATGGGCCTCACCCGCTTCCTGCTGGAGCTGGGCTGCGAGCCGACGGTGATCCTGAGCCATAACGCCAACAAACGCTGGCAAAAAGCGATGAAGAAAATGCTTGATGCCTCGCCGTACGGGCGCGACAGCGAAGTGTTTATCAACTGCGATTTGTGGCACTTCCGTTCGCTGATGTTCACCCGTCAGCCGGACTTTATGATCGGCAACTCCTACGGCAAGTTTATCCAGCGCGATACCCTGGCGAAGGGCAAAGCCTTTGAAGTACCGCTTATCCGCCTCGGCTTTCCGCTGTTCGACCGCCACCATCTGCACCGCCAGACAACCTGGGGTTATGAAGGGGCGATGAACATTGTGACGACGCTGGTAAACGCCGTGCTGGAGAAACTGGATAGCGATACCAGCCAGCTGGGCAAAACCGATTACAGTTTCGATCTCGTCCGTTAACCATCAGGCGCCCCGCGTCATGCGGGGCCAGGAGGGAGTATGCCCATCGTGATTTTCCGTGAACGCGGCGCGGACCTGTACGCCTATATCGCGAAACAGGATCTGGAGGCGCGAGTGCTGCAGATTGAGCATAACGACGCTGAACGCTGGGGCGGCGCGATTTCGCTGGAAGGGGGACGCCGCTACTACGTCAATCCGCAGCCGGGGCGCCCCGCCTTTCCGATAAGCCTGCGCGCGACGCGCGGCGCGTTGATATAAGGAGCTGGAGATGTCCGACAACGATACCCTTTTCTGGCGCATGCTGGCGCTGTTTCAGTCCCTGCCGGACCTGCAGCCGGCGCAAATTGTCGACTGGCTGGCGCAGGAGTGCGGCGAGACGCTGACCCCGGCGCGGCTGGCGACCCTGGCCCAGCCGCAGCTGGCCGCCAGCTTCCCCTCCGCGACGGCGGTGATGTCCCCCGCTCGCTGGTCGCGGGTGATGGCAAGCCTGCAGGGCGCGCTGCCCATCCATTTACGCATCGTTCACCCTGCCCAGCGAACGCCGCAGCTGCTGGCGGCGTTTTGCTCCCAGGATGGCCTGATGATTAACGGCCATTTCGGCCAGGGGCGGCTGTTTTTTATCTACGCGTTCGATGAGCAAGGCGGCTGGCTGCACGATCTGCGCCGCTATCCCTCCGCGCCCACCCAGCAGGAAGCCAGCGAAGTGCGCGCCCGGCTGATTGAAGACTGCCAACTGCTGTTTTGTCAGGAGATCGGCGGGCCCGCCGCCGCCCGGCTGATCCGCCACCGGATCCACCCGATGAAAGCGCAGCCCGGGACGACGATTCATGCCCAGTGCAAGGCGATCAATACGCTGCTGGCCGGCCGTTTGCCGCCGTGGCTGGCGAAGCGGCTTAACCGGGAGAACCCTCTGGAGGCGCGCGTTTTTTAATCCCTGTTTTGTGCTTGTTGCCCGCTGACCCCGCGGGCTTTTTTTTGCGTATGGACGCTCTTCCCGCGTGAGGATCAGGCATTATTCCGTTCAGGGGAATATTCCGTTCACGGTTGTTCCGGGCTTCTTGATGCGCCTAACCCCCTCGCTGCCAGCCTTCCAGCAACAAATAGCCATGCCAGTGCGATAGGACATAAAGCATCACTTACCGCCATCCCTTGTCCGATTGTTGGCTTTGTCGCAAAGCCAACAACCCTTTTTCTTTAAATATCAAGGCGCCGCTTATGGAGCGCGAATTGCATCTTCCCCCTCATCCCCCACCGTCAACGAGGTCACTATGAAGGGAAATGAAATTCTGGCGCTGCTGGATGAACCGGCCTGTGAACACAACCATAAACAAAAATCCGGCTGCAGCGCGCCCAAACCCGGCGCCACCGCCGGCGGCTGCGCGTTCGACGGCGCGCAGATAACCCTGCTGCCCATTGCCGACGTGGCGCATCTGGTCCATGGCCCCATCGGCTGCGCCGGAAGCTCCTGGGATAACCGCGGCAGCGCCAGCTCCGGCCCCACCCTGAATCGGCTCGGGTTCACCACCGATCTCAACGAACAGGACGTGATTATGGGCCGCGGCGAACGTCGCCTGTTTCACGCCGTTCGCCATATCGTCGCCCGCTATCACCCGGCGGCGGTCTTTATCTACAACACCTGCGTACCGGCCATGGAGGGCGATGACCTGGAAGCGGTATGCCAGGCCGCGCAGACCGCCACCGGCGTACCGGTTATCGCCATTGACGCCGCCGGTTTTTACGGCAGTAAAAATCTCGGTAACCGGCTGGCCGGCGAGGTCATGGTGAAACGGGTAATCGGTCAGCGCGAGCCCGCGCCCTGGCCGGAGAGCACGCCCTTTGCCCCGGAGCAGCGTCACGATATTGGCCTGATTGGCGAATTCAATATTGCCGGCGAGTTCTGGCATATTCAGCCGCTGCTCGACGAGCTGGGGATCCGCGTGCTCGGCAGCCTCTCCGGCGATGGCCGTTTCGCCGAGATCCAGACCATGCATCGGGCGCAGGCCAATATGCTGGTCTGCTCGCGGGCGCTAATTAACGTCGCCAGAGCCCTGGAGCAGCGCTACGGCACGCCGTGGTTCGAAGGCAGCTTCTACGGGATCCGCGCCACCTCCGACGCCCTGCGCCAGCTGGCGGCGCTGCTGGACGATGACGACCTTAGCCAGCGCACCGAAGCGCTGATTGCGCGGGAGGAACAGGCGGCGGAACTGGCGCTACAACCGTGGCGCGAACGGCTGCGCGGTCGCAAAGCGCTGCTCTATACCGGCGGGGTGAAATCCTGGTCGGTGGTATCGGCGCTTCAGGATTTGGGCATGACCGTGGTGGCAACCGGCACGCGTAAATCCACCGAAGAGGATAAACAGCGGATCCGCGAGCTGATGGGCGAAGAGGCGGTAATGCTGGAAGAAGGCAACGCCCGCACGCTGCTGGATGTGGTCTATCGCTATCAGGCCGACCTGATGATTGCCGGCGGACGCAATATGTACACCGCCTATAAAGCCAGGCTGCCGTTTCTCGATATCAATCAGGAGCGCGAACACGCCTTCGCCGGCTACAAGGGGATCGTCACCCTCGCCCGCCAGCTGTGTCAGACCATCGACAGTCCCATCTGGCCGCAAACCCATGCCCGCGCCCCGTGGCACTAAGGAGTACACCATGGCAGACATTTTCCGCACCGATAAACCGCTGGCGGTCAGCCCGATCAAGACCGGCCAGCCGCTCGGCGCAATCCTCGCCAGCCTCGGGATTGAACACAGCATCCCTCTGGTCCACGGCGCGCAGGGATGCAGCGCCTTCGCCAAAGTCTTTTTTATTCAACACTTCCACGACCCGGTTCCCCTGCAGTCGACGGCGATGGACCCCACCTCGACGATTATGGGCGCGGACGGCAATATTTTCACCGCCCTGGACACCCTCTGCCAGCGCAACGCGCCGCAGGCTATCGTGCTGCTCAGCACCGGGCTGTCTGAGGCTCAGGGCAGCGACATTTCCCGCGTGGTTCGCCAGTTTCGCGAAGAGTATCCCCGGCACAAGGGCGTGGCGATATTAACCGTTAACACGCCGGATTTTTATGGTTCCATGGAAAACGGCTTCAGCGCGGTGCTCGAGAGCGTCATTGAGCAGTGGGTTGCGCCGACGCCGCGCCCGGCTCAGCGCAATCGCCGGGTCAACCTGCTGGTCAGCCACCTCTGCTCGCCGGGCGATATTGAGTGGCTGCGCCGATGCGTCGAAGCCTTTGGTCTGCAGCCGATAATCCTGCCGGACCTGGCGCAATCGATGGATGGGCACCTGGCGCAGGGCGATTTCTCGCCGCTGACCCAGGGCGGGACGCCGCTGCGCCAGATAGAACAGATGGGACAAAGCCTGTGCAGCTTCGCCATTGGCGTCTCCCTCCACCGCGCGTCATCGCTGCTGGCCCCGCGCTGCCGGGGCGAGGTTATCGCCCTGCCGCACCTGATGACCCTCGATCGCTGCGACGCCTTTATTCATCAACTGGCGAAAATTTCCGGACGCGCCGTTCCCCCGTGGCTGGAGCGCCAGCGCGGTCAGCTGCAGGATGCGATGATCGACTGTCATATGTGGCTTCAGGGCCAGCGCATGGCGATAGCGGCGGAAGGCGATCTGCTGGCGGCGTGGTGTGATTTCGCCAACAGCCAGGGGATGCAGCCCGGCCCGCTGGTGGCTCCTACCGGCCATCCCAGCCTGCGCCAGCTGCCGGTGGAACGCGTGGTGCCGGGAGATCTGGAGGATCTGCAAACGCTGCTGTGCGCCCAACCCGCCGACCTGCTGGTGGCCAACTCCCACGCCTGCGACCTGGCGGAGCAGTTTGCGCTGCCGCTGGTGCGCGCGGGTTTTCCGATCTTTGACAAGCTCGGTGAATTCCGCCGGGTGCGTCAGGGGTACAGCGGAATGCGCGATACGCTGTTCGAGCTGGCAAACCTGATGCGCGAGCGCCATCACCACCTCGCCCGCTACCGATCGCCGCTTCGCCAGAACACCGAATCTTCACTCTCCACAGGAGGCGCCTATGCCGCCGATTAACCGTCAGTTTGATATGGTCCACTCCGATGAGTGGTCTATGAAGGTCGCCTTCGCCAGTTCCGACTATCGTCATGTCGATCAGCATTTTGGCGCCACGCCGCGGCTGGTGGTATACGGCGTCAAGGCGGATCGGGTCACCCTGATCCGGGTGGTTGATTTCTCCGTTGAGAACGGCCACCAGACGGAGAAGATCGCCAGGCGGATCCACGCCCTTGAGGATTGCGTCACGCTGTTCTGCGTGGCGATTGGCGACGCGGTTTTTCGTCAGCTGTTGCAGGTCGGCGTCCGCGCCGAACGCGTTCCCGCCGATACCACCATCGTCGGCTTACTGCAGGAGATCCAGCTTTACTGGTACGACAAAGGGCAGCGCAAAAATGCGCGCCAGCGCGACCCGGAGCGCTTTACCCGTCTGCTGCAGGAACAGGAGTGGCATGAGGAACCGGACCCGCGCCGCTAGCCGTGTCGTTTGTGTGACAAAGCCCACAAAACATCCCGACACTGTCGGGCGCGTCTTGTCAGGGTAAAATATAACAAATTGAAAATATTGAATTTTATTCTCTGGTATCGCATTTGCTAGTTCGTTAACGCCACCGCACTCCTGCGGTGAACCGCGCCCCGGCGTTTTCCGTCATCATCCCTGGAGCTGACAGCATGTGGAATTACTCCGAGAAAGTGAAAGACCATTTTTTTAATCCCCGCAACGCGCGCGTGGTGGACAACGCCAACGCGGTAGGCGATGTGGGGTCATTAAGCTGCGGCGACGCGCTGCGCCTGATGCTGCGCGTTGACCCGCAAAGCGAAATTATCCAGGAAGCGGGCTTCCAGACCTTCGGCTGCGGCAGCGCCATCGCCTCCTCCTCCGCGCTGACGGAGCTGATTATCGGCCATACCCTGGCCGAAGCCGGGCAGATAACCAATCAGCAGATTGCCGATTATCTCGACGGGCTACCACCGGAGAAAATGCACTGCTCGGTGATGGGCCAGGAGGCCCTGCGCGCGGCTATCGCCAACTTTCGCGGCGAAAGCCTGGAGGAGGAGCATGAGGAGGGCAAGCTGATCTGCAAATGCTTCGGCGTCGATGAAGGACACATTCGCCGCGCGGTGCAGAACAACGGCCTGACCACCCTTGAAGAGGTGATCAACTACACCAAAGCGGGCGGCGGCTGCACCGCCTGCCACGAAAAAATCGAGCTGGCGCTGGCGGAGATCCTCGCGCAGCCGCCGCAGACGCCGCCCGCTGCGGCCAGCGTCAAAGATCCGCACTGGCAGAGCGTCGTCGAGACCATCGCTGAACTGCGCCCGCATATTCAGGCCGACGGCGGCGATATGTCGCTGCTCAGCGTCGCCAACCACCAGGTGACCGTCAGCCTCTCCGGCAGCTGTAGCGGCTGCATGATGACCGATATGACCCTGGCCTGGCTGCAGCAAAAACTGATGGAACGTACCGGCTGTTATATGGAAGTGGTGGCGGCCTGAGCCGCGGTTAACTGACCCTAGGGGGACAAGATGAAACAGGTTTATCTCGATAACAACGCCACCACCCGTCTGGACCCAATGGTTCTGGAAGCGATGATGCCCTTTTTGACCGACTTTTACGGCAACCCCTCGTCGATACACGATTTTGGCCTACCGGCCCAGGCGGCTCTGGAGCGCGCGCATCAACAGATCGCGGCGCTGCTGGGCGCGGAGTATCCCAGCGAGATCATCTTTACCTCCTGCGCCACCGAAGCTACCGCCACCGCCATCGCCTCGGCCATCGCCCTGCTGCCGGAGCGGCGCGAAATTATCACCAGCGCGGTTGAACATCCGGCGACGCTGGCGGCCTGCGAGCACCTGGAGCGCCAGGGCTACCTGATTCATCGCGTCGCGGTGGATAGCGAGGGGGCGCTGGACATGGCGCAGTTCCGCGCCGCGCTCAGCCCGCGCGTCGCGCTGGTCAGCGTGATGTGGGCGAATAACGAAACCGGGGTGCTTTTCCCGATCGCCGAAATGGCGGAGCTGGCCCATGAACAAGGGGCGCTGTTTCACTGCGATGCGGTACAGGTGGTGGGCAAAATGCCGATTGCCGTGGGCGAGACCCGCATCGACATGCTCTCCTGCTCGGCGCATAAGTTTCACGGACCAAAAGGCGTCGGCTGCCTCTATCTGCGCCGGGGAACGCGCTTTCGCCCGCTGCTGCGCGGCGGTCATCAGGAGTACGGTCGGCGCGCCGGGACGGAAAATATCTGCGGAATCGTCGGCATGGGCGCGGCCTGCGAGCTGGCGAATATTCATCTGCCGGGAATGGCGCATATCGGCCAGCTGCGCGACAGGCTGGAGCATCGCCTGCTGGCCAGCGTGCCGTCGGTCATGGTGATGGGCGGTAGCCAGCCGCGGGTGCCCGGCACGGCGAATCTGGCCTTTGAGTTTATTGAGGGTGAGGCCATTCTGCTGCTGCTCAACCAGGCCGGGATCGCCGCCTCCAGCGGCAGCGCCTGCACGTCAGGCTCGCTGGAACCCTCCCACGTGATGCGGGCGATGAATATCCCCTATACCGCCGCCCACGGCACCATCCGCTTTTCCCTCTCGCGCTACACCCGGGAGAAAGAGATCGATTACGTCGTCACCGCGCTGCCGCCGATTATCGACCGGCTGCGCGCGCTGTCGCCCTACTGGCACAACGGCAAGCCGCGCCCGGCGGACGCCGTCTTCACGCCGGTTTACGGCTAAGGCGGAGGTGGCTGATGGGACGCGTGCTGATTAACGATACCACCCTGCGCGACGGCGAACAGAGCCCCGGCGTCGCCTTTCGCACCAGCGAAAAGGTCGCCATTGCCGAGGCGCTTTATGCCGCAGGGATTACGGCGATGGAGGTCGGCACCCCGGCGATGGGGGACGAGGAGATCGCGCGGATCCAGCTGGTGCGTCGCCAGCTGCCCGACGCGACGCTGATGACCTGGTGCCGGATGAACGCGCTGGAAATCCGCCAGAGCGCCGATCTGGGCGTTGACTGGGTGGATATTTCGATTCCGGCTTCAGATAAGCTGCGGCAGTACAAACTGCGCGAGCCGCTGACGGTGCTGCTGGAGCGGCTGGCGATGTTTATCCGCCTTGCGCATACGCTCGGTCTGCGGGTATGCATCGGCTGCGAGGACGCCTCGCGCGCTGGCGTCCAGGCCCTGCGCGCTATCGCCGAGGTCGCGCAGCAGTGCGGCGCCGCCCGCCTGCGCTATGCCGACACGGTCGGCCTGCTCGACCCCCTCACCACCGCGGCGCAAATCTCGGCCCTGCGCGAAGTCTGGTCCGGAGAAATCGAAATGCACGCCCACAACGACCTGGGTATGGCCACCGCCAATACGCTGGCGGCGGTAAGCGCCGGGGCCACCAGCGTGAATACGACGATCCTCGGCCTCGGCGAGCGGGCGGGCAACGCGGCGCTGGAAACCGTCGCGCTGGGCCTGGAGCGCTGCCTCGGCGTGAAGACCGGCGTGCATTTTCCGGCGCTGCCCGCGCTCTGTCAGAGGGTCGCCGAAGCCGCCCAGCGCGCCATCGACCCGCAGCAGCCGCTGGTCGGCGAGCTGGTGTTTACCCATGAATCAGGGGTCCACGTGGCGGCGCTGCTGCGCGACAGCGAGAGCTATCAGTCGATCGCCCCTTCCCTGATGGGCCGCAGCTACCGGCTGGTGCTGGGTAAACACTCCGGGCGTCAGGCGGTCAACGGCGTATTTGACCAGATGGGCTATCACCTTAACGCCGCGCAAATTAACCAGCTGCTGCCCGCCATCCGCCGCTTCGCCGAGAACTGGAAGCGCAGCCCGAAAGATTATGAGCTGGTGGCTATCTACGACGAGCTGTGCGGTGAATCCGCCCTGCGGGCGAGGGGGTAATGATGGAGTGGTTTTATCAAATTCCCGGCGTGGACGAACTTCGCTCCGCCGAATCCTTTTTCCAGTTTTTCGCCGTCCCCTACCAGCCCGAGCTGCTTGGCCGCTGCAGCCTGCCGGTGCTGGCAACCTTTCACCGCAAACTGCGCGCCGAGGTGCCGCTGCAAAACCGGCTGGAGGAAAACGCCCGCGCGCCCTGGCTGCTGGCGCGACGACTGCTCGCGGAGAGCTATCAGCAACAGTTTCAGGAGAGCGGAACATGAGACCGAAATTCACCTTTAGCGAAGAGGTCCGCGTCGTACGCGCGATTCGTAACGACGGCACCGTGGCGGGCTTCTCCCCCGGCGCGCTGCTGGTCAGGCGCGGCAGCACCGGCTTTGTGCGCGACTGGGGCGTTTTTTTGCAGGATCAAATTATCTACCAGATCCACTTTCCGGAGAGCGATCGGATCATCGGCTGCCGCGAACAGGAGCTGATCCCCATCACCCAGCCGTGGCTGGCCGGAAACTTGCAATATGGGGATAGCGTGACCTGCCAGATGGCGCTCGCTGTCAACGGCGAAGTCGTCGTGGCCGTCGGCCAGCGGGGACGCATCGAGGCGACCGATCGCGGAGAGACCGGCGACAGCTACACCGTGGACTTTAGCGGCCGCTGGTTCAGGGTTCCGGCGCGGGCCATCACCCTTATAGAGGAGAGAGAAGAATGAACCCATGGCAACGTTTTGCCCGGCAGCGGCTGGCGCGCAGCCGCTGGAATAGCGACCCGACGGCCCTGGAGCCGGCCGATACGCAGGCTTTTGAACAGGCCTGGCAACGTCAGTGCCATATGGAGCAGGCGATCGTCGCGCGGGTCCCGGAAAGCGATATTCCGGCGGCGCTGCTGGAGAATATCGCCGCCTCCCTTGCCGTCTGGCTCGACGAGGGGGAATTTACGCCGCCGGAGCGCGCAGCCATCGTGCTGCATCACGCCCGACTGGAGGTCGGCTTTACCGATATCGCCCGCCAGGCGCCGCAGCCGGATCTCTCCACGGTGCAGGCCTGGTATCTGCGCCACCAGACGCAGTTTATGCGCCCGGAGCAGCGTCTGACCCGCCACCTGCTGCTGACGGTCGATGGCGACCGCGAAGCCGTACACCAGCGGATCCTCGGCCTGCATCGGCAAATCAACGCCTCCCGGGACGCGTTTGCTCCGCTGGCTCGCCGCCACTCCCACTGCCCAAGCGCCCTGGAAGAGGGCCGTCTGGGCTGGATTAGCCGCGGGCTGCTCTATCCCCAGCTCGAGACCGCGCTGTTTTCACTGGCGGAAAACGCCCTGAGCCTCCCCGTCGCCAGCGAGCTGGGGTGGCATCTTTTATGGTGTGAAGCAATTCGTCCCGCCGCGCCCATGGAGCCGCAGCAGGCGCTGGAGAGCGCGCGCGATTATCTTTGGCAGCAGAGCCAGCAGCGCCATCAGCGCCAGTGGCTGGAACAAACGATCTCCCGTCAGCCGGGCCTGTGCGGGTAGCCTCGCGGCTACCCGTTAACGCCTACAGCACCGTACGTTTAATCTCCTCAAGCCAGCTCGCCAGACGCGCTTCGGTCTGGTCGAACTGGTTATCCTGATCCAGTACCAGCCCAATAAAGCGTTCGCCTTCCAGCGCCGCAGAGGCGCTGAATTCATAGCCCTCATTTGGCCAGCTGCCGATTATCTGCGCGCCGCGCGCGCGCAGAGCGTCGTACAGCGGACGCATCCCGCTAACGAAGTTGTCCGGGTAGCCTTTCTGGTCGCCGAGGCCGAACAGCGCCACGGTTTTCCCGCTCAGGCTGGCGTCGTCGAGGCCGCTGATGAATTCGCTCCATGATTCGCCTTCGCATCCGGCCTCAAGCCCCGGCAGCTGGCCGTCGCCGAGCGTCGGCGTGCCCAGCAGCAGCACCGGATAGGCCATAAAGTCGTCCAGCGTCGTGCGGTTAATGTTGACCGGGGCATCCGCCAGCTCGCCCAGCTGTTTGTGGATCATTTTCGCGATTTTGCGGGTTTTACCGGTATCGGTGCCAAAGAAAATACCAATGTTCGCCATATTGCGCTCCTGTCGGAAAGGGGGTTGAAAATACGCGTTCTCGCAGAGGTATTGCGAAGGCTGTGCCAGGTTTCTTTGCACTATCGCGGCTCACCCCTGCCCCAAAACGATCGCTTCCGCGCCCTCCCGCCGCCCGCAGCGGGGCCGGCGGGCCGCTTAAAATGAAAAAAGCGCTGGTTTTTCCCCTACCGGATCAATGTTTCTGCTTATCACGCCGATAAGGGCGCACGCTTTGCATGGTTATCGAAATTCGACAAACGCCGCGGCGTTCTCGTCACGGTGTCGGACAAATTGTCATAACTGCGACACAGGAGTTTGCGATGACCCTGAATATGATGCTCGATAACGCCGTACCCGAGGCGATTGCCGGTGCGCTGACTCAACAACATCCGGGGCTATTTTTTACGATGGTCGAACAGGCATCGGTAGCCATTTCCCTCACCGACGCCCGGGCGAATATTATCTACGCCAACCCGGCGTTTTGCCGCCAGAGCGGATATTCGCTGGCGCAATTGCTCAATCAAAACCCGCGCCTGCTGGCCAGCAGCCAGACGCCGCGAGAAATCTACCAGCAGATGTGGCAAACCCTGCTTCAGCGCCAGCCGTGGCGCGGCCAGCTAATTAATCAGCGCCGCGACGGCGGCCTGTATCTGGTGGATATCGACATCACGCCGGTGCTGAATCCCCAGGGCGAGCTGGAGCATTATCTGGCGATGCAGCGGGACATCAGCGTCAGCTATACCCTGGAACAGCGGCTGCGCAATCATATGACGCTGATGGAGGCGGTGCTCAACAACATCCCCGCCGCCGTGGTCGTGGTGGATGAGCAGGATCGGGTGGTGATGGATAATCTCGCCTACAAAACGTACTGCGCGGACTGCGGTGGAAAAGAGCTGCTGGTCGAGCTCCAGATTTCACCGCACAAAATGGGGCCCGGCGCGGAGCAAATCCTGCCGGTGGTGGTTCGTGGCGCGGTGCGCTGGCTGTCGGTGACCTGCTGGGGGCTGCCCGGCGTAAGCGAAGAGGCCAGCCGCTATTTTGTCGACAGCGCCCCGGCGCGCACGCTGGTGGTGATCGCCGACTGTACCCAGCAGCGCCAGCAGCAGGAGCAGGGCCGTCTCGACCGTCTGAAGCAGCAGATGACCGCCGGAAAGCTGCTGGCCGCCATTCGCGAGTCGCTGGACGCGGCGCTGATTCAGCTTAATTGCCCGATCAATATGCTGGCGGCGGCCCGTCGGCTGAACGGCGAAGGCAGCGGCAACGTGGCGCTGGACGCGGCGTGGCGCGAAGGCGAAGAGGCCATGGCGCGACTGCAGCGCTGCCGCCCTTCTCTCGAGCTGGAAAGCAGCGCCGTCTGGCCGCTTCAGCCCTTCTTTGACGACCTGTACGCCCTCTACCGCACCCGCTTTGACGACCGCGCGCGGCTGCGGGTTGACATGGCATCGCCGCATCTGGTCGGCTTCGGCCAGCGTACCCAGATGCTGGCCTGCTTAAGTTTATGGCTCGATCGGACGCTGGCCCTCGCCGCTGAACTGCCCTCCGTACCGCTGGAGATCGAGCTTTATGCCGAAGAGGACGAGGGCTGGCTCTCGCTGTATCTCAACGACAATGTACCGCTGCTGCAGGTGCGCTACGCCCACTCCCCCGATGCCTTAAACTCTCCCGGCAAAGGGATGGAGCTGCGGCTGATCCAAACGCTGGTCGCCTACCACCGCGGCGCGATTGAACTGGCTTCGCGCCCGCAGGGAGGCACCAGCCTGGTTCTGCGATTCCCGCTCTTTGATACCCTGACCGGAGGTGAGCAATGATCCATAAATCCGATTCGGACACCACCGTCAGGCGCTTCGATCTCTCCCAGCAGTTTACCGCCATGCAGCGGATAAGCGTGGTGCTGAGCCGCGCTACCGAAGCGAGCAAAACCCTGCAGGAGGTGCTGAGCGTTTTACATAACGATGCGTTTATGCAGCACGGGATGATTTGCCTGTACGACAGCCAGCAGGAGATCCTGAGCATCGAAGCGCTACAGCAAACGGAAAACCAGACGCTGCCCGGCAGTACGCAAATTCGCTACCGGCCGGGGGAAGGACTGGTCGGTACCGTGCTGGCGCAGGGCCAGTCGCTGGTGCTGCCGCGCGTCGCCGATGACCAGCGCTTTCTCGATCGTCTGAGCCTGTACGACTACGATCTGCCGTTTATCGCCGTTCCGCTGATGGGCCCTCATTCCCGACCCATCGGCGTACTGGCGGCGCAGCCGATGGCGCGTCAGGAAGAGCGGCTACCCGCCTGCACGCGCTTTCTCGAAACCGTCGCCAATCTGGTGGCCCAGACGATTCGCCTGATGATTCTGCCGACCTCCGCCGCGCAGCCGGCGCAGCAGAGCCCCCGAGTTGAGCGCACGCACGCCTGTACCCCTTCGCGCGGTTTCGGCCTGGAGAATATGGTCGGCAAAAGCCCGGCGATGCGGCAGATTATGGACATTATCCGTCAGGTTTCCCGCTGGGATACCACGGTACTGGTGCGCGGCGAGAGCGGCACCGGGAAAGAGCTGATCGCCAACGCCATTCATCATAATTCCCCGCGCGCCGCCGCCGCATTCGTCAAATTTAACTGCGCGGCGCTGCCGGACAATCTGCTGGAGAGCGAGCTGTTCGGCCATGAGAAAGGCGCGTTCACCGGCGCGGTGCGCCAGCGGAAAGGCCGCTTTGAGCTGGCGGACGGCGGCACCCTATTCCTGGATGAAATCGGTGAAAGCAGCGCCTCGTTTCAGGCCAAGCTGCTGCGAATTCTGCAAGAAGGAGAGATGGAGCGCGTCGGCGGCGATGAAACCCTGCGCGTCAACGTACGCATCATCGCGGCGACCAACCGCCATCTGGAAGAGGAGGTGCGGCTGGGGCATTTCCGCGAAGACCTTTACTACCGCCTGAACGTAATGCCTATCGCGCTGCCGCCGCTGCGCGAGCGCCAGGAGGATATCGCTGAACTGGCGCATTTTCTGGTACGTAAAATCGCCCACGGCCAGGGGCGAACGCTGCGCATCAGCGATGGGGCAATTCGCCTGCTGATGGAGTACAGCTGGCCGGGAAACGTCCGCGAACTGGAAAACTGTCTCGAACGTTCGGCGGTGATGTCGGAAAGCGGCCTGATCGACCGGGACGTGATTCTGTTCAACCATCGCGATAACCCGCCGAAAGCGCTGCCCAACGGCGGCCAGACTGAAGACGGCTGGCTCGACAACAGCCTCGACGAGCGCCAGCGGCTGATCGCCGCCCTGGAGAAAGCGGGCTGGGTGCAGGCCAAAGCGGCGCGGCTGCTCGGGATGACGCCGCGTCAGGTGGCGTATCGCATTCAGATCATGGATATCACCATGCCGCGACTGTGAAGCGTTATGTGAGATTCAGGACATTGTCGCCAGCGCGGCGGAATTACGACAATTTTACCTGGCCGGCAGTCAGTTAAAGCGTTTATTTTTCATAGCGTTGCAAAAGCCCTCTCTGGTATAGCATTTGCAGCAGGAAGGTATCGCCCAACCACGAAGGTATGACCATGACTTCCTGCTCCTCTTTTTCTGGCGGCCCAGCCTGCCGCCCGGCGGATGACAGCGCCCTGACGCCGCTTGTGGCCGATAAAGCTGCCGCGCACCCCTGCTACTCTCGTAATGGGCATCACCGTTTTGCGCGGATGCATCTGCCCGTCGCGCCCGCCTGCAATTTGCAGTGCAATTACTGTAATCGCAAATTCGATTGCAGCAATGAGTCCCGCCCCGGCGTATCGTCAACGCTGCTCACGCCTGAGCAGGCGGTCGTCAAAGTGCGTCAGGTCGCACAGGCGATCCCGCAGCTTTCGGTGGTCGGCATCGCCGGCCCCGGCGATCCGCTCGCCAATATTGCCCGCACCTTCCGTACCCTGGAGCTGATCCACGAACAGCTGCCGGACCTGAAGTTATGCCTGTCGACCAACGGGCTGATGCTGCCCGACGCGGTGGACCGCCTGCTGGACGTCGGGGTTGACCACGTTACGGTCACCATTAATACCCTCGACGCGGAGATTGCCGCGCAAATCTACGCCTGGCTATGGCTGGACGGCGAGCGCTACAGCGGACGCGAAGCGGGAGAGATTCTGATTGCCCGTCAGCTGGAGGGCGTGCGCAGGCTGACCGCCCAGGGCGTGCTGGTGAAAATAAATTCGGTGCTGATCCCCGGCATCAACGATAGCGGCATGGCCGACGTGAGCCGCGCGCTGCGGGCCAGCGGCGCGTTTATCCATAATATTATGCCGCTGATCGCCAGGCCGGAGCACGGCACGGTGTTTGGCCTCAACGGCCAGCCGGAGCCGGACGCAGAGACGCTCGCCGCCACCCGCAGCCGGTGCGGAGAAGTGATGCCGCAGATGACCCACTGCCACCAGTGCCGCGCCGACGCCATCGGGATGCTTGGCGAAGACCGCAGCCAGCAGTTTACCCAGCTTCCGGCCCCGGAGAGCCTCCCGGCCTGGCTGCCGATCCTCCACCAGCGCGCGCAGCTGCACGCCAGCATTGCCACCCGCGGCGAATCTGAAGCCGATGACGCCTGCCTGGTCGCCGTGGCGTCAAGCCGCGGGGACGTGATTGATTGCCACTTTGGCCACACCGACCGGTTCTCTATCTACAGCCTCTCGGCCGCCGGCATGGTGCTGGTCAACGAACGGTTTACGCCTAAATATTGTCAGGGGCGCGAAGAGTGCGAGCCGCAGGATAACGCGGCCCGGTTCGCGGCGATCCTCGAACTGCTGGCGGACGTTAAAGCCGTATTCTGCGTGCGTATCGGCCATACGCCGTGGCAAATGCTGGAACAGGAAGGCATTGAACCGTGCGTTGACGGCGCATGGCGGCCGGTCTCCGAAGTGCTGCCCGCGTGGTGGCAGCAGCGCCGGGGGAGCTGGCCTGCCGCGCTGCCGCATAAGGGGGTCGCCTGATGCCGCCGCTCGACTGGCTGCGGCGCTTATGGCTGCTGTACCACGCGGGGAAAGGCAGCTTTCCGCTGCGCATGGGGCTTAGCCCGCGCGACTGGCAGGCGCTGCGGCGACGCCTGGGCGAGGCGGAGACGCCGCTGGACGGCGAGGCGCTAACCCGCCGCCGCCTGATGAGCGAACTCAACGCTACCCGCGAGGAGGAGCGCCAGCAGCTGGGCGCGTGGCTGGCGGGCTGGATGCAGCAGGAGGCCGGGCCGATGGCGCAGATTATCGCCGAGGTTTCGCTGGCGTTTAACCATCTCTGGCAGGATCTGGGCCTTGCGTCGCGCGCTGAACTGCGCCTGCTGATGATCGACTGCTTTCCGCAGCTGGTGGCGATGAACGAACACAATATGCGCTGGAAAAAGTTCTTTTACCGTCAGCGCTGTTTGCTCCAGCAGGGGGAAGTTATCTGCCGGTCGCCAAGCTGCGACGAGTGCCGGGAGCGCAGCGCCTGTTTTGAGTAGCGGTTACCCGGGCTCCTGCCCGGCCTGCGGAACGCCAGAAACAAAAAAGCCGGAGGTCTCCCTCCGGCTTTTCACATCACCAAACGCGATCAGGCAACGTCTTCGTACTGCGGTACCGGGTTGCGGAAGCTTTTGGTCACGCAGGCCAGGTAGACCAGACCAATACCGCCCCAGATCAGGCCGAGAATCATGGAGCTCTCTTCCAGATTGATCCACAGTGCGCCAACGGTCAGCGCGCCGCACACCGGCAGAACCAGATAGTTGAAGTGGTCTTTCAGCGTTTTGTTGCGCTTTTCACGGATCCAGAACTGGGAGATCACCGACAGGTTAACGAAGGTGAACGCCACCAGCGCACCGAAGTTAATCAGCGCCGTCGCCGTGACGAGGTCGAATTTAATCGCCAGCAGCGCAATTGCGCCAACCAGCAGTACGTTCCACGCCGGAGTCCGCCATTTCGGATGCACGTAGCCGAAGAAGCGCGTCGGGAACACGCCGTCGCGGCCCATCACGTACATCAGACGGGAAACGCCCGCGTGCGCGGCCATGCCGGACGCCAGTACGGTGACGCTGGAGAAAATCAGCACGCCCCACTGGAAGGTTTTGCCCGCCACGTACAGCATGATTTCAGGCTGCGATGCGTCCGGATCCTTAAAGCGCGAGATATCCGGGAAGTACAGCTGCAGGAAGTAGGAAGCGCCGATAAAGATCAGGCCGCCAATCAGCGCGGTCAGGAAGATAGCCTTCGGGATCACGCGCTCTGCGTCTTTGGTCTCTTCAGACAGCGAAGAGATACCGTCGAAGCCGAGGAACGAGAAGCACAGAATGGTCGCGCCGGTAATCATCGGCACCACGTGCGCGCCTTCAGACCAGAACGGACGGGTGCTGGTCAGCGTGCCCGCGCCTTCGCCGTGCATAACGCCGTAGATAATCAGGCCAACAATCACCGCCACGATGCCCATCTGCAGGATAACGATCAGGGTGTTGAAGTTCGCCACGGTCTTGATGCTGCGCAGGTTGGAGATGGTCATAAAGGCCACCAGCGCGACAACGAAGATCCACGATGGAATAGAAGGCACCAGCGCTTCAAAGTAAATTTTCGCCAGCAGAATGTTGATCATCGGCATGAACAGGTAGTCCAGCAGCGATGACCAGCCAACCATAAAGCCAACGGCCGGGCTAATGGATTTCTGCGCGTAGGTATAAGCGGAACCCGCCGACGGGAAACGGCGAACCAGTTTACCGTAGCTCAGCGCCGTGAAAAGAATGGCGATCAGCGCGAAGGCGTAAGCCGTCGCAACGTGACCATCAGTCAATCCAGAGACGATACCAAACGTATCGAACAGCGTCATCGGCTGCATATAGGCCAGGCCCATCATGACAACCGGAATCAACGTAAGCGTTTTACGTAATTCCACGCGAGAGGTTTTTGGAGTAGCGTTATGCGACATAGTTATCCCCTTTTACGGTGAACGCCAGCGCGTAAGCAAAAAATTGCCCCATTTCTTTGTATTCCTCAGCGACAACCACTGTCGGTTTTTAGTAAATATCTATCCGGTACGAAGCCCGGCCTCTTGGTATTGAATGATGTGTCTTTCAACCAAAAAAATAACCGACACTTTAAAAAAGCGTCGGCCAGTTTCTGATTTTCAGGACGCGTATTTTGCAACAACTACTGGCACGATGACAAGATGTTACAAGGCTTAATAATTACGGCGATTCTCTAACAGATTAATATTCATACGATTTTAGTATTATAGACCTGATGGATAGCACTATTTGCTAATATCTCCTTTCGCCACCACTCGCCCGCCTGCCCGCAAATATCTTCATTCCAGCCTATCCACGCGCGATTGACCGGTTCAGGCACCGTCGTTTTTAATATTTGTAGCTCGCCGCGGGCGATGAAAGGCTGTACCTGAAATAGCGGCAAATAGCCCCATCCCAGTCCGGCGCACAGCAGCGTCAGCCGGGCGGAAAGATCGAATACCGCCAGGCTATTCTGAGCGTCAATCTGCGGCCACGCGCCGTCGGCCACAATCGCCCGATGACGGCGCAACGTCCGCCAGCCCAGCGGGCCGGCAATCTGCGCAAGCGGATGCCGGGGCGCAACAACAAACGCCTGCGCCACCTCTCCCAGCAGAACAGAGCCGCAGCCGCTGAGCGCCGGCGGGTCGCCCAGCACGCCGAGCAGAAGATCCGCCCGCCCTTCCATCAGCATCTGCCAGTTTGCGCCCGGGGTATCGCGGCGGAATTCAAGGCGGGTGGCGTGATGCTGGTGATAAAACGCCGCGATCGCGGGAGCCAGCAGCGGGAACGGAAAGGTGGCGTCGACGTTGAGTATCAGCGCATTTTCCCAGCCCTGCTGCAGCCTGACGGCCTGCTTTTCCAGTTCTCGGGCGGTGTGCAGCACGTCGCGCCCCTTTTCCAGCAGCATCTGCCCGGTACGGGTAAAGCGCGCCCGGTGGCCGCTGCGGTCAAGCAGTTGAATATTGAGATCGCTTTCCAGCTTATGAATGGTGTAGCTCAGCGCCGACGGCGTTTTATAGAGCTTCGCCGAGGCGGCGGCAAAACTGCCCTCTTTGTCGAGGGCATCAAGAATGACGAGCACATCCAGCAGTGGTTTCATCGCTACCCCCTTACGGTACGCGATTCACCGCTGGCGCATTACTCCATCGGCATGACCAGCGGGTCGGGGTACTGGTACTCAAACCCCAGTTCGTTGCAAATACGGCTGCCATCTACGATCTTACCGCTACCGTTCTCCGGGTTATCAGAGAATACGGGGACGGGAAGCCCAAGCTCGCGGGCCATCTGCGGATAAAAGACGCCGCGCGCGGGATGCTTAGGCGCACATATATTATAGATGCGCCCGCCTTTCGGAGCCTGCAGTAACAGTTCGATCGCGGCAATCACATCCTGAAGATGCACCAGATTGACGCCGTGCTGGCCGTCCGGCGCGGATTTTCCGGCAAAAAAGCGCCCCGGGTGACGGGACGGCCCCACCAGCCCGGCGAGGCGCAGAATGTCCACCGAGGTGCCGGGAAGGTTATGCAGCCAGTCCTCCAGCTCTTTCAGCACCCGCCCGCTGGCGGTTTGCGGGTTGCGGGGCGAGTTCTCTTTCAGCGTGCCGCTGGCGTTGCCGTAAACCGACGTCGAGCTGGTGAATATGATGCGCGGCACGTGATGCGCCAGCGCGGTATCGACGATCTCCTGTACCGCCTGAAGATAAAAGTCCTCTCCCGGTCCGGTTCGCCGCGCCGGTAAGGTAATGACCAACGCGTCAACGTTCATTAAGGCATCCAGATCTTCGGTGTCGCAGACCAGCTGCGGCTCCAGACGCAGCGGATAACCGTCGATGCCGCACATCCGCGCCGCCTCGACGCCATCCTGCGTGGTCTTACTGCCGGTCACCTGCCATCCCCGCGACATCAACGACAGCGCAAGCGGCATACCCAGCCATCCTAAACCTACAATTGCGACCTTTTTCATCCCCTTGCTCCTGAATTTTCGCTGTGCTGACTTAAGGCTACGCCAGCCGGCGGCAGCTGACAATTTCTAAGGTCAATATGAAATCAATTAATGATAGAAAAAAGCCCTTGCTTTATGCGAGTGAAGTGGTTTAGGTTAAAAGGCATCAAATGCATAGTCATTCACAGAGAATTTTATGAACAGCGTTCAATTTAAAAACCACCATCATCACCATCATCCTGACTAGTCTTTCAGGCGATGTGTGCTGGAAGACGTTTGGATCTTCCAGTGGTGCATGAACGCAAAGAGAGCCCCCGGAAGATTCACTTCCGGGGGCTTTTTTTTGGACCGAATTCGGACAGATTCAGACAGGGTTACAGAGGAAAATAAGAATGTTAGACAACAGCCGTTTACGCATAGCTATTCAGAAATCAGGGCGTTTAAGCGAAGATTCACGCGAATTACTCAGCCGCTGCGGCATCAAAGTGAATCTGCACACCCAGCGCCTGATCGCGCTGGCGGAAAATATGCCCATCGATATTCTGCGCGTGCGTGATGACGATATTCCGGGCCTTATCATGGACGGCGTGGTCGATTTGGGGATTATCGGCGAAAACGTGCTGGAGGAAGAGCTGCTGAGCCGCCGCGCTCAGGGCGAAGACCCGCGCTACTTCACCCTGCGCCGTCTCGACTTCGGCGGCTGCCGCCTGTCGCTGGCGACCCCGGCGGATGAATCCTGGGACGGCCCGGCGGCGCTGGACGGCAAACGCATCGCCACCTCCTACCCGCACCTGCTGAAGCGCTACCTTGACCAGAAAGGCATCTCGTTCAAATCCTGCCTGCTGAACGGCTCGGTTGAAGTGGCCCCGCGCGCCGGTCTGGCCGACGCGATTTGCGACCTGGTATCAACCGGCGCGACTCTCGAAGCAAACGGCCTGCGCGAAGTGGAAGTGATGTTCCGCTCCAAAGCCTGCCTGATCCAGCGCGACGGCGAGATGGCCGATAGCAAACAGCAGCTGATCGACCGCCTGCTGACCCGTATTCAGGGAGTGATTCAGGCCCGCGAATCAAAATACATCATGATGCACGCGCCGACCGAGCGCCTGGAAGAAGTGGTCGCCCTGCTGCCCGGCGCCGAGCGCCCGACCATTCTGCCGCTGGCGGGTGACAAGCAGCGCGTGGCGATGCACATGGTGAGCAGCGAAACCCTGTTCTGGGAAACCATGGAAAAACTGAAAGCGCTGGGCGCCAGCTCCATTCTGGTCCTGCCGATTGAGAAGATGATGGAGTAAACCGGCGGGTCGGTCACGGGATAAACAGGGGAAACAACCATGAGCTTCAACACAATTATCGACTGGAACGGCTGTAGCGCAGAACAACAGCAACAGCTCTTAACGCGCCCGGCCATTTCCGCCTCCGAGAGCATCAGCAAGACGGTGTCGGAGATCCTGAATAACGTTAAAGACAACGGCGATGCGGCCCTGCGCGAATACGGCGCGAAGTTCGATAAAACCGACGTCAAGGCGCTGAAGGTCAGCGATGAAGAGATTGCCGCCGCCGGCGCGCGCCTGAGCGACGAGCTCAAGCAGGCGATGGCCGTGGCGGTCAAAAATATCGAAACCTTCCACAACGCGCAGCGGCTGCAGGCCGTCGATGTGGAAACCCTGCCGGGCGTACGCTGCCAGCAGGTGACCCGCCCTATCGCCTCCGTCGGCTTATATATTCCCGGCGGCTCGGCGCCGCTGTTCTCCACGGTGCTGATGCTCGCCACGCCGGCGCGCATCGCGGGCTGCCAGCAGGTGGTGCTGTGTTCGCCGCCGCCGATTGCCGATGAAATCCTCTATGCCGCCCAGCTGTGCGGCGTGCGCAATATCTTTAACGTCGGCGGCGCGCAGGCGATTGCCGCCCTGGCGTTCGGCACCGAATCGGTAGCGAAGGTCGATAAAATCTTTGGCCCGGGCAACGCCTTCGTGACCGAAGCCAAGCGCCAGGTCAGCCAGCGTCTTGACGGCGCGGCTATCGATATGCCCGCCGGGCCGTCGGAAGTGCTGGTGATCGCCGACAGCGGTGCCACCCCGGATTTCGTCGCCTCTGACCTGCTTTCCCAGGCGGAGCACGGCCCGGATTCGCAGGTGATCCTGCTGACGCCGGATAGCGAGATGGCCACCCGCGTCGCGCAAGCCGTTGAGCGCCAGCTGGCCACGCTGTCCCGTGCGGAAACGGCCCGCGGGGCGCTCTCCGCCAGCCGCATCATCGTGGCGCGCGATATCGCCCAGTGCGTGGAGATTTCCAACCAGTACGGTCCCGAGCACCTGATTATTCAGACCCGCAACGCCCGCGAACTGGTCGACGGCATTACCAGCGCCGGTTCGGTATTTCTCGGCGACTGGTCGCCGGAATCCGCCGGCGATTACGCCTCCGGCACCAACCACGTGCTGCCGACCTACGGCTACACCGCCACCTGCTCCAGCCTCGGCCTGGCGGATTTTCAGAAACGCATGACCGTGCAGGAGCTGTCGCGCGACGGGTTTGCCGCCCTCGCCTCAACGATTGAGATTCTGGCCGCCGCCGAGCGTCTGGACGCCCACAAAAACGCCGTTACGCTGCGCGTCGCAGCCCTTAAGGAGCAAGCATGAGCATCGAAGATTTAGCCCGCGCCAACGTCCGCGCGCTGACGCCGTATCAATCTGCTCGCCGTCTGGGCGGTAAGGGCGACGTCTGGCTGAACGCCAACGAATTTCCGACCGCGGTCGCGTTTCAGTTGACCGAGCAGACCATGAACCGCTACCCGGAACCGCAGCCGAAAGCGGTCATTGAACGCTACGCGCAGTATGCGGACGTCAAGCCGGAGCAGGTGCTGGTCAGCCGCGGCGCCGATGAAGGCATTGAACTGCTGATCCGCGCCTTCTGCGAGCCGGGTCAGGACGCGGTGCTCTACTGTCCGCCGACCTACGGCATGTACAGCGTCAGCGCCGAAACCATCGGCGTGACCTGCCGTACGGTGCCCACCCTCGCCGACTGGCAGCTGGATCTGCCGGGTATCGCGGCCAATCTTGACGGCGTGAAAGTGGTGTTCGTCTGCAGCCCGAATAACCCGACCGGGCAGATTATCAACCCGAAAGATTTTCGCACCCTGCTGGAGATGGCGCGCGGTAAAGCCATCGTGGTCGCGGATGAGGCCTATATTGAGTTCTGCCCGCAGGCCACGCTGGCGACCTGGCTCAACGAGTATCCGCACCTGGTGATTCTGCGTACCCTCTCCAAGGCCTTCGCCCTGGCCGGACTGCGCTGCGGCTTTACCCTCGCCAACGCCGAGGTGATTAACGTGTTGATGAAGGTTATCGCACCTTATCCGCTCTCGACGCCGGTCGCCGACATCGCCGCCCAGGCGCTCAGCGCGGAAGGCATTGCCGCCATGCGGGCGCGCGTGGCGCAGATCCTCGCCGAACGCGATTATCTGGTCAGCCAGCTGCGCAGCATTGCCTGCGTTGAAGAGGTGTTCGATTCCGAGAGCAACTACGTTCTGGCGCGGATCACCGCCTCCAGCGCGGTATTTAAATCTTTGTGGGATCAGGGCATTATCTTACGTGACCAGAATAAACAACCTTCATTAAGCGGCTGTTTGCGTATCACTATCGGTACCCGTGCAGAGAGCCAGCGCGTCATTGACGCTTTGACTGCGGAGAATGTATGACCCAGAAGTTTCTCTTTATTGACCGTGACGGTACGCTGATTTCCGAGCCACCGGTTGATTTTCAGGTAGACCGCTTCGATAAGCTGGCGTTTGAGCCGCAGGTGATCCCGGCCCTGCTGAAGCTGCAGCAGGAAGGGTACAAGCTGGTGATGATCACCAATCAGGACGGGCTGGGAACCGCCAGCCTGCCGCAGGACGAGTTCGACGGCCCGCACAACCTGATGATGCAGATCTTCTCCTCACAGGGCGTCAACTTTGACGAGGTGCTGATTTGCCCGCATCTCCCGGCGGATAACTGCGACTGCCGCAAGCCGAAAACCAAACTGGTGCTACCGTGGCTGGAGCAAGGGGTGATGGACACCGCCAACAGCTACGTGATTGGCGACCGCGCGACCGATATCCAGCTGGCGGATAACATGGGCATTACCGGCCTGCGCTATGACCGCGAAAAGCTGGACTGGCCAACCATTTGTGAACAGCTAACCCGCCGCGACCGCTACGCCCACGTTGAGCGCATCACCAAAGAGACCCAGGTGGATGTGAAAGTGTGGCTGGACCGCGAAGGCGGCAGCAAAATCTCCACCGGCGTCGGCTTCTTCGATCATATGCTTGACCAAATCGCCACCCACGGCGGCTTCCGCCTGGAGATTAACGTCGGCGGCGATCTTTATATCGACGATCACCACACCGTGGAAGATACTGGGCTTGCGCTGGGCGAAGCGCTGAAGCTGGCCCTCGGCGACAAGCGCGGTATCGGCCGTTTCGGCTTTGTGCTGCCGATGGACGAATGCCTGGCCCGCTGCGCGCTGGATATCTCCGGCCGTCCGCACCTCGAATACAAAGCCGACTTTACCTATCAGCGCGTTGGCGATCTGAGCACCGAGATGGTGGAACACTTCTTCCGCTCGCTCTCGTATACCATGGCGGTCACTCTGCACCTGAAAACCAAGGGCAAAAACGACCACCACCGCGTTGAGAGCCTGTTTAAGGCCTTCGGCCGCACGCTACGCCAGGCGATTCGCGTCCAGGGCGACACGCTGCCGTCTTCGAAAGGGGTACTCTGATGAACGTGGTGATCCTCGATACCGGCTGCGCCAACCTCAATTCGGTGAAATCCGCGGTGAGCCGCCACGGCTACGAGCCGCAGGTCAGCCGCGACCCGGATGTGGTGCTGCGCGCCGATAAACTGTTTCTGCCGGGGGTGGGCACGGCTCAGGCGGCGATGGACCAGCTGCGCGAGCGCGATTTGATCGAGCTGATTAAAGCCTGTACCCAGCCGGTGCTGGGCATTTGCCTCGGCATGCAGCTGCTGGGAAAACGCAGCGAGGAGAATAACGGCGTTGACCTGCTGGGCATTATCGACCAGGACGTGCCGAAAATGACCGACCACGGCCTGCCGCTGCCGCATATGGGCTGGAACCGGGTATACGCCAAAGCGGGCGATCGTCTGTTTCGCGGCATTGAAGACGGGGCGTATTTTTACTTCGTCCACAGCTACGCGATGCCGGTCAACGTCAATACCATCGCCCAGTGCAGCTACGGCGAGGCCTTCACCGCGGCGGTGCAGAAAGATAACTTCTTTGGCGTCCAGTTCCACCCTGAACGCTCCGGCAGCGCCGGGGCGCAGCTGCTGAAAAACTTCCTGGAGATGTGATGATCATTCCTGCTTTAGATTTAATTGACGGCACGGTCGTCCGTCTCCATCAGGGCGATTACGGTCAGCAGCGCGACTACGGTAACGACCCGCTGCCGCGCCTGCAATCCTATGCCGCCCAGGGGGCCGAAGTGCTGCACCTGGTCGACCTGACCGGGGCGAAAGATCCGGCGAAGCGCCAGATCCCGCTGCTGAAAACCCTGGTTGCCGGCGTGAACGTGCCGGTGCAGGTTGGCGGCGGCGTGCGGACGGAAGAAGACGTGGCCGCCCTGCTTGATGCAGGCGTGGCGCGCGTGGTGGTGGGATCTACGGCGGTGAAGTCGCCGGAAGTGGTGAAAGGCTGGTTTACGCGTTTTGGCCCGCAGCATCTGGTGCTGGCGCTTGACGTGCGGATCGACGCGGAAGGCAACAAGCAGGTGGCGGTCAGCGGCTGGCAGGAGAACTCCGGCGTAACCCTGGAGGAGCTGGTGGAGAGCTATCAGTCCGTCGGCCTGCAGCACGTGCTGTGCACCGATATTTCCCGCGACGGGACGCTGGCCGGGTCTAACGTCTCGCTGTATGAAGAAGTCTGCGCCCGCTATCCGCAGGTCGCGTTTCAGTCTTCCGGCGGCATTGGCGATCTGCATGATATCGCCGCGCTGCGCGGAACCGGAGTGCGCGGGGTGATTGTCGGCCGGGCGCTGCTGGAAGGTAAATTTAACGTAACGGAGGCCATTCAATGCTGGCAAAACGGATAATCCCCTGTCTCGACGTTCGCGACGGCCAGGTAGTGAAAGGCGTGCAGTTCCGTAATCACGAAATCATCGGTGATATCGTCCCGCTGGCAAAACGCTATGCCGACGAAGGCGCGGATGAGCTGGTGTTCTACGATATCACCGCCTCCAGCGACGGCCGCGTGGTGGACAAAAGCTGGGTGTCGCGGGTCGCGGAAGTGATCGACATTCCGTTCTGCGTCGCCGGCGGCATTAAGTCGCTGGACGATGCGGCGCAAATTCTCTCCTTCGGCGCGGATAAAATCTCCATCAACTCCCCTGCCCTGGCGGATCCGACGCTGATTACCCGCCTGGCCGACCGTTTCGGCGTGCAGTGTATTGTGGTGGGCATCGATACCTGGTTTGACGCCGCGAGCGGTAAGTATCACGTCAACCAGTATACCGGCGATGAGAGCCGGACGCGGGTGACGCAGTGGGAAACCCTGGACTGGGTGCAGGAAGTGCAAAAGCGCGGGGCCGGCGAGATCGTCCTCAATATGATGAACCAGGACGGCGTGCGTAACGGCTACGATCTGGCGCAGTTAAGCAAGGTCCGCGCCGTGTGCCACGTGCCGCTGATTGCTTCCGGCGGCGCGGGCACCATGGAGCACTTCCTGGAAGCCTTCCGCGACGCCAACGTCGACGGCGCGCTGGCCGCCTCGGTGTTCCACAAGCAAATTATTAATATTGGTGAACTGAAAACGTACCTGGCAGCACAGGGCGTGGAGATTAGGGTATGTTAAGTGAACAGCTGGATTGGCAAAAAACCGACGGTCTGATGCCGGTCATCGTGCAGCACGCCGTTTCTGGTGAAGTGCTGATGCTGGGCTATATGAATCAGGATGCGCTGGCGAAAACCGAAGAGACCGGCAAGGTGACCTTTTATTCGCGGACCAAACAGCGTCTGTGGACCAAGGGGGAAACGTCGGGCAATTTCCTCAACGTGGTGAGCATCACCCCGGATTGCGATAACGATACCCTGCTGGCGCTGGTTAATCCGATTGGCCCAACCTGCCATAAAGGCACCTCAAGCTGCTTTGGCGAAACCGGCCATCAGTGGCTGTTCTTATATCAGCTGGAGCAGCTGCTGGCGGAACGCAAACACGCCGATCCGGAAAGCTCCTATACCGCGAAGCTGTACGCCAGCGGCACCAAACGTATTGCGCAGAAGGTGGGGGAAGAAGGCGTGGAGACCGCGCTGGCCGCGACGGTGCATGACCAGTTCGAACTGAAGAATGAAGCGTCGGATTTGATGTATCACCTGCTGGTGCTGCTGCAGGATCAGGGGCTGAATTTGACGGATGTGGTGGAAAACCTGCGGAGCAGGCATAAGTAAGTCATCAAAGGGAGGCGGCATGACGCCTCCCTTGCAATATCAACATCGCCAGCGCGCTGGTTGATATCACCTGTTTATCATCGTCATGACTTTTTTCGTGCGGTTATTTCTTTAACTAGCCTCAATGGTTTCGTCATTTTCCATGACAAAGATGAAACCAAATCTGTATAGCGCTGAGTTAGCTCATGGTACGCATTTTCGATGCTGAGCAATTTCTGTTGTTGAGTTTGATACTCGTCCTCTAAACGCGCATTCCGCTGTTCAAGCTCGTGGATAATGGTGGTTTTATCGCTAACCTGCGCCTTCAGAACATCAATTTCACTTCGCTGAGATACCGTCGACTGTTTAAGAGAAGTCATTTCTTCCTGCAGCGTTGAGTTCATCATTTGTGCATGTTCAAGCTCGCGTAACGCTCTGTCTTTCAGCGAAAAAATATACTCTTCCGCTGTCTGATTAACGATCCGGCCGTACGCAGCTTTGATAAAGTCATCATAAAAGTCATCACGATCGATTTCTAAAGATAAGATGAACGACTTTACTTGCTTAAACAACGGGTTAAACGTACTGCCAGAAATCGTATTGAGATGCCACTCAAGAAAAACAACGGCGTAATTATTAAAATCACGACTTCTGGACGCCAGTAAATCACGATCTTGCATAAACAAACGTAGCGAAGTTAATGCCTCCAGCGCACAGTGCCACGAATCTTCTCTGGTGGAGGAAAGCGACTCAGCGCGGTGGATAGTATGAGAGATTAAGATCTCATCAACCAGAGAGATGCGATTTGCTAACAGCATGAAACAACTCACAAAGTACAGGTCGTTTGTGGTTCTCAGCGGTTGAAACTCCAGGCCCATTGCCAGGATAGCCTCGCGTCTGAAGAGCTTATCCCATGGCCACCATATAAAGGCTCTGAAAAAATCGTCAGCAATTTCCCGTGAAGAGAAGACCTCTTTTTCAGGCAGTAAATCCTCACGCGCCGACAAAGGCATGGGAGAACGGGTATTGGTTTGCAAATCGACTGACTGGCACCGGCAGATAACAACATCCGTTTGCAGGGCCGTAGCCCGGTCGGACATTCTCTTTAACATCTCTTTATCGGCGTAATCGTCATCGTCGAGGAAAATGATGTATTCGCCGGTCGCTACTCGTAAGCCGATATTTCGCGATTCGCCGCCACCGACGTTGCTCGGATTGGTGATAACCCGGACTCGCGAATCTTCACTGGCTATTTTAGTGACAATATCCAGAGTATTATCCGTTGAGCTATCGTTAACAAGGATAATCTCAATCTCTTTTAAAGACTGGGCTAACACCGTAGTAAGCGTCTCAGCAATATACTCCGCGGCGTTATGGACAGGGATAATAACGGATACAATAACGTTACTTGATTCATCAGACATTCAATCACCTTCAAAATAAGAGGCACGCAATCATTAAACTCATCATGCGTTTGCTGAGCAGTTACATAGCGTAAAATGCAACCGCTTCGGAGGTGTTTGATTTACATGAAGCTGTAATCTCTTGCGTTATATCATCCCTGAACCACATCATGATAAGTCTTTAAGGTCTTGCTAATGATCATACCGCTAGAAAACTTATCCTGAACGCGTTGCCGTCCTTTGATACCCATCTCTACTCGTGCTTTGGGATTGGCTAACAAGAATTCAAGCTTATCGGCCAGCTCCTGCGGAGAGTTACTTTTCACGATAATGCCGTTATCGTTATTAACGATCAGGCTATCGCAGCCGCCAACATCGTAGGCAATGCAGGCCCGGCCAACCGAGGTAGCCTCAAGCAGAATACGCGGCACGCCTTCGGAATAGATCGAAGGTAATGCCACAATGTTCGACTCCTCGATCAAGTCGCAGACGTTAGAGCTGTGCCCCAACCAGTTAATCAGACCTTCTTTATGCCATTGCTGGATCACCGCAAGGGATATGGCATCCTTATCGTTTTCAACGAGTATCCCGGCAACGTTTAGCGTAAAATGAATATTTCTTGCTTCGAGGATTTTCTTGGCTTCAATTAAATCCCCGAGCCCTTTACTCCAGAGCATTCTGCTGGCAAACAGCACAACCGGAACGTCACGCTCCTGCTCCAGAGAATATTTATAGATCTCCGGATTGATACCCGCGCCATCGATGACAATAGTCTGCTGATAGTCAATCCCGACAAAACCCGCCAGTTTTTTACGATCTTTATCGTGCTCAAACATAAATATACTGCGCTTATTACTGGCAATACATTTGTAGGCCATGATGGTGATATTGCGCAATAGCTTAAGCAAACCCGTATCACCTGAAAATACACGACCCAGACCGACAAAACTCACGATGACTGGACGGTTGTTTGTCCTGGACAGGAGCCCACCGATCAGACAGGGTTTAATAGTGATACAGTGTAAAAGGTCGGGATTAATTTCTTTAATGAGCTTTCGGGAGGCAAAAAAGGCCCGAAAGAAAGTTAATGCATTAAATGATTGAGCATCAAGTGGGACATTATGACACTTAAAACCGAATGTTTTAAATTTATTCAGCACTTTACCGTCGACAAAATGACTGATGATGTGAATCTCATAACCAGCATCTCGGGCGGCGATCGCACGATCAATCCAGTGCAAATCAAAATACCAATCCGAGTTTATGAAATAACACAGTTTTTTCATTGCTATATCCACTTAATGATTCTTACCGCTGATTCCTTTTACACCATGGATAATTCCACGACGCAAGTATTTAAAATATAACAATTTATTGCGTTGCCATGGCAATATTGATACATATTTAATCAACCGTAAAAGGATTGAGAGACGGCTAAAAATGGCAACTCGCGGAAAAATTCTCTTCGCCAAAATAAGATTTCGACAAAGATAATAAACCTTCCATTCGGGAACAATACATTTCCCCTGGATACTCACATCGTGGGTAAAGATGACCTCGGGAGAATAGCGAATAGCTTCGCCATCTAATGTCAGCTGATAGCCAAAATAGAGATCGTCAAAATATAAAAATAACTCGTCGTGAATACTGTGGAGATGCTTTTGCAGCACATCTCGCTGAATAATCATACCGACAAAGGAAACCGTCTGTACCGCACACGCCCGGCAAACCGACGGAAGAAACTCCGCAGGATTTCTGATGTAGCGTAATGTGTCCATAAACGATGACGGAACTTTGGCAAAAGGCATGTTCATCGGACAGGGTTGCCCCTGAAGATCCTTGACCAAAGCGGTGAACACCCGACAGTTAGCCTTTTCTAGCTGGGCAAATTTTTCCAACGCATCGCTCTCGGGCCAGGCGTCATCATCGTAAAAGAAAACCCAGTCGCTATCGACGTTGTCGCATAAATATTGACTCCCGGCCTTAAAGCCACCCGCGCCACCGCTGTTGGATGGCAGATTAAGAACAATCACTCGCGGGTCGCTAAGGGTGGCTAACCAGGCCTGGGTTCCATCCGTGGACCCGTTATTGACAACAACAATCGCTGTAAAATTTAATTTCACCGTGTTGGCAATAGTCAGCTTTAACTTCTCTAAACGATTATACGTGACTATTAATGCGGAGCAATTCATCGCACAGAAACCGTAAATACTGGCATAGACTCATTACTGCTAAGGGAGGACAAGTACTTATCAGCTGTATTTAATGCTTCAGCGATAGTAACATCCATATCCAGATATCGATAGGTTCCAAGGCGGCCAACAAACGTCATATTCTTTTCATTTTCCGCGAGGGACAAATATTTATCGAGTAAAGCCATCTCCCCCATCTGACGAATCGGATAATAAGGGATATCCTTTTCGCCACATTCGCGGCTGTATTCCTTGTAACAGACCGATCCCTCATGGGATTCCCAGGGCGAAAAGTACTTATGTTCAGTGATACGGGTATAAGGAACATCCAGCGAGCAGTAATTCATTACCGCGCAGCCCTGATAATCGCCCTGCCAGGTGAATTTTTCAAAATCCAGAGTACGATAGCCCAGGCGACCATATTGATAGGAATAAAAAGCATCCAGCGGCCCGCTATAGAACACGTGATCGTACTGTTCTCTCTCTTCAGCGTTAAACGATTGCTGAAGTTCGATGGTAATATTTTCATGATTGGCGATTGACTCAATCATTTTCGTATAACCCAGTTTCGGCATGCCCTGAAATCTGTGGTTAAAGTAATTATCATCGTAGTTAAAACGAACCGGCAGACGCTTAAGAATCGACGCGGGAAGCTGCGAAGGCTCCATCCCCCACTGCTTGATGGTATAGCCCTTGAAGAACGCCTCATAGAGCTCTTTGCCGATAAAACGCAGAGCCTGTTCTTCAAAGGTCTTCGGTTCCAGGATCGAACTGTCCCCTTTTTCGGCAATAAGCGCCCGGGCCTCATCTGGCGAACAGGTCTTCGCAAAAAACTGGTTGATGGTATGCAGGTTGATCGGCAGAGAGAACACCTGGCCATTCACGGTTGCTTTGACACGGTTCACATACGGCATCATCTCAGCGTGCTGAGTCACATAGTTCCACACTGTTTCATTATCGGTGTGAAAGATATGCGGGCCATAAACGTGAACCATAACGTCGGTTTGCGGATCGCGCGCATCATAGGAGTTACCGCCTATGTGGTCACGCTGGTCAATAATTCTGATGTGATGACCTTGTTCAGCGAGCTGGCGTGCGATAACCACACCGGAAAAACCCGCTCCGACGATGAGAATATTTTTACTGTTCATAATATAACTCCAGCAGCCTTAACCAAGAATTGAGCGTCTAACTTTATAGTAGTATTTTGTTATCGTGTTTCGCCTCGGTGAACCAACAGGAGCATATTTATTGAGGAAAGGCATCAACGCTTTTTTGATCTTAGTCTGAAGCAGAACTGGCGTTTGCACTGCAGTTTGCGCAGGACTTGATGAATTTACCGGAGATAACTGACGGAAATAGGTCTCTTTTTCCCATGGCGTATTGATGACGTTTTCCAGGAAATCGTCATAAAAGTCAACCTTGTCCGTATTCCACGGTTTATTCTCCCCGGCATAGTGAATCATATTCGGGTTCTTTCTGGCTTTTAAAAAGCGCATATATGTTGCGAACTGGAGATTGGGGAAAAAGTCATCCGTATTGCCATTACCGTGATAGACATTCCACTCCAGCGGTAAAAACTCAACCCGGCCATAGAAGACTTTGTTCATGATGTCCTGGTCGAGGAACCAGTACTTCTTCTCTTTGAGCGTCTTAATCAGCGCGGAGAAGGCATCTTCCTGCACCATCTGGGCAACGTTAAAAACGATAATTCCCGCCTGGAAATACTCATCCGGATTGGTCATTTTAAGCGTTTTTTGCAGATACTCGCCGGCGGGCATCACGCCATCTGCCGACTCCGACATCGCACCAAACTTGACGAAGCCTTCCATCACGATATCTTTAACGGCGGCAACAAGGTTTGTGCCGAGGTCGACATTAAGCAAAGTCGCAAGATCGGCCTTCACCACAGTATCGGAATCGATAAAAATGACCTTCTCATATTCACGGAAAAGCTGCGGAATAAACAAGCGAGCATAGGTTGATGCGCTAAAGTGCGCGCGGGTATGTACGCCATTCAATTCAGTAAAGGCATTCACATCAAAAAATCGAAGTGAAAAGTTTGTATGGGCCGAGACCAGTTTTATTAAGCGCTGCTTGTTAAGGTTACTCACCTTATTTTCCAGCACAACAATATCATAATGGGTGTTTTTATCAGAATGGCGAACAATGGAGTTGATTAAGGCTCCACCGCTGATGGCATAGTTGTCATCAAAACTGATGACTATCGGCGCAGCGTGAGGAAAAACCGGTTCCAGCTTGCCGTTGAATGTCTCATTCGTCACGAAAGTGCGCTGAAGTTCTTTAACTTTCAGGGCCCGGTCTTGCTGCTGCTTAATAATATAAATGTTAAAAAGACGCTCAGCGATATGTCCAATAACACGCTTTTCTTGCGCGTTATAATTATTCATAGAGATGCGGCTTTCAAGATTAGTCAAAATCGCGAAGAGCCATTCTGAATAATCTACGAACATATCTTTGTGCATCACAAACATGTTCGTATAATAGCCATCTGTGGCATTGTTAAACTGCTGAATAGCCGCTTTATAATCCGGATAAAGCTCTTCGACAACCTCCAGGGCAGCCAGATAGTCCTTTATATGTAAAAACTCACCTTTCTCATAATGATCGAGGTTATTTTTACTGCCGGCAGAGGTCACAGACCACTTCTTTGGTAACAGCAGGTCAAACCCTGAAATACAATCCTGGATTGCGGTGTCGGTTAAACCAAACTGCTTTTCATACTCTGCATCAATAACGGGTGAATTAACGACGCCCCAATTATCTTCCGGAAAGCTCTGCTCTGAGGAAAAGTTCAGATGTCGGCGATAATGCATAAAGCCGACATAATCAGAAAGAGATTCATTTTTCCAAACCCAATAATGTGCTGTTAACTCACAGTAAAAGGGGTTTTTAAACGAAATATTATCATCTGTATCATCGCCAATACAGCCGATATCATTATAGGAGTTGGCTTTACCTACATGCAATGGTTTGATAATCGATGCATTAAGGAATGCGCTCGGCTTATGATGACAGGTATAGATCTTAATACTATTCATTTAATTACCAGATTTAGGCCATTGCTTGTTTATAAAGTTCGATGATTCTTTCAGCAGAACCGATTTCCCGCAGACGGTGATTTTCGATCCAGACAACCCGATCGCATATCTTTTCCACATCACTCATGTTGTGGCTAACAAACAATATTGTTACGCCACGATTTTTGAACTCTTTAATCGTCTTGATACATTTAGCCTGAAAAGAAATATCGCCGACGGCAAGCACTTCATCGATAATCAAAATATCAGGCTCAACTTGACTGATAACAGAAAAACCAAGCTTCGCTAGCATACCGCTAGAATAGACGCGGATCGGCTCATCGATAAATTCTCCTAATTCGGAAAATTCAATGATGCGCTCCATTCGCTGCTGCACCTCTTTACGGCGTAACCCAAGAAGTGTGGCATTAAGAAAAATGTTCTCGCGCCCCGTCAATTCTGGATGAAAGCCGCCGCCCAGCTCAAGCATTGAAGCGACTCGCCCACGCGTGGTGACCGATCCTTTTGTGGGTTTTATCACGCCGGCAACCAACCCCAAAGATGTGCTTTTGCCTGCGCCATTTCGCCCGATGAGCGCAACGGCCTCTCCTTTACCGACCGTAAAAGAAACATCCTGAATAGCAAGATATTTGCGGCCCTTCAGTAATTGAAATGCTCTTTTGGGATGAAATATTAAATCTTTAATACCTGAGCCAATATGATGGTAAAGTGGATACTCTTTTGTCACATTATTAAAATCAATTACTGGTTCCATCACAAGATCTCTGCAAAGCGATATTTTAATTTATTAAAAATACTCAGACCGATAACCGTCAGCACTATCCCCGTCAAGTATAATACTGAAATATGCTCATAGTTTAAAACCCCATCCATAAATAAGTTGCGCCAGCTTAAAATCATACTCGCCAGAGGGTTATAGTCAATAACCCAGCTATATTTTGCCGGAATCATATCGGATGCGTATAAAATGGGCGTACAGTAGAACATCAACATAATACCGAGAGTCACAAATCTTTCCAGATCTCTAAAAAATAGATTCAACGTTGAAAAGATTATGGATATGCCAAAGGTGAATATCACCTGCCCGATAGCAATGAGCGGTATTCCCCACAGCCACGAAAGCGAAGGACGCATACCGTAGACAAAAAGAAAAGCGACGATGACAGGAATGGTACACAAGAAGTGTAACCCTTCCATCATGACATTACTGAGCGGGATAACTGAGCGCGGAAATACAGTTTTTTTAATAATTTGCGCATTAGCAATAAATGAAAAAAGTGAATTTGTTGCTGAGCTTGCAAACCACTGCCAGGGAAACAGCCCCGTTATTAGAAAAAGGGTATAATTAGGTATCTGAACACGCATGATCAGTTTGAAAATAAAATAGTAGATCATCGCAAAAAGCAAAGGATTGGCAATTGACCATAAATAACCAAACACGCTACTTTTATACCGTACCTTTAGATCTTTATTAGTGATAACAACAAGCAGGTCAAATAAATACCCTAGATTATACTTCATTTTTATACTCATAAATTATTCTACGAAATTTTAAGCATTTTGTTATGCACTTTAGATTTCGCGTTGTAGCTGACTAAACCCCCGTCAGCTGCGATAGCTCTAACGCCCGAACTTATAGATTGCCGGTAGATACCGTGACTTGAGCATACGAGCTGAAAACCTAAGCACATAGATTAAAGCAAGATTTTCCCGAGTTTTGTCTCCGCTTTAATGCATTGGCAGCAGCCGACCATTGTAGATCTTGCATACCGAACTGGGACAAGTGAGATGCTGACCTGGAGATGACCAGTTAATGTGCTGTTTCATGGCAAACAGTAAAAACTGCTATTTTACAGTCAGATACCCCCTCCCCTTAATGTTATGAGATAGCTTTAAATCACGCTACCGCCCTTGGCTGTCGCAACCAAACTGCGTAATGATTCATCTATCTTGTCTGTCAAAACCTCCAGCGCCTGTTATCACAACCCCAGCGCACTGGCTCAACGCCGTCCTGAGGTTAAACAGCGGCTGTCGAAAAAGTGGCCGCCCGTGACACCGGGTGTTGCTCGCTTGAAAACGATAAAGATTCAAGCAGGGGCACACTCTCGCTGTTTGCTTTCACCTCATCCATCAGGAATTTCTCAATTCGCTCATCCGACAAGCCTGTTTTTCATGCGTCACAGGGCTCTGTCTCCGTTATCTGCCCATTCATCTTCTGATGAATCAGCGCAAACTGTGCTCCAATATTGATTGAAATGACGCCAACAATCAGTTTAGTGTCATATTTAATGCTGCGCACAGGATAGCTGATTAAGCTGACAACACAATGGTCATGCAAATGAGCAGCAGCATTATAGCGCTGGTCTATAGGAATAAAAATGAAAATACGTTGCCAATCAATTCATATTGCAAATGATTCAGCAGGTAAACATAATTTAAACAAAATTTAGAAAAGAAAACAAC
The DNA here is from genome assembly GCF_009025755.1 of Klebsiella sp. RCJ4. Lineage (NCBI taxonomy): Bacteria > Pseudomonadati > Pseudomonadota > Gammaproteobacteria > Enterobacterales > Enterobacteriaceae > Klebsiella > Klebsiella sp. RCJ4. Next base: position 93,734 of record NZ_WCIN01000004.1, read on the forward strand.
CATTTGATTTAAAAAGAAAAAGATTAAAAACCCGCCTTCGATGTGAAATAATTGTAAACTCAAACATAAAATCAATTTTAATCTGCGTTATTTCTCCGGGGCATAAACCGTTTGGGCAGAACAGGGAATCCTGAGTACGCGATCAAACCATACGAAATCATTACCTTGCTAATCATAAAGCACAGATAATGAATTTCATTCAAACTACAGAACGCCAGTACAAACCCATTGATATCCGGACGCCAGCGCTTCCCCAACGAACATATGAACATAATCAGCAACGGTAAAGCAGGTGATCCACGCGGCAAGCCAGTGTAAAATCAACGAATAGATAGCGGGACACAGTCACCCCAGAGGATGAATATGAAATTTTTAGTAACTGGAGCCGCAGGATTCATCGGCTTTCATACCTGCAAGCGCCTTCTGGAGGCGGGTCATGAGGTTGTCGGCCTCGACAACATGAACGACTATTATGACGTCAATCTTAAGCAGGCCCGTCTGGATTTACTGCCATCTCCCCTGTTCAGTTTTCACAAAATCGATCTCGCGGATCGGGAAGGTATTGCCCGGCTTTTTGCTAACGAGAAATTTAACCGAGTGATCCATCTCGCCGCGCAGGCAGGAGTTCGCTACTCCCTGGAAAACCCGTTCGCTTATGCTGACGCTAACCTGATTGGTTATCTGAACATTCTTGAAGGCTGCAGACACAACAACGTTGAGCATTTGCTCTATGCCTCATCCAGTTCGGTCTATGGCCTGAACCCTAAAATGCCGTTCTCTACGGAGGATTCGGTTGATCATCCGGTTTCGCTGTATGCCGCCACCAAGAAAGCGAATGAACTGATGGCGCATACCTACTCGCATCTTTATGGCATTCCAACCACCGGACTGAGATTCTTCACCGTCTACGGCCCGTGGGGCCGTCCGGATATGGCGCTGTTCAAGTTTACGAAAGCCATGCTTGAGGGTAAGAGTATTGATGTCTATAACTACGGCAAGATGAAGCGCGACTTCACCTACATTGACGATATCGTTGAGGCGGTTGTAAGGATGCAGGACATTATCCCGCAGCCTAATCCGGAATGGACCGTTGAAACGGGTTCACCAGCGGATAGCTCGGCGCCATACCGGGTGTATAACATCGGGAATAGCTCACCGGTTGAGCTCATGGATTACATCACTGCTCTGGAAGAGGCTCTGGGGATGGTGGCGGAGAAAAATATGATGCCGATACAGCCCGGCGATGTGCTGGAAACCAGCGCAGATACCAGGCCGCTGTATGATGCGGTGGGATTCAGGCCGCAAACGACGGTTAGCCAGGGGGTGAAGAACTTCGTTGACTGGTATAAAGCCTATTACAAGGCGTAGTCATATCAGGCATTGTGGATTTAGCCGCAGCAGAACGCTACTGCGGCTTTTTTATATCGGAAATGGTCATTGGATAAACTTATCTATCCCTGCTGCAAGTTGAGATACGTAATTTATTTATGGCCTGCCGCTGAAACCACACAATACCTAAACGCAGATTTAACACGAAGCAAACAAAACCTTCAACAAACTCTCATCTAAGCCACTTCCCTTACCCTCACCGAAGAGCATTACCTTATAAAGCAAACCATCCCCAGCTCATCAGTCTGCCAGCAAAGTCGGCCACAGCGCTATTGTTCAACGTAACGGTAATGAAAAAGTTTTTTCCACTTTTCTCAAAAAAAAACCACAAACACCATATAGGAATTTTCTTAAATTCAGACTATGTTAAGCAGGCAAAGGCATGCTTTTGCAGAGATATTAGTTCGCAGGCAAATGGATTTATAACATTCCTTTCATTCTGGTACGCATTATGGCAAACATAATTTTCTTAGCAGTTGCTGCCATCCTGTTGATTGTTTCAGTCTATTTTCTGATTTCTTATATCAAAGATCAGAAAAAGACCAAGCTGACTTTTAACAAACGAAAGTGGTGAAAAGAAAACTTAATATAATTATAATACAGGCATAGGAAATAATAATATAAGAATAAAACATTGCCAGCGGTGGGGATACGCATAGTCTTTACAGCTGGCATTGGATATCTTTTAAAATAAAAATGTCATATTAAACTGATACTATACCCTTAGTACCAGCACGCTATTCACATGGCCATGAATGTGGCTTGTGTTTGCTATGCCTGCGCCCTTCCCTTGAAAGATCCCGCCCCTCGCTCGTGTAAATTTCAATCAGCGCTTTAACTCCCCGCAAAGAAGTAGGCCTGTGAACCCGGGATCCAAAAACAACAAAAGCCTGCAAGCAGGCTCTGTTTTACCTTCCGGCGCTTATCTCCAGCGTCTACATCACAGTGACGGTAGCTCTTCACAAGGTGAATTTAACATATCCGACCTCAATGGTTGGGACAAGATGATCGATTGAAGAATTTAAGCGAGGTCACGTTTTTTAGGGAGTTGGGCCGGAGAAGAGGAGCAATACGATTCGCCAGGCGAATAGCTGCCCCCTTCAGGAGAGAGGAAAATTCTGGCCGACAGCGTATCTCCCGGCCAGAGGGGGGATTTAGTCACTACCGAACAAATCGCGGGTATACACTTTGTCAGCGACATCCGACAGCTCTTCAGCCATTCGGTTTGAGACAATCACGTCAGCTTCTTGTTTGAACGCGTCTAAATCGCGAACCACGCGGGAATTGAAGAACTCATCTTCCTGCATAACCGGTTCGTAGATAATGACCGGGATACCTTTGGCCTTGATACGCTTCATGATGCCCTGAATTGAGGAAGCGCGGAAGTTATCGGAGCCACTCTTCATGATCAGGCGATAGATACCAACGACCTTAGGCTTGCGCGCCAGGATGGAGTCAGCGATAAAATCTTTACGCGTGCGGTTAGCATCTACGATGGCACCGATGATGTTATTCGGTACAGATTCGTAGTTTGCCAGCAACTGCTTGGTATCTTTCGGCAGGCAGTAGCCGCCGTAGCCAAAGGATGGATTGTTATAGTGATTACCGATTCGCGGATCGAGACACACGCCTTCGATGATCTGTTTACTGTTCAGACCCTGGCTTTCAGCATAGCTATCCAGTTCATTAAAGTAGGCTACGCGCAGCGCCAGGTAGGTATTGGCAAATAACTTAATCGCCTCAGCTTCGGTAGAGTCAGTAAACAGCGTCGGGATATCCTGCTTAATCGCGCCTTCTTTCAGCAGATTAGCAAAACGCTCCGCGCGTTCTGAACGTTCGCCAATGACGATACGAGACGGGTGCAGATTGTCGTAAAGCGCGCGGCCTTCACGCAGAAACTCAGGAGAGAAAATGACGTTATCAATGCCCAGGCGCTCTTTAATATCACGCGTAAAGCCAACGGGAATGGTGGATTTAATAATCATTACCGCGTCTGGGTTAATCTCGGTGACATCACGAATAACGGCTTCAACGGTCGAAGTATTGAAGTAGTTGGTTTTAGGATCGTAGTCAGTGGGCGTAGCGATAATGACATAATCTGCATCACGATAGGCATCATGCTTGTCAGTCGTCGCGCGAAAATTCAACGGTTTTTCCGCCAGATATTCCTGGATCTCCTTATCGACAATCGGAGAAATCTTTTGGTTAATCATATCAACTTTGGATTGAATGATATCCAGCGCCACCACTTCGTGGTTTTGCGCAATCAGGATGCCATTCGATAAACCAACATAACCGGTACCGGAAATAGTAATTTTCATTCGATCACACTTTAATCAGTTAACTGGACGGCGGCGGATGGCCGCAAATTAAGCAAAACTGTTGATGTTTCTACTCTCAGGAACAATGTAAGTCAAGCAAGACACCAAAGCTCTCTGAAATACTGTATAGGCCTATAAAGGGCCTATACAGTAAATGAAGCTATATTTTATGCTTATTTATATACTTCAGCCGTCTTTAAGGTATGAGCCTGCAAATCCTTATCAGATAAAGAGAGCGTACAGTCTGCAATCTCCGGCCACTGGATATTAATCTCCGGATCGTTCCAGATAATGCTCCGCTCAGACTGCGGCGCATAATAGTTCGTGGCCTTGTACACAAACTGCACCGTTTCGCTCAACGCCATGAAGCCATGGGCAAACCCTTCCGGGATCCACAATTGACGCTTGTTTTCCGCGCTCAGTACCGCACCCACCCATTTACCAAACGTTGGCGATGAACGGCGGATATCGACCGCCACATCAAACACCTCGCCTTCAATGCAGCGAACCAGTTTGCCCTGGGCATGCGGGTCAAGCTGGTAGTGCAGCCCGCGCAGCACGCCCTTCTGCGACTGAGAGTGGTTATCCTGCACAAACTCCACTTTCCGCCCCACTGCTTCATCAAATACTTTACTGCTGAAGCTCTCAAAGAAAAAACCGCGCGCATCGCCGAAGACACGAGGTTCAAAAATCAGCACTTCAGGGATATCTGTCTTAATAATATTCATAATATTTCTGCCCGTTTACTTGCCCAGAACTTCTGTTACCACGCGCGCCACGCCCTGACGCCAGTCCGGCAGCGTCACGCCAAATACACGCTGGAATTTCTCATTCGACAGCCGTGAGTTCAGCGGACGTTTTGCCGGCGTTGGGTAGGCCGTGGTGGGGATACCGCTTACTGCTTTGATTGCCAGCTCTGCGCCGTGCGACCGCGCCACCTCAAAAACAAATTCCGCGTACTCCGCCCAGCTGGTTTCCCCGCTGGCCACCAGATGATAGGTCCCGGCTACAGCACGGTTGCGCTGTTCTTCACGAATGGCGATTGCCGTACAGTCCGCCAGCAGCTCTGCGCCGGTTGGCGCACCGTGCTGATCGTTAATAATCGACAGCGCCTCTTTCTCACCTGCCAGACGCAGCATCGTTTTAGCGAAGTTTGCCCCGCGGGTGGCATATACCCAACTGGTACGGAAAATAAGATGGCGCGGATTCGCCTGCTCCAGCGCGATTTCTCCGGCTCGTTTGGTTTCGCCGTACACGTTCAGCGGCCCGGTCGCCTCATCTTCCAGACGATAGTGGCTTCCCTGGCCGTCAAACACATAGTCCGTTGAGTAGTGCACCATCAGCGCCCCCAGCTTCGCTGACTCTTCTGCCAGCACCGCCACGCCCCGGTCGTTCAGCAGATCGGAAAGCTCGCGCTCGCTTTCCGCTTTGTCCACCGCCGTATGGGCAGCCGCGTTCACCACTACATCCGGTTTTACCGTACGGACCGTCTGCGCGATCCCTTCCAGATTGGTCAGATCACCGCACAGCGTTTTATCAAAAAAGTCCACGGCAACCACTTCGCCCAGCGTGGACAACGCACGCTGCAGTTCCCAGCCCACCTGACCATTTTTGCCAATCAGTAAAATTTTCATACGTTAATATCCCAATGATGACCGGCAGCCATTAATGCTCATTCAGCAGACGTTTCAGGTAAGCACCGTACTCGGTTTTCTTCAACCGTTCGGCCTGTACCGCCACCCCTTCCGCGCTCAGCCACTGCTTGCGATAAGCAATTTCTTCCAGGCAGGCTACTTTCATCCCCTGACGCTTCTCGATGGTATGGATAAACTGAGAGGCCTCAATCAGGCTGTCGTGGGTTCCCGTATCCAGCCAGGCAAAACCACGGCCCAGCAGTTCAACCTGCAGGTCACCCCGATCCAGATACATCTGGTTCAGCGTGGTGATCTCAAGCTCCCCGCGCGCGGAGGGTTTAACTTCCTTCGCCATTGCCACCACATCGGTGTCATAAAAATAGAGTCCGGTCACCGCCCAGTCAGATTTCGGCTTCAGCGGCTTCTCTTCAATCGACAGCGCTTTAAAGTTCTCATCAAACTCCACCACACCGAAACGTTCCGGATCGAGAACCTGGTAGCCGAATACCGTAGCTCCGGATGTTTTGCTGGCCGCCGCATCCAGTTTCCGGCCAAAGCTCTGACCAAAGTAGATGTTATCGCCCAGGACTAATGCACAGGCATCATTACCGATAAACTTCTCGCCGATGATAAAGGCCTGCGCCAGACCGTCCGGCGACGGCTGAATCGCATAGCTGAAATTCACCCCAAACTGAGAACCGTCACCCAGCAGACGCTGAAATGCGGGCATATCCTCCGGCGTGGTGATAATCAGGATATCCTTGATTCCCGCCAGCATCAGAACAGAAACCGGGTAGTAAATCATCGGCTTGTCATAAATGGGCAGTAGCTGCTTGGAAACACCCTGGGTGATCGGATATAAACGCGTGCCGGAGCCGCCGGCCAGTACAATACCTTTCATGCTTCTTTCCTTTTTAGTTGTTCAGGCCAAGACGTTCACCGGCATAGGAGCCATCCAGCACGCGCTGCCACCAGGTCGTGTTGTTCAGGTACCAGTGGACCGTTTTTTCAATTCCGCTTTCAAACGTCTCTTCGGGCACCCAGCCCAGATCGCGCTGAATTTTCGCCGCATCAATGGCATAACGCAGGTCATGACCCGGACGGTCTTTCACAAACGTAATCAGATCGGCAAACTGGCTGATATTGCCCGGCTTCTGTTCAACCACTTTATCGAGAATGGCGCAAATGGTTCGCACGACATCAACGTTTTTACGCTCGTTATGACCGCCGATGTTGTACGTTTCACCACTGCGGCCTTCCGTCGCCACTTTGTATAGCGCCCGGGCGTGATCTTCCACGTACAGCCAGTCGCGGATCTGTTCTCCATTGCCGTAGACCGGCAGCGGTTTCCCGGCGAGGGCATTGAGGATGGTCAGCGGAATAAGTTTTTCCGGGAAGTGATACGGGCCGTAGTTGTTGGAGCAGTTGGTCACCACCACCGGCAGGCCATAGGTGCGGTTCCAGGCGCGGACAAGATGGTCGCTGCCGGCCTTGGAGGCAGAGTACGGGCTGCTTGGCGCGTACGGAGTCTCTTCGGTGAACAGATCATCGGTACCGTGCAGGTCGCCGTAGACTTCATCGGTCGAAATATGGTGGAAGCGGAAAGTCTGCTTCTGCGCCGTATCGAGAGCTGACCAGTACTGGCGGGCCCCTTCCAGCAGGGTGAAAGTTCCGATCAGGTTGGTCTGAATAAAGGCAGCAGGCCCATCGATAGAGCGGTCCACGTGACTCTCTGCGGCCAGGTGCATCACAATATCCGGACGGAAATCGCTGAACTGCTCTGCCACAGATTTGGCATCAGTGATATCTGTCTGAGAAAACGAGTAACGTTTATTACCGGCAACCGGCGCCAGGGACTCAAGGTTACCGGCGTAGGTGAGGCAATCTATTACGCGTACTTCGTCGGAGGTGTTTTCAATGATATGACGAACAACTGCAGAACCAATAAAACCTGCACCACCAGTGACAAGGATCTTCATATTTAACTTACCTTTTATTACCAGAGCCTAATAAAATTCGAAATATATTCCTCAGGATATCAATATCATATTAAATGATTTCCTTTAGAAAAACATTCGCAAATTACGTTTTTAAAAAATTAGGATAAGGGAGTACTAATTACAGGAGAGGAATTCTATTTGTGGAAAATTTATGCCCGGGTTAATACCCCGGGCAAATGACAATGAAAACTTTATTCCATCCACTCAGTATGGAACACACCTTCTTTATCGGTACGCTTATAGGTATGCGCACCAAAATAGTCACGCTGCGCCTGAATCAGGTTAGCAGGCAAGACTGCAGAGCGATAGCTATCGTAGTAGGCGATGGCCGCAGAGAACGTCGGAACCGGAATACCATTCTGAACAGCATATGCAACAACATCGCGCAGGGCTTGCTGATAATCATCGGCGATCTGCTTAAAGTATGGAGCCAGCAGCAGGTTGGCAATACCGGCATTCTGCTCATAGGCATCAGTAATCTTTTGCAGGAACTGAGCACGAATAATACAGCCGGCGCGGAAGATTTTCGCGATCTCACCGTAGTTCAGATCCCAGTGGTATTCATCAGAAGCCGCGCGCAGCTGCGAGAAACCTTGAGCGTAAGAGACGATTTTGCCCAGATACAGAGCGCGGCGAACTTTCTCAACGAACTCCGCTTTATCGCCTGCACTCTTCGCCTGGGGTCCGGTAAGAACTTTCGAAGCAGCCACACGCTGATCTTTCAGAGAAGAGATGTAGCGAGCGAATACAGATTCAGTGATAAGTGACAGCGGTTCACCGAGGTCAAGAGAGCTCTGGCTGGTCCATTTGCCGGTACCTTTGTTTGCCGCCTCATCGAGGATCACGTCGACCAGGTATTTACCCTCTTCATCTTTTTTGGTGAAGATGTCTTTAGTGATGTCAATGAGATAGCTGCTAAGCTCACCTTCATTCCATTCGGTAAAGGTTTGCGCCAGCTCTTCATTAGAGAGCGCCAGCCCGCCTTTCAGTAAAGCGTAGGCTTCTGCAATAAGCTGCATATCACCGTATTCAATACCGTTGTGAACCATTTTGACATAATGACCAGCGCCATCGGCACCGATATAGGTTACGCACGGCTCACCGTCTTCAGCGACAGCAGCAATCTGCTTGAGAATTGGAGCAACCAGTTCATAAGCTTCTTTCTGCCCGCCAGGCATAATCGAAGGACCTTTAAGAGCCCCTTCTTCACCGCCGGACACGCCGGTTCCGATAAAGTTAAAACCTTCAGCAGAAAGCTCACGATTACGACGAATCGTATCCTGGAAGAAGGTATTACCACCATCGATGATGATGTCACCCTTGTCCAGGTAAGGCTTCAGAGAGTCGATGGCACTATCAGTGCCTGCGCCCGCCTTCACCATTAACAGGATACGGCGTGGAGTTTCGAGCGACTCAACAAACTCTTGCACTGTATAATGTGGGACCAGTTTCTTGCCCGGATTCTCGGCAATCACTTCTTCGGTCTTTTCACGGGAGCGGTTGAAAACGGAGACGGTATAACCGCGGCTTTCGATGTTGAGCGCAAGGTTACGCCCCATCACTGCCATACCGACAACCCCGATCTGTTGCTTGGACATTACATACTCCTGTCAGGTGTGGTCACTGCGACAAGCTCGCAGCTAAAATCACATATACTTTAACTTATTTTTCTGCTATCACATAGCTATCGATATCATTCTTAGCTCATAAATATTATGAAGAAAGCTAGATGTTAATTTGAAAGCCTTTTTTGTCTCGATAGAAATTTCAATAACATTTTATGCTCAAGGACTAAAACGCAAAAGAAATAAACCAATATGCCCATTATAATTTTCATTATCAATGATAAAACCAAAACATTATGAGAAACAAAATCCTCAGAAAAATAACGCAAGACAGAATACATTACAAATGCTGAAAAAAGTGGCTTCCAGATAGTTTGGAATAACTCAACAAAGCGTCCACCTATTACCGAAAAAGCCAAATACATATTAGGCACAAACATTAAAACATTTGCAGCACAATACAATATAACAAGTACTTTCAGACTATAAAAAGCACCTATCAAGAAAGCGCTAATTTGCAAAAATGCGTTATATATTGAAATTCTTAACAAAACATTTGTTTTTGCATGAGACATAAAGACAGCGCCTGTTGTACTAACTAACGACTGCATGATCGCAACAGGAGCAAGCCATACTAATATACCTGGAATCTGAACCCACTTATTACCAAAAACAAATAAAACAAACTCATCGCTAACAGCACAAACCCCCAACATTAACGGCGGTATTATAAATGAAATAGCCCGGAGTGTTTTTAAATATATCTTATATGCTTCTTTAGGATCATTTTGCAATCTGCTAAGTAAAGGATAAAGAGAACGTGTCAGAACAAATGTAATATTTTGAACTGGAAACAACATTATGCGATAAGCTAGAGAGTACTGACCTAAGAGATCAGCAGAGAAAAAACGTCCAATTATAATTTGATCACTATTCCTAGAAAAATAATTTATTATATTAAACCCTATTAGATTAGAGCTAAATGAAAAAATTGATTTTATATCAATAAGACTAAACTTGAATTTAGGCAACCATTTTGAATAAAACCAAAAGCCAAGTGAACTTAATACCGAATATAAAAGTGTCTGCAAAACAAGGCTATAGACCCCACCACCATTCATTGCATATAACACAGCTATTGATAACGACAGAAGAGATGAAAAGATTTCTACGGCTGCAATTTTATTAAATTTCGAATCTCTCTCCAGCAATGCCAAATGAACACTAGTCACACTATTTATAGGGAAGGCTATAGCTACCAGACTTAAGGTTGAGCTAACAAGAGGCTCCTTGAAGAAAGCAGCAATCAAACCTGAACAAAAATAAACCAAGAAAAATAAACCAGCCCCCATTAATAAATTCAGATAAAAAACGCTACATATTAGCTCATCTGTAACGTTATCTTTCTGTATAATCGCAGCGGAAGATCCCATATCTCGTAACACATTAACAAAATTAACAACAATAACAGTCATTGCCATGATGCCAATTTCAATAGGAGTAAGATATCGAGAAAAAAAGACCATTGCTAATACTTGGCATAAAACACGTATAACCTGAGAGAGAGAAACCCATTTAACATTATAAAGTAAGCTCATTGGGATATTTCCAACCATTAAAGATCAATGCTAAGATCATTATATTTTAAAATAGCGATCAATGTTTTTTTGTGTCTTATCATTATTCGAAAGACTAATCCCAACATATCCAAAAACAGCCAACTTGAATTTGTACATTAAACGTAAAAAAATGCCACCTGAAAATTTACTCGTATTTTCATGATTTAGCGAGTAACTTGAGTGCTGGATTTCTTGAACACAACACAGTGCTTGAGGACAACTCTTAACAGCAGTACCCGACAATCTCAAAATCTTACTTATCCATAGATCATCTGTTTTGGGGGCAACCTCAAGATAAGAAATATCGTTAATAAACTTATCATTTATCATTTTCTTTTTAATTACACACCCCCCGACACCAGTAATAATGAAATCATCACTATAAACACTACAAATATTAGCTAAAGGATATCTATTGTAGCTTTGATAGTAACCAAAGAGATTTCTGTTCATAAGCCTTATTCTAGATGCTACTGCATATTTTTCTTCAGAGGCATAAAAAGAAGTCAACAAAAGCTCCAGCCAATTGGAAGAATAAATAACATCATCATCAGCATAGACCAGAACATCTTTATCAGAAGCCTCCTTTAACATAGGAAATATTTTTCGATAAGGCCCGGTATTATCAGTGTATTTTATATTAAGAATATCATACAGACTATTTATCTCATCAACCCAGCTCGGGATAGCAAATATGCCTTTGTCTGCCATATAAGCATCTCTAGATATCCATAAAAAAATTTTATCAGGCAGACAACTTTGATGGATCAAGGACCAAACGGTAGCGGAACAAAGCTCTAAACGCTCAGATGTTGTCGTTAAATTCACAATAACCATAAAAACCCTTAACCTTAATTAGCATCTCTTTTATTAATAAAATATAATACCAAACTGCTATGTGCTGAAATATTATTGTCATCAGCAATTATTTCCGGACTTTTATTCCAACTTTGTAGTACTGCAACATTTGGAATGAGGGAACCTATCGAGAGAACTTTATCAATATTAAGTCTTGCACTCTTCATCCATAGTTCAGAGTTGTACCACTGATATGCTGAATTAAAAATTATACCATTTTCAAGGTTGTTTTTTTTCGTCAACTGATGTAGCAATGTTATTTCATTTTCCCAATCATCGCGCCATGATACATCGTCGTGAAGAAATTTTAGAGGCTTGTCATTTTTATTATTAAAAGCCACAAACCAATTATTAAATAAATTATATTTTTCAGTCATTGTTAGATGCTTAAATGCACCTATTGGCTCGATCTCTCCGACAATTACGTTTGGATAGTAAGCATAAACAATCTTTAAAGAATCCGATATTTTCGAAGCCAATACATCTAAGTTATAATTAACTGCAGCAGGTCCATTCATATAATGAGCAAAATAAAGAGGCTCATCAAGTGCAACATAATCAAGCTTCGCATTTACGGCCTTTAATTTCTTCATGACAGACTCAATAAGCCCTTTGCGTTGAAAAGACTCTATTTTGAATCCACGGCCATTCTCTTCCCAGACTAGGGGAGGTAATTCGACAGCAATTTGAATATTATTGGATTGTAAAAAGCTAATTTTCTTTTTTAATCCCTCATAACTATCATTTAAAATCAGCTGATAATAAAACTTGTAAACATCGATATCTCCTCTTGAATGAGCCCATTTTTTTTCCAGTTGTTTATCAGTAATAAACCCAGAATCATTTGGACAAAACCAGATTTTAACTGAGGCAAATGAAACATTATTCATGCATAAAATAATAAATAAAAGAAGAATTTTTTTTACCATTATCACCTCAACAAAACGACATAACATATAGTTATTTAAGAAAAGACAGAAGGTAAGACAATTGTTTTTCCCAAGATAATTCTCCCACAGCAAACTCACGCATTAAAAAAGGTGTATTAACTGGTAATTCAACATACCATTTGATAACATTTTCAATATTAATATCGTTTTCATCCGGAGATACAGTTAATGAAAAAAACTGATTATCGAAAACGACATCATCGTGACTTTTAATAAATGGCAAACCCAACGCTGTATATTCTTTTGATTTAAGAGAACTATTTTGATTTGTTCCTGTTCTATGGCGACCTAATGAGTCAACGGCAATATCACTTTCTTCATAGATTTGAATAAGTTTATCTCCATGAAGTGGCCCAGTGAAAGAAATTAAGTTATCCAACTTTAATTCTGCAACAATATTTTGAAGCCGACTTAACTCTGGTTCCCCTGCACCAACAATTTTAAGCTGTACCTCATAATCACCTTCATAATTTGCAATTGAATGTATGAGACGATCAAGTCCATGCCAGAAAGATAACCTCGCTACCGCAACAAAGTTAATTGTATCGCGAAATTTTGGTTTACAAGATCTCAAAAGCTTTAAGCTGGAAAGATCGATTCCATTTGAAATCTTACATGCAGGGATTCCCCATATATGTGATACATCACAACCCATATAAGGAATTAAGGAAATTTCCCTTCGATAAAAAAAGAATCCAAGATGGAAACAAATCTCAGAAACAAACCCTTGAAATCCACGAACTTCTTTCCGGTAAGGGAAAGTTGGTATCTCCATGCATATTTTACTATTCCCATTCTTTTTAATAACTTTATTAACAACCCTACCCAATAATAACGATGAAATTCCACCAAGAGGTTTCCTTATATACAGGAGCTCATACTTACCATTAATTAACTTTGCAAGCTCATTATAGTAAGATATTTTTGAATATAAGAATGTTATCTTTTCCCTAATATTACCTAGAGTGCATGTATTAATATTTTGAACAACGCCATATCCTTTTTCCCTATATACCAAATCGACATCATAATTGAGTCTAGCGAAGGCATTCGCCATCGCTAATACTTTCTTCCATACTCCATCTGACTCGTCTTTTTCAATGGCCGTAACAAACAATAATTTTTTCTTCATTTTAAATTCTTCAGATAGTATTAATAAGAACCGATAACCAAGGGATGCCGCCAAAACCAAAGAGATAAATATAGTAATATAAATATAGAGTAGAAAAGCGATACTATGTATCTTCTTTTTACGGTGGAATCATAACTCGCTATTGCTTCATATAAAACAATTGGATTTAAAAGAGCACACCAATAAAAATTCCTAATAAACCACACCATGGAAATTAGCAAAGTAGAATAAAGTACGATGCCTAGTTGTAGAGTATATAACTGGTAAAAAGATACTGAAGGTACTATATTCTTTTTCCGAAAAACCCACATAAAAAAGAACGATATCACTGAAAAAAATATTAACTCTAACGAAGAGTAGATACGCCTAAAAATATTACCATCGTAAAATAAAGCACCTTCCACATCGCCACCAAGGTATGCGCCAAATTTACTATTTATATCAACATTGCCAATACCACCGCCAAGAGATGAAATGAAGCTCATTTTACCAATGAGCATGTTGATAAAATCGAAATTGATAAAATAAGAAACAAGAAGTAATGAGGTAGTGATGATTGATAATGCGTAAATGAGTTTTGGTTTGCTTGCCAAAAACTGAGAAAATAAAAAAATCAATACAATAAGCATCGCTCCCCAGTGGAAAAATAGCGATAAAGTCATTACTAAGAGACCTAGCAGTTTGCTATTTTTTATATAAATATGTATACCGATCATTAATACTAAAACAGCCACACCTTGCCTATACACATTAATAGACAAGTCAAGTATACTTATACTTGAAAAACAAAACAATAAAATAAATGTTTTATATTCTTTTTTACAATAAAGAAAAATATTCAGAGATAATAGAGCAACGAAAAAAATCGATGACCCTATAAGGTAACCAGACTCACTTGAAGAAAATAAACTTATAGATTTCATTAACAAATGAAATCCTTCCCCCCAGGGAAACACATTTGTATATTGCAAATTTCGAAATACGCTTATGTACATCTGTGTATCAGGTAGTGAAGCATTTCTGATAGAGTAAAAATAACATAGAAAAAAAGATAACATCAAAAACAAAACAAAATCCAATCTTTTATTCTTACTTAAATATGCTACATTCGCTCCAAATAAAAACAAAATCTGAATAAGAAAAACAAGGAGTGACCATGAGTCAAGAAAAAATAAAGGCATTTAACAATCTCCAAGACATGTGTGTTCAGTCCATTAATATCAATTCTTTCAACTCATTCCAGTCTTGTAGAACTTTCCATTTATTATTCGAAGTATTACTAACGTTTTGCTCTTTTGACGCTCCATTAAAATGTGCTATACCCAAAGCAAAATTAAGTAACAATGTCATTAATTCATGGCTATCATCTGGCGAAAAATAAGCAACTTTCTTATAAGTACCAATAGTTTCTTTAGCATAAGGTAGATCTGCAGCTAAAAGATTTTGCTCTGCATCCATAGCCTCGGTCAGTGGCAATCCCCAAGTCTCTAGTTTTGAAGGAAAGATTACTCCATCGCATTCATTTGACAATATTTTTTTTATCTCAGAATGAGACTTAAAACCTATGAATGAAATATTTTCAATGCTCTTACGCTGGCATATGTCAATTATATAATCTCCATATTTGTTATGCCCCTTACTAAAGGTAAGCAATATCTTGCATGATTTATATATATCGGGATGTTCTTTTTTCAAAATATCCATTGCATCTATAAGCACCTCCATATTCTTAAAGACACGTGGAATGGCAGGATATATAAGCGTAAAACCCTTATTTTTTTTGTCGTTATCATCGGGACAATCGTTTTTTTCATGTGCTTTATGAACTGGGCGTGAAACAATTATATTATTAATTTTATAAAAGGAATGAAACGAATCAGCAATCCAGCTTTGCTGCACCACAACAGCATTATTTTTCTTTATATTGATGGCATACAAAAACCTGTAAAATTTAGTAAACAAAAAGAATTTTTTGTCTATAAAAAAATCACTTAACTTCGCCTGATAAAAGGGCGAGGGATTATGACAATATACATATTGCTTAGTTGCTTTTACTCTTGCAGTTATGTCATGTAGACAAAACCAAACATCCGGTTGAATTTCCTTTCTAATAGTTTCTGAAGTTACAAATTCAAACCAAATTCGTTTAAACCAACTAGACTTTATTGATGGAAATTCTAGAAAATGGAAATTTTCTAAACCAATAAATTCTTCAAACAATTTTTTATCATGGACCAAGCAATAGACTTGGATTTTACAATCTGTGCGCAGGATCGAAATGACATTTTTATAAATTGTTAAAATGCCACCTTCGGTCATGTTAACACCTGAAAGAACAATTTTTTTCATTTTATACTCCAAAGTATAATAAACAGCACAGTATATAATGTTCTTTCTCTAATAAATGGAATGACATTATTAAATAAGGTAAATTTATGTTCTGCCATTTTTTTATCGTGTTCCAAAAAGCGAACAGTAGCTATATTTTTATTAATTCCTGACATTGTTTTCCGTAATCGGCTAAGTTTACTAAAAATATTTCTTTTATGCGAGCCTACCAAGTTACCTGAATGCTGTCGATATAGGACATGTTTTCTTTCATCATAAATTAACATACCGAACTTAAGAGCATTATAAGCAAACCAATGGTCATGCATAGTAATATTGCATGGTGCCAAGCCTGCTTTAGACAACAAAGCTCTATTGAAGATAGTAGTGCATCCATAGATCGTAGAACGCCAAATCAAATATCGCTCATCTAGGTTATTTAGAGGATTTAAACTATTTAGTACATAAAAATCACTCCCAATAACATTCAACTTTTCATCAACAACGCACAAATTAGAAAAAACTAAACACGGTGTCGGCTCGTTGCAATTACTTTCTGCCTTTTGTATCTTATTTAAAAGTAACTCCACTTTATCATTCAACCATACATCATCCTGATCAGAAAATAGAATATAGTCAGCAGTTGTTTTCTCTAAACCGTGATTGAAATTATTAATAACCCCTGCAGGATGATTTGACTTATAAAATTCAACCCTTGAATCTTTTTCCATTATTTTTTTTACAACCTTCTGAGTATTATCAGAAGAACCATCATCAGAAACTATCAACCTAATATTTTTATGGGTTTGTTCTAATATAGAGTTAATTTGTTCCTTAATATACAATTCACCATTGTATGAAGCGAGAACAATATCAACTAAAGTATCATTATTCACTCTCGCTCCTTAAACTCTCCAGTAATATTGCACAAACCATCTTTAAAACCCCGAATGATATATTTAAATCTAGTTTTCCTAGGTGAGCACAATAAGAAAATTATTGGCTTATGGCATAGGTAGTACATTGTCTTAATTTTAAATTTTAGACTAAAACTATTGCTTTTAAGACTTAGTATCCAGTTCCTAATAAGGTAGTATTGTCTCACCGGTGATCCAATTCGTACTTGTTTGCCAAATAGTGTTGGGTAATCATTATCATCAATATTATGCTCCATCTTTATATTTTGAATTTGATAACTTTTATATCCATGTTTTTTTGCTCTATGACACCATTCAACATCGATTAAATCTATAAACCACTCAGACTTAAAATAACCAACTTTATCAAATATACTTACGTTATAAAGTGACCCTGATGCTATTATAAAGTCCTTTTCAATGGCATCTATCGTGTTATTATTCATATCTTCATAATTTGGACCCACACATGCAATTCGCTCTTTAAAATTCATTGAATTGAAAGCATGAATCATTTTTGATACGAAGGCATCGTTAATTTTAGTATCCTGATCGAAAATAAATACATTATCCATACCTATTTCAATGGCATATTTAATGCCTTGGTTTTGAGCTTCTGCTATCCCTCTATTACTTCTATTTAGTATTATTGTATTTTTTTTCCCACTTAATAAATTTTCCAAATCGTAGTTAATTTTTGAATTATCGACAACAATAATATGATCAACATATTTATCAATATGTTTTACGAAGCGGCTTACCAAATCTATATTTGGATTGTAAGTTACAAGAACCACACCAACTTTCATATTTTATACCTTCTACACGCAGCTAGGCTGGTACTCATAAAATATATGCCCTTTCGATATTAAAAAAGTCATTTTTTCACTTAGAATAATATCAGCCTCTAAGATAGAGTATTATCTATTATCCATTTATTTATAGGAATCCCAGAAGCGTTTATGCATGCTCAGCTTCTTAATTATTTTTATTGGGATTTTTTTATAATTCAATCCTAATTTAAAACCGAAAATCTTCATAAAATTATTAAGAAATGCATATGGAATCCATAGTGGTGAGTTTTTCATTAAAAAATTTAGTTCAGATATTATAAACTTTTTCCCTTCTCCCTTTGCACTTCCTATTTGATCCCGAATCCATTTTTCATCACTGTGAAAAACGCCAATATCAAAATATCGCTTAAACTCATCTAGAGGGGTATAATTATGTGAATGCCTAACAATAGCATCAGCAACATACGCCACTTTGTACCCTGAAAGAATAGCTTTCGCTGTGTAAAACATATCTTCGCAAAGTATAGTATTTGATGGAAATCCTTCTAATTTTTCAAATATAGACAATCTATATGCAGAGAAAGAATTAGACATAAAAACACTTTTTAATCCCATCCTATTAATATCTTCTTTACTGCAAGAGTAGCTTTTTTCTGAATAATTAAAATATCTCGCATGCTGTGCCAACGGGTTAGCATCTTTATGTGGTAACTGTCTTCCATACGCACAAGCAACAGAAGTATCTTCAAATATCGATAGAATTTTATCGAGAAATCCCTCTTCAGGTATAGCATCTTGCGTGAGAAATATAACAATGTCATATTTATCAATATTATCTTTAACAGCTAAATTTCTCGTTCCTCCATGATTGAATTCTCTTTTATCAATACACATTACGTTAAAATTTGATTCCCTAGCAATTTCCACTGTATCATCAGTACTACCAGAATCAATTATTTGAACAAACGTATTTTCTGAAGAAAACTTTTTTATATTATTAGCCGATTCACGCCAAATATCCCCGCCATTATATGTTGGGATTGCAATATAGAATTTCATGTTTTGAATCTTCTTTTAAGTAGACCTTAGTATGCACCATCTTTTTTTAATACAACCGCTACAGTTTTAAATAAAATGGCAATATCATTCCACATAGACCAATTTTTTACATACCATGCATCAAGATAAACACGAGTTTCGTAATCTACATCACTCCTACCGCTAACTTGCCATAAGCCAGTCATACCTGGTTTGCTTAACAAATAGTAATCAACTTCATCATTATAGCGCTCTAGCTCTGCGGTAATAATTGGCCGGGGACCTACAAGGCTCATTTCGCCCTTTAATACATTAAATAGTTGAGGTAACTCATCCAAACTAGTCCTACGTAAAAACCCTCCAATTTTAGTTATTCGAGGATCATTCTTCAGTTTAAATGTAGCATCCCATTCTTTTTTTGCTGCAGCATCGTTGGCTAATAAATTTTCAAGGACTTCTTTTGAATTAATAACCATTGATCGGAACTTAAGACATTTAAACGGCTTTCCATCTTTACCGATCCGTTCATGCCCGTAAATGGCTGGACCACCATCTTTTTTAACTTTTCGACTGATATAAAGTAATATAGGAGACAAAGCAATAATAATTGTGATAGAACCTGCTAAATCAAATATTCGCTTTAAAATTCGTGAAGACCACTTTGCAAGATTTTGTTGGACACGAAAAATCATAACTTCATGACTAAATATAAATGACATATCGGTACTATCTAACGGCATTCCTCGTAATGTTGGAATAACGGAGACATAACGAAAGCCTTTAATCATAAAATTACGTAACCAAGTATTACGCATCTCGCTTTGATTTGATTCAACAGCAACAATAAATTGTGTTTTTTTATCAATCGTTGCTAACCAGTTTATATGATTGGGTAGTACATTAATACCATCAATGTTCTCACCAGCAGTTCTTCCTCCTTCACTGGCAATAAACCCCACAATATTTAAGCCAAGATTCCGCTCACTGCTTATCGCTTTATAAGCTTCATGTGCATTTTCTCCACTACCGATAATCCACGTGTCGCGTTGCCAGTAACCAAGCGTATTCAAAATACGCTTAGTCACCATACGCGAAACAGGAACAAGGATCATAACAAATACCCATGTTAGCATCCAAAGAGATCGGGAATATGTCCATGTTGTAAATGCAATAACGGCTATTTCAATAACTGCAAATATTACTAAAGTTCTTAGGATTTCTTTTAATTCAAACCAGAAAGTTTTGCGATAGAAGTAATGACGCAACCGCATTGCATACCAACCTACACAGCAGAATGCTAATAACCAATGCAAGGCAATCCAACCTTCGCTTTGAACAATATTAGCCGTATATTCATACTGGTTGGCTGTAATTGGTATCATGGCCATGGCTAAATAGATAGGGATAATGAAACTGATAAAATCAGATAAGGCTAGCGTTGTACTAACTAAAAAATTCCTGCCGAGGAGTGTCATGATTCCCTCTCAATATATGTAATCTTCTATAAGCAGTAAAATTCAAACAAAGGCTAGAAGCTTAATAGTAAAAAAATCAAGCCGGATCACCAACAATCCGGCTTATATTTTTATTTATCGTCTGTATAAGAGTATCCATAGTGGCTATAGCCATAACCATAATAACTACTGGCTTTTTTCACTACACCATTTAAGATACAACCTTTTACCATGACACCACTTTGTTCAAAACGTTTGAAGCCAACTTCAATTTCCTTAGTTGTGTTCTGCTCAAATCTAGCAATCAGTAATGTCGTTCCAGCATAATGGCCAATAATAGCAGCGTCTGTTACAGCCAATATCGGTGGTGTATCAAGTATAACAATATCATAATTCTGACTTGCCCAAGTAATCAGTTCACCCAATCGGCGATGCATCAATAACTCAGCTGGATTAGGTGGAACTATTCCTCGAGATATATAATCAAAGCCCGCTATCGGAACAGATTTTATTGCTTTTTTTATCTCAGCCTTTCCTGACAGAATATCAGAAATACCATTCTCGTTATTTAACTTAAATAATTTATGTGTATAACCTTTTCGCATATCCATATCAATAAACAGGACTCTCTGCCCCGTCTGAGATATTATCGCCGCAAGGTTGGAACTTACAAAGGTTTTCCCGGCATTTGGGCTTGCTCCGGAAATCATCAGAACATTGTTCCGCGCCTCCATCATCGCAAAATGAAGACTAGTACGTAAGCCACGGATAGCCTCAATCGCTAAATCCGCTGGATTTTCCACAGCCAGGAAACTTTCGTATTCATACTCTGCTTTTTTCTTCAGTCTCATAGTCTGAATACTTTTTTTTGCAAATGTTTCCGAAACGGGGATGCTGGCATAAACATTTATACCTAGCTCTTCTAATTGTTCTGGGCTTTCAATTCCTCGACGCAAGAATACTCGTAACAATACTAGTCCAATTGATATCATTCCCCCTAAAATAATACCAACTAATAAAATTATTACCTTTTTAGGTTTTACTGGCTTAGGTTGGGCTACAGCATTATCGATAATTCTAACATTACCAATAGCGCTAGATTTAGCTATATTTAACTCCTGCTGACGGTTCAAAAGTTGCATATACACCGCTTGTCCTGAATCAACATCTCGGCTTAATTGTAATATATCTTGCTGCGTCTTAGGCATCGCTGAAATACGATGATTCAGTTTCGTCTTTTCATCCTGTAAAGTCTTACGCTTCTCCATTAGCGCCTTATAGGTAGGATGCTCTTTAGTGTATAGCTGTGAAATCTCAGATTCTCTAAATGTCAGTTCATTCAATTGATTATCAACATTTACTATCTGTTCAAGAACAGATTTTGCTTCTAAAGAGAGATCTACAGAATCTTTCTGTCGACGATATTGGTTTAACTTATCTTCAGCAGAATCTAATTCATTACGCACTTTAGGTAGCTGTTCGCTTAAAAACTCTAGGCTTTTTGCATCCTGAGCAGCTTGACGAGCTACATTTTGTGCCAAATAATTATTACTGATACTATTGAGAATTTTCTCCAACAACAGTGGGTCAGGACCTGTTAATGATAGGCTTAATATCCCTGTATCTTTACCCTGATCGACAACTGAGAACTTATCTTGCAGATCCGTAATAGCTTTCAATTTGCTCACATAAGATATGATAAATACAGAACCGGGTTCTGCATCGATATTATCTATCTTCAGAGAGATACCGTTGCGATCCAGCAAAGTGCCTGACTCACCCATAATATTTTTATCGTTGAAAGTCACACTAAAGTGGGTTTTATCTTTAACAGTTAATTCCAATTTGGGAATATCACCCTCACTTTCCGAAGGTAAATAAAGTCTGCTTACTGTCAAGGAACCATGGTCTTTACCGGTTAGACGTGCCCACCCTTTTCCAATTAAAGGAAAATAATGTTGTTCGACCCGAGCTTGCAAATTCAAATCATCAACCGTTTTGCCCAAAATCATCCGCGACTGCAACAACGCAATTTCCGGGGCTGACTGCGGTTGGCTATCAGGTAACATCTGACTTAGGCTACTCAGGATAGCATTGCCTTGCTTTTGCTCTACCTGCAATAGCGCGTCAGCCTGATAGATAGGAGTGGCAAAAAGTGCATATAGAAGTGCAACCAACGTAAATAATGCAGTAACTGATACAATCAGCTTCCTATGGTCGATAAGCTCACCAACAAGACGTCCAAGATCAATTTCATCCGCCTCTTTGTCGACGGGTCTGTTTTTCACTGATGACATGCAATGATTCCTGATAATTATGCGCCCAACTTCTCGGCCCAACGTAAGCCAGCCTGCTCGATCAACTGATATACCGAAGCAAACGCTTCATCGCTTTTACGATAGGGATCGGGGATTTCCTTTTGGTTAATCCATTGGCCAAACAGCATTGTTTTCCCTCTAGCTTCGGGAGCAATGCGACCGATTTGTTCTAGATGAGATTTTTCCATTACCAAAATCAGATCATAATGTCGGCCAAGTGATGAGGTAAATTGCCGTCCTTTATGCCCAACTAATGAAATACCATGTTTCTCCGCAATTCTTATTGCGCTATCATCAGCACTATGATCAACTAAAGCACCAGTACCCGCTGAATCAATTTTTTTATTTGGTAATGCTTGCCTTAAAATACGCTCACCTATAGGCGAACGGCAAATATTTCCCGTGCAAACAACAAGAATAGAATCAAACATTATTTCATATCCTTGATGAATTTCACTGTTTCAGTCATATCGTGAACCCCGCTAATAGTCGGAACTAACTGCGAAATGACACGATTCCAACGGACCAGAGGTGCCGTAGTAACATAGACAATATCATAGGGTTGTAGCTGAAATTCTGTACCTAACACCATTGCGGATGCATCTTGCGCATTCAATTGATAGATATTAGCTATCTTACCCTGTTTATCTCCCTGCAATTGGCGAATTACAAATACACCTGTAGCATCGCTAAAGGCTTGTGACATTCCTTCCGCATTGCCTAGTGCTTCAGCCAACGTCATACCGCTGCGATCCATCTTCATGGTACTCTGTTTACCCACTTCACCCATGACAAATACTTTCAGATCGTCATTACGTGGCACAAATAAAATATCGCCAGGATAAAGCATATAGTTCTGAGTTAGGTCACCTTTCTGCATCAACGCATATAAAGAGATTTTAGTATCTTTACCATTATGCGTAAGTACAACGTTACGCCAATCTGCATCGGCTTCTAAACCTCCAGCTGCGTTTATGGCGTCCATAACGGTTAGCGGTATATTCGTAATTGGCTGCTGGCCTGACTTAGCAACTTCACCTGTGACATAAGCTTTCTGCGATCGAAACGCAGCAATACTGACATCAACCTGCGGACTTTCAATATACGTAGTGAGACGATTGGCAATCTCTTGTCTCACTTGCGTTAATGTCTTACCCGCGACCTGAACCTTACCGATATACGGATAGAAAATAGTCCCGTCAGAGTTTACCCAGTTTCCCGTGTCACTTGCGCTACGATACTGACCTGCCGGGGTAGTGAGCTCAGGGTGATCCCAAACAGTAACCATCAGCACATCGCCAACGCCAATGCGATACTCATAGCTTTTTAACAGGCTATCCAATTGGGGATTTGAACGAGCAATGACGGGTTCGGGGCGGAGTTTATCTATCAGACCGGGCGTCATAGGATAAACATTCACTAGTTTATCTAGATCGTAATCGCTATCCGGTAGCTCAACCACATTCTTACGAAGGCTATTCAATCCCTGACCTGGCATGATTGTACAAGCAGATAAAACCCCTATTGCTAGTGCCAATGCCGAAAATCTAACAATTTTTTTCTTCATAATGTCACATCATCAGTAAACTAAAAGTGTCTAATTCCCAAACTACCGCGCATTTTTTAGCTCTTCACAGGCAGCTGAAACCAGTGTTCATATACTAGCCTGCTGACATCCTAAATTTGCTGTAGCTGAGCTATAAATTAAATGGTATTTCGATCCCGGCACTGGCACCAACATCGTCGGTGTCGCTGTTATCAGCATCGGTGTACCAGAGGGAAGTATTTAAACGCACTGATTTATATACATCCCCGCTCCAGCCCAACTGCACTCCTTTCAGAGTATCCGCTTGCGGGAAGGCTTTATTAATCGACTGGCTTTTGGGATTGACCTTGGCATAGGCCAGACGTGCGCTCCAACGCTGGTTATCTTCTGTCACCAATTCAACCTTACCGGCATACAATTGGCCATCACCGCCCATGGCGTCACCCAGAGGATAACCCTGCTGATAGTAACCATCCTTGTAAATATGGTGGGTATAGCTGTAATTGGTCCCATTCATATTTGTACGCGTATCATGCGCTTCTACATACCAGTTGACGGCATCTTTGCCCCAACCGTGGTGTCCCTCAACTCCACCAAGGTACATATTTGCCGATGGAAGATAGCCGGCCTCATCTTCACCAATCATCTGCCCATAGAAACTAATCGGCCAACCAAGCGTAGGCTCTAGCTTAAATTTGAAATCAAAACCGGCTAGCTGGTTCCCCGGTTCATTCGCTGTACCGGTGTTATCTTTACCCGTAAAACCATCCCAGAAGCTGCTAAACGACTCCGGTCTCCCCTCCCCACCCCACTGCATAATGCGCGATGCGCCCAGTTCAAGGGACTGGAAAGGAGAAAACGTCAGACGCCCGCCGATAATTTTGGTATGCGGAACGGCGGTATATTGATTCATCTGACTGGCGGAAATCTGATACTGCCACGGGCCAATCCAGCGCAGCCACCAGGTTTCCGGTGCGGCCTGTTCAGCACGCTGCATTAAAACGCCGGTCATTGGCCGCATCGCATCACCGCGGATCAGGCTGCCTTCATAACCCGGCCCCCACCACTGCGGCATCTGACCAAATGAGAGCCACTGGTTCCAGAACTTAACCGCACCATAGGCGCCGTTAGCATTAAAACGTGAACCGTTGCTGATGCGCTCATCACCTTCAACGTTACCCTGCAGGTGCACATCCCACCATTCGCCGCTGTTATTAAAGGCTAATGATAAAGAGCTATCCGCAGGCTGATTCTGACCAAAACCCTGCGGCGTTCCGGGCTTATCCGTTGAGGTGTAGCCGCTCACCCGAAAATCCGCTTTTAAAGAGTCGAGGCGCTGGTTGATTCGCGCCAGAACAACCTGTTCGGAAGAGTAAGAGGGTTTTGCCTTCTTAAGGGCCCGGTTAATCTCTTCCTGGCTCAGCGGCCAGGTCGACAGGCTGAGATGAATAACGCCACGATCGGAGAGCCACGCCAGATCGTTGCGCAGTTCGTTGTCATTCATCACTAACCCGGAGGCATAGGCAAGTGAGCTGGCAGAAGTAAGCAGCCCTAATGCGAGTGCGATTCGCGCAATTTTTATCATTGTACAAGATCCATTTAAAGCCCCGTTTCCGCAAGCTGGTGCGACAAGGGGAACACTGGTAGATGCAGCGCCCTCTGACGCCAACCTTTGCTATGTTTGGTCTACAGGTTTTGGCCCAAGAAAACGAAAGCATGCCGATCGGAACGCCGTGCTAAAGCTCGTTTTCTACTCGCAGGCTACCTGCAGTACACAATGTATGCGAAATTGTTATTGAAGGCTATTCCATCGCACCTCATACCCGCAGTTTATCTGCCCGCTTCAAGATGAATACGTCCTGATTTGATGACAACTCGCTAGTATATACAGGTCGCGAAGAGAATCACCTGCATGGAGTCCACTTTAGGAATTTCTGTCGCATAAAATGAGATGTGATATAGAGAAAAGGCCTGGTCGCAGGTACGCTACCGCCCTTGGCTTAACAGCTACCAATGCACTGTACTTCTTTCCCTGTAAATTCGATCGTAGATTCCGATAAATCGGCGGTTAATCCATCAAAGCAAACAATTTCGCGGCCATAAGTTTACGAGATTCTACCCTCAATTGGGAGCGTAATCTCACATTATCAGTTACGTTGCCAGCGCTACGAACCAATTGCCGATAACGCTATTGTTTTCTGCTCTTCACGTAAAAACGGAACCAGTACAAAGCAACTGAATAATCTCAACTTTATGATTTTACTGCTTTTTTCACCACAAAAAGAGTGTTGACTTAGTTTCAAGTTAATTATAGTTAGTCAACTACAAAAATTGATAGTAAAAAGAAGTATGCCACGCTGTTGTTATCATTAATAAATTCGATATTTAGCCAGAAAACTTATTTAGGAAACATCCTGGCTGATTATCATTGCGCTAATTATTGCGCAGAATGACCAATCACAAATTTATTTCATGGATATGAAATATCGCCGCTACTGCCACTTTCATCATAAATTTCATATTGCATACAATGTGAACACGACATGATTCTTTCTGAATCCTTCATCTTTTCCACGTTTGTCTGAATCAGTAAAATCGCTTATGCAGATCGGCCCGGGTAAAAGGTTTTTCCAGTGGGCCAATCTTCACCGCAATCTCACTCAGCAGAGATTGCGTCGGCGCCTTCGCCCCCGTATTCAGCAGAAGCGCCGGGATAACCACCATGCTCGCCAGACTTCCAAAGGATAACTGTGCTGTATGAGTGGCGCGAACGCGTGACTGTTGCAGCAGAAAAATTGCGCTGCCTGCGGCTCCCAGCAGTAAGCCGGCAATGACTTCAGAAGTTGAATGTGCGTGGACCATCAGTCGGGAGTAGCCAACCAGTCCGGCCAGAGCATAACCCACTATGACAGCAGTAAAACGAAGAGCTGGTGTAGCACGCGCGCACAGCAGCCATAAGAGGATTGGCCAGAAAGC
Source organism: Klebsiella sp. RCJ4 (assembly GCF_009025755.1). NCBI lineage: Bacteria > Pseudomonadati > Pseudomonadota > Gammaproteobacteria > Enterobacterales > Enterobacteriaceae > Klebsiella > Klebsiella sp. RCJ4. The sequence continues at coordinate 120,573 of NZ_WCIN01000004.1, forward strand.
TGAAGATAATGCGGTGTGCCCGCTAAAGCCAGTGAAGTCCAGCTCGCGAATCCCAATACCCCAACCCATAAATGCCAGTTTTGATGCGCAGACAATTGCGCCGGTTATGCCGAACAGCAGCGCCCAGTGCCAGGCCAGCTGCTTTGAATCTTTTCGCAGAAAAAGCACGATAAACAATACTGCCGCACTGGGTAACAGTACGGTGCTATCGCCAAAAAAAGTGACAACCTGCCAGTTCATTTATCTTTCATCCTTTGACGATCTCTCCAGTTCGCAACGCCTTTCCCGCGACATTTGTGTGGGCGTATGCAATCGTTAAGTTCACATTAATATGCACACGCTACCGTTGTTTAATGCGCAAACATGATCTCAGTCAAGTTTTATTTTCATGTTACACCTTGACTAAGGGCTGCTTACTTAAGAAAAATCTTAGTAAGTAATTATCAGCAAAGATTAAATTTTGCTTGTCTGACCATTTCATCATGCTACGTCTTATTCGACTACCAGAAGTCTCCGAACATTTGCTGCGTTCAAAAGCGATACACTATAACAATAAAACCAGCTAACTCATTGTATTTATAGGGCTATTAACCAGTTCTACGCGCAGTATCTGATATTGTGAATCTGACGTTGTGAACGGCCACGAATCCTCTTTTCGTCATCAGATAATTCGGACCGTTCACTCTCACGCGCTAATAAGCACTGACGCGAAAACTACGCCAGCAGCTTCTTAATACTCTCGCGGAATTTTGCCCCTTCTTTATGGTTACGCAGCCCGTAGCTGACAAAAGCCTGCATATAGCCCATTTTTTTGCCGCAGTCATAGCTGTCGCCAGTCATTAACATCGCATCAACCGACTGTTTTTTCGCCAGCTCGGCGATCGCATCGGTTAACTGAATACGTCCCCAGGCGCCCGGCTCGGTACGCTCCAGTTCAGCCCAGACATCGGCAGAGAGGACATAGCGCCCTACCGCCATCAGGTCGGAATCCAGGGTTTGCGGTTCATCAGGTTTTTCGATGAACTCAACGATACGGGCAACCTGCCCCGCCGATTCCAGAGCGTCCTTAGTCTGGATAACGGAATACTCGGAGAGATCGCCTTCCATCCGTTTGGCCAGTACCTGGCTACGACCCGTTTCATTGAAACGCGCCACCATCGCGGCAAGGTTATAGCGCAGAGGGTCGGCGCTGGCGTCGTCCAGAATGATATCCGGGAGCACCACCACAAACGGGTTATCGCCAATCAGCGGGCGCGCGCACAGAATGGAGTGACCTAAGCCCAGCTGCTGGCCCTGACGCACGTTCATGATCGTTACGCCAGGAGGACAGATAGCCTGCACCTCCGCCAGAAGCTGACGTTTTACGCGTTGTTCAAGCAAGGCTTCCAGTTCGTAGGAGGTGTCGAAATGGTTTTCTACGGCATTCTTGGATGAATGCGTCACCAGCACGATTTCCTTGATACCCGCAGCTACAATTTCATCAACAATGTACTGCACCATTGGCTTGTCGACGATCGGCAACATCTCTTTCGGAATGGCCTTGGTGGCGGGCAACATATGCATCCCTAATCCTGCTACCGGTATAACTGCTTTCAAACTCACCATTTTCATATCCACCCGTATGGTTATAAACCTTTTGATCCTGTCAGTTTGTATGTATCACTGGCATTTATCAGTGATGATACACGCTTGATACCTGCCATTCTGTCCGTCAAATTCTGAAATTACACGCTGAATTTAAGAATACACGCAAAGTCTACATACCAATAGACAGTTTTAAGAAAATTCTTATACGCATAGTTTCTAAAGAATTTCCATTTAATTACAATGAGTTACTCACCAACAGCACCTTATTTTATTCATAAGGTAGCGTAATGACGCTCATCGCTTCTCCATCATTTCTCTTTTAATACCTTGTAATCTTTCATCATGAATTGACACAGAACAAGTGACTGCAAAAAAATAAAAATCCAGCCCAAATAATCAATTATATTGATAATAAAATTATTTAACGTACAAAAGCGCCTGAATTGCAGCCAATTACCCGTCACGTCTGACTTCACGGTCAGCAATGATATTGCTGAAAAAAACGACGGGCAGCCCGCTGACTTAAACCCTCTTCGCTGCTGTTTTTACCGCTTGCCATCACATATAACGCTCATTACATCGTCCTGCAAAAATTGATCTACGGCAAGCCACGACATTAAGTAGTATAAAAATCCAAATTCAAGAAAATCGTTGATATATACATCAAATCTATTGATTGACTCTCGCGTTATCTAAGTAACGTATCCGCCTTCTGCTGCAGAGCAGCATGGTCCTTCACCGCTCGGGTGACATCTGGCTTAAAATCGTACGCACCGTCTCCGCCCGTATCGCTGAAATTTCGCGCGTTAATTAATAAGTCCCATCCCATAAGCGCACTGTGGAAAGGTTATATCCTGCACAACTGACTCTTTTATTTGCTGGTTTATTGGGAGGCGGGTTCAGGGCTGAGCTAATTAACAGCAGAAAATATTGCATTTTATCTATAGCTTATCCATGATCGATTCATGGCACTCTTAGGTTGTAAAGGTTTTAACTGAATATGGAATGGATTGCCGACCCCTCTATCTGGGCCGGGCTCATTACGCTTGTCGTTATTGAACTGGTACTCGGTATTGATAATCTGGTCTTTATCGCCATTCTCGCGGAAAAACTTCCTCCCGCGCAGCGAGACCGGGCCCGCGTCACCGGTCTGCTACTCGCAATGGTGATGCGCCTGCTGCTGCTGGCTTCGATCTCCTGGCTGGTCACGCTAACCAAACCGCTCATGACCTGGCACGATCTGAGCTTTAGCGCCCGCGATCTGATTATGCTGTTTGGCGGATTATTCCTCCTCTTCAAAGCCACCGTTGAACTTAACGAACGGCTGGAAGGGAAAGATAGCGATAACCCGACCCAGCGCAAAGGCGCCAGGTTCTGGGGGGTGGTAGCGCAAATCGTAGTGCTTGATGCCATCTTCTCTCTCGACTCGGTGATAACCGCGGTCGGCATGGTTGACCACCTGGCGGTCATGATGGCTGCGGTGATTATTGCCATTAGCCTGATGCTGATGGCCAGTAAAGCCCTCACCCGCTTTGTTAACAGCCATCCGACCATCGTTATTCTCTGTCTGAGCTTCCTGCTGATGATCGGCTTTAGCCTGATTGCCGAAGGCTTTGGTTTCCCTATTCCTAAAGGCTACCTGTACGCGGCTATCGGCTTCTCGGTCATGATTGAATCCTTCAACCAGCTGGCGATTTTTAACCGCCATCGCTTTCTCTCGGCCAACCTGACGCTACGCCAGCGAACTACCGAAGCGGTGATGAATCTGTTGAGCGGGCGCAAAGACAGTAGCGAGCTGGATAGCGAGACCGCCTCGCTGGTTGCCGATCGCGACGATAACCCACTCTTCAATCCGCAGGAACGGCGGATGATTGAGCGGGTACTGAATCTCAATCAGCGTACCGTCAGCAGCATCATGACCTCGCGTCATGACATTGAACATATTGATCTCAGCGCGCCGGAAGAGGAGATTCGCGCCTTACTCGACAAAAATCAGCATACCCGCGTCGTGGTTACCGGCGGCGATGATGACGAGGATATGCTTGGCGTCGTGCACGTGATCGATCTTCTGCAGCAATCATTACGTCATGAACCGCTCAATCTGCAGGTTCTGATTCGTCAGCCGCTGGTGTTCCCGGAAACGCTGCCGCTGCTTCCTGCGCTGGAGCAGTTCCGCAGAGCCAGAACCCACTTCGCCTTTGTGGTCGATGAATTTGGCTCCGTAGAGGGGATTGTGACGCTCAGCGACGTCATGGAGACCATCGCCGGAAATCTGCCTAATGAAGCAGAAGAGATCGATGCCCGTCACGATATTCACAAAAACGGCGACGGGAGCTGGACGGTCAACGGGCATATGCCGCTGGAAGACCTGGTCCAGTCCGTTCCTCTGCCGCTGGATGAGAAACGTGAATACCATACGGTTGCCGGTCTGCTGATGGAGTACCTGCAGCATGTGCCGCAGGAAGGTGAAGAAGTGAAACTTGACGGCTACGTGCTGCGCACGCTGCAGGTGGACAGCCATCGGGTACAAAAAGTACTGATAGTGCCGCCGGCGCAGGATGAAGATGAACTGGACTATGAAGTGTGATGCTCTCTTCGATGAAGCATCAAAAGCCGGACGCAGGCGGGTTAATCGATTTTTAAGGGTCTGCTAATCTTTCTGCCGGGTAGTGGCTATCGCCTTACCCGGCCGTCAAAACCTAAACGCTCAACACATCCCTCGTTAGCCGTAGGCCCACGCAGGCGAAGCGCCGCCGGCAATTCCAGAGGAATGCGCATTGCCGGCAATCTTAGCACGATGCGCTTCTTCTGCTTTTCCTGGCTAACTTACAGTTTGTCGAGCAGCTTCTTCACATCCTTGCCGTCCTGGGTGTTTTTATTGCGTTCAGCCCATTCGCTGAGCCGTTTCCTGGCTTCATCCTGCAGCTGCTTGCGGAGTATCTGGTCAACCTGCAGGCTGTAGCTCAGCGTCTGCCAGTTACCATAAATTCGCAAAGGGATCGCCGTCTGCTTGAGCCTGTCGATGAGTTTGCTTTCGCCCTTCCAGCCGCCCAGTACCCGCACGTTGAAGAGCATATCACAATCTTCTTTCAGCAGGTTGAGCTCACCCTGACCGGTCAGCGCCATCATGTCAGATTGGCCCTGCATATGCGTCAAGGTGACCAGCCCATTATTTAGCGCAAACTCGGTGCTGACAGAGTCCAGACGGGTCGCATTGTCGTAATTTTCCTGCGCCTGAACGTTGGTGCTGCGCTCGACGGCCTGCTGTACCAGCTGCTGGAAGTTGAGCCCTTCAGTGCGCGTATCAGTGAGCTGCGTTACCGCCTGCCCCTGCCAGCTGCGGCGGAACTCGTCGGCATCGATCTTACCGCCGGAGAACTCGCCGGTCAGCGAGAGCTTACCGGTGAGGTTTATCGAATAATTAAACGCTTTCAGAATCGAGCCGATCTCGACGTTGTCGAGTTGCGGCTGGAAAGAGGCATGCGGCGTTGCGCCCCGCGCGTCGAGCGAGCCGGGGAGCGAGAGTCGTCCACCGTCCAGGCTCCCCTGCATCTGATGAATCGTCAGCAGCCCCTGCTGGTTGCTGATTTCACTTTTCACCTGGGTAAAGTGCATTCCCCGCCACTGCAGCTGGTCAGCCGTCAGGTTCAGCCGGGCGTTAAAACCGCGCAGGGCGTTGTAATCCTGCTGAATATCGTTATCCGCAATAACCGGGCGTAGCTGCCTGTTCTGGCTTTGTCCCTGCTGGTTAACGCTATTATCGCCAGAGGCGGAGGCATGAGAAAGCAGGCTATCGAGGTTGAGCGTGCCCGCCTGAAGGTTCAGCGTCCAGTCAGGCTGGTCGCCCAGCACGACGCTGCCGTTGCCGGCAATGGTGCTGCCGTTAGCCGTTAAGTTCAGCCCATCGAAGCTGAGCTTTTTCGCATCCTCGACCCAGCTGGCCTGCATGCTGGCCTGGCCGCTAATCCCTTCTGGGGGAAGCTCCGCGCCGCGAAGCTGCCAGTTGAGTTGTGAAATATCCGCCTTCAGAGAATGAGGATAATCACCGCCCTGCACCTGGGCGGAGAAAGAAAGCGCCAGATCGCGCTGATCGCGGTTCACCCGGCCAGAGAAATCGACCGTGGCGCGATGGCTGCTGTCCTGCTCCATCTGCAAACGGATATCGCGCACCGTAACCTGCTCGCCATCTTCATGCTGAAAAAAGAGCACGCTATCGGCAATCTGTAGCTTCTGGACATCATACGACCAGCCGCGATCCTCCGGCACCTGAGGCAGCGTATTGTCGTGCGGGACGACCGGAGCCCCCTTGCTACGCACGGCTTCGGTTTTGGAGGTCAGCTGGATCACCGCGCCCTTCAACATCACCTGCTTGACCTGCAGCTGATGGGAGATCAGCGGCAGCAGCCCGACGTCAAGGCGCATATTATCCGCGCGAATAACGGGTTCTTCAGCACCCGGCGCGGTCAGGGTCATGCGGCCCGAGAGAATGCTGAGCTGCGGCCAGACGTGCCAGCGCAGCGGCCCATTGAGCTCGAGCTGATAGCCGCTACGATCCGCCACCTCTTTAACCATATAGGCGCGAAAATCGTTGGGGTTGACCAGCAATACCAGCGCGGTAAGACCGGCGACAACTACCGCCAGTAAGATCATCAGCGTGGTCAGAATTCGTCTCATGGCATCCTCAGCAAACCGCTAAAATTATCAATCCTTGTCGATTCGACTCGCTACCGCGCCCTGCTGGTCGCGATATTTCGCATCTTCGCGGCGATTATAAGGCCGCATCGCCGGCCCGGATAACGGCTCAAAACTTAACGCCCCGATCAGCATCCCCGGACGCAGCGCCAGCGGCAGCTTACCCGAATTATAGAATTCCAGTACGATGCAGCCGGACCAGCCCGGATCGATGCGGTGCGCGGTGACGTGCACCATCAGGCCCAGACGCGCCAGCGAAGAACGGCCATCCAGCCAGCCGACGAGATCCGGCGGCAGGGTGACCGATTCAAAGGTCACCGCCAGCGCCAGCTCGCCCGGATGCAGGAAGAACGCTTCACCATCCGGCAGAACAATCTCTTCGCTCATCACGCGATCCAGGGCCGCGCTGACTTCCGCTTTAGGCCCGCTCAGGTCAATGAAGCCCGCCGTGTGCCCGCGGAAAGTCCGAAACTTATTTCCCAGCCGAACATCGACCGTCGCGCCGTTAATGCGCTCAACGGGCGGGCGCGGGTTAATGGCCAGACGCCCCTCATCCAACCAGGCTTCTATATCTCGGTCGCACAGACGCATGAACGTTCTCCTTTAAGGCATTGCGCCCCTACGCCTTCCGGGGATAAGGGCAAATTGGCTTCTCTTTGCACGTTACACAATTCGTTCGTGTTATTCAAAGAACTGACTGATTTTGGCCTTCAATATATCGATGGCGATACGGTTCTTACCGCCGCGAGGCACGATAATATCGGCATACTGTTTGGAAGGGTCGATAAACTGCAGGAACATCGGGCGCACCGTTTTCTGGTACTGCGCCATTACCGAATCCATCGAACGCCCACGCTCGTTAACGTCTCGCTTGATGCGCCGCATCAGGCAGATATCCAGCGGGGTGTCGACAAAAATGGAGAAACTGAGTTCGTTGCGCAGGCGGGCGTCGGTCAGCAGCAGAATCCCTTCGAGAATGATGACTTTCTTCGGTTCAATATGGATGGTTTCCGGCATACGGGTATGCTCAACGTAGCTATACACCGGCAACTCTATCGGCTGGCCGCTTCTCAGCATCTGCAAATGCTGAAACAGCAGACTATGATCCATGGAGCTTGGGTGGTCATAGTTGGTTTTTACACGCTCTTCCATCGACAGATGACCTTGATCCTTGTAATAGCTGTCTTCCGGAATAACGCCGATATGTTCATCGCCGACCTGTTCACGTAATTCACGATATAGCGTACTGGCGATAAGGCTTTTGCCCGAAGCCGATGCGCCGGCGATGCCTATAATGACGCACTGATGAGACGTATCAGTCATAAATTTTTGCGACCTGATTAACCTGGGAATGTAGGAAGGGTGGCGGTTGACCGCCAAACGCCGCAATTATAGGGATTTCAGCGCGTCGATACCAGTGCTAAGCGCCTCCCGGGTCTATTCCTCCACCGGCGACCAGCCTTGCGTATACCAGATATGCAGTAAAGCGTACGAGCGCCAGGGGTGCCAGCGGCTGGCATAGCGCGCAATCCGCGCCGGCGTCATGCCGGGAAAACGCTGTTTAATCAGATAATCATCCGCCAGGAAGATATCCGGCGCCTGCCAGCCGCGCAGCGCGAAATAGTTCGCCGTCCAGCGGCCTATGCCGGGCAGCGTCTGCAGCTGCTTTATTCCGGCGTCGATATTCTCCGGCGCGGAGAGGGGGAGATCGCCGCGGATCGCCGCCTGCGCCAGGTGGATCAGCGCCTCCGCGCGCCGCAGGGGCATGCCCAGCGCCTTTAGCGCCAGCGGATCGGCCTGCGCCAGCCGCTGCGCGCTCGGGAAGAGATAAAAGCCCGGCGCGTCGGTCAACGGTTCCCCGAAAGCGGCCACCACTTTCCCGGTGAGCTTTGCCGCCATGGCCACGCTCACCAGCTGGCCGAGCACCGCCCGTACCGCTTGTTCAAACGCATCCAGGGAGCCCGGCAGACGAAGCCCCGGCCTTGGCAGCGCAAGGCTTCCCAGCGTCAGGGCAATCTGCTGCGGGTCGCAGGACAAATCAAATAAACGCGCAACCCGCGCCAGGCACGCCTCCGCGACCGGCTGCAGCCCGGCGGAAAGCGTCACCCGCATGCCCTGCGCGGCGTCATCCGGCGTCACCGTGATAAGTCCGGCGTGGCCATTCAGGGCGAAGCTGCGGCAATAGCTGTCGCCGACAAAAGTTTCAATTCCCTGCACCGTACGCGCGCCAAGAAAATGAAACATCCATTGCCAGTCGTAGGGGGAATGCCAGGGTAGCAGCGTCATCATTTCTCCTTTTTTAGCGCTTCAATCATAGCGGCTCCGCGCCGCCTGCGCCTTGCTTTTAAATTCCAGTTGTCGCAGTGCCGTCAATCCGCTAAAGTCGCCCCCCTTCTTCACCGGCATGGGGATTTTGCAGGCTATGTTTATTGGTTTTGACTACGGTACCGCTAACTGTTCAGTGGCGGTGATGCGCGACAATACGCCGCAGCTGCTGACGCTGGAAAACGGCAGTTCACTACTGCCATCAATGCTTTGCGCGCCGACCCGCGAAGCGGTCAGCGAGTGGCTCTACCGCCATCACGACGTCCCGCCCAACGGTGATGAAAACCAGGCGCTGCTGCGTCGCGCGATAAGCTTCAACCGCGAGGAAGATATCGACGTACTCGGCAACAGCGTGCAGTTTGGTCTCGCTTCGCTGCATCAGTACGTTGAAGATCCGCAAGAAGTCTACTTCGTAAAGTCGCCGAAATCGTTTCTCGGCGCCAGCGGGCTCAAGCCGCAGCAGGTAGCGCTGTTTGAAGACTTAGTGTGCGCCATGATGCTGCATATCAAACTCCAGGCGCAAACGCAGCTGCCGGAAACCATCGATCAGGCGGTTATCGGCCGCCCGATTAACTTCCAGGGACTGGGCGGCGATGATGCCAACGCCCAGGCGCAGGGCATTCTCGAACGTGCGGCAAAGCGCGCGGGCTTTCGTGACGTCGTGTTTCAGTTTGAACCGGTCGCCGCCGGTCTGGATTTCGAAGCGACGCTGAGTGAAGAAAAACGCGTGCTGGTCGTCGATATCGGCGGCGGAACCACCGACTGTTCGCTGCTGTTGATGGGGCCGCAGTGGCGGGAAAAAGCCGATCGCCAGCAAAGCCTCCTCGGCCACAGCGGCTGCCGCGTCGGCGGTAACGACCTGGATATCGCCCTGGCCTTTAAATGCCTGATGCCGCTGCTGGGGATGGGCGGCGATACCGAAAAAGGCATCGCGCTACCGATTCTGCCGTGGTGGAATGCGGTGGCCATTAACGACGTGCCGGCGCAGACCGACTTTTACAGCGCCGCCAACGGTCGCCTGCTTAACGATTTGCTGCGCAGCGCCCGCGATAGCGAAAAAGTCGCGCTGCTGCTGAAGGTCTGGCGTCAGCGTCTGAGCTATCGCCTGGTGCGCAGCGCGGAAGAGAGTAAAATCGCCCTTTCCGCGCAGCCGAGCGTCACCGCGGGGCTGCCGTTTATTAGCGACGAGCTGGCGACAGCTATCAGCCAGCAGGGTCTGGAAGCTGCGCTGGATCAGCCGCTGGCCCGGATCATGGAGCAGGTTCAGCTGGCGCTGGATAACAGTAATGAAAAACCGGACGTGATTTACCTGACCGGCGGCAGCGCTCGCTCGCCGTTGATTAAAAAAGCGCTGGCGGCGCACCTGCCGGGTATTCCGGTTGCCGGAGGCGATGATTTTGGCTCGGTTACCGCCGGGCTGGCCCGCTGGGCGCAGGTGATGTTTCGCTAAACATCCGCTGCGTTCCCGCACCACAGAACGCAGTGAATTTGTAGCCCGGCGCAGCGCAGCGCGAGCCGGGCTAAATCTTCCCGATTGCCGTCACCCTTCACGCCGCGAAACGTAATCCCGCCGCTTTTCGCCGGTATAAATCTGCCGGGGGCGATAAATATTCAGCGGCGCTTCGTGCATTTCGTTCCAGTGCGCCACCCAGCCAAGCGTTCTGCCTACGGCGGTAATCGCCACAAACATCGATGAAGGCAGCCCCATCGCTTTAAGGATCACCGCGGTGTAGAAATCCACGCTCGGCGACAGGCCATTTTCAACAAAGTAGGGGTCAGTCAGCGCCACCTCTTCAAGGGCCATCGCCACCTGTAGCGGCATATCGGACATCCCCAGTTCCTTCAGCACCCGGTGACAGGTTTCGCGCAAAATAGCGGCGCGCGGATCAAGATGACGGTAGCGAGAGTTACCGAATCCCAGACGACGAAACGCCTGCGGATCGCGTTTCGCTTTGCTCAGAAACGCCGGAATTTGGTCGACGGTGTTGATCTCCTCCAGCATCCGCATACTGGCTTCGTTCGCCCCGCCGTGGGCCGGTCCCCATAAAGAAGCGAGCCCGGCGGCAATGCAGGCAAAAAGATTCGCCCCGGAGGAGCCCGCCGCCCGGACGGTGGTCGTCGATGCGCACTGGCCGTGGTCGGCGTGCAGCACCAGGATCTGGTTCATCGCCTGCTCAATCACCGGATTCAGCTGATACGGCTCCGCCGGGATAGCAAACAGCATATGCAGGAAATTCCCCGCGTAGGAAAGATCGTTGCGCGGATACTGCGCCGGTTGCTCAATAGAAAACTTATAGCTCATCGCCGCCAGCGTCGGCATTTTCGACAGCAGGCGGGTGGCGGCCAGCGCGCGGTGCTCGGGATTTTCAACGTCCAGCACATCGTGATAGAACGCCGCCAGCGTGCCCACCAGAGCGCACATTAAGGCCATCGGATGCGAGTCGCGCCGAAAGCTGCTGCACATGCGGCCAATCTGCTCGTGTACCAGGCTATGGCGGGTAATCGTGTTTTTGAACGACTGATAGCTGGCTTCGTCAGGCGCATCGCCCCGCAGCAGAATCCAGGCTACCTCAAGGAAGTCGCACTGGCGAGCCAGCTGATCGACCGGATAGCCGCGGTGCAGCAAAACGCTGTTTTCGGTATCAATCCAGGAGATGGCCGACGTACAGCCTGCGGTGTTAGCAAAACCGGGGTCGAAACTGCATATACCTGCGGACGCCAGCGGACGAATATCCATGCCGGGATAGCCCTGCGTCCCTGAGACCGTACTCAACGGAATGGACTGTTGTTCATCCAAAGACAGCGTTAGCGATTTCGTCGTCATCCTGTCAGGTCTCCTTGCACAACGAGTGAATGATTTACCTGGTCATTTTTCCAGGCGGAATAACCAACATAACCACAGTCGTCCGCGGATTCTTTGATGTAAATAACCAAAACATTGATAAAGGACCGCTATTACGGGTGGGGAAGAAACAGAAAATCGCCCTTTCAACCGCATAAAATACGCTTACCCCGAAATTACCCTCATCTAAATTCTACTATCACGCCTTAGAATACTGATTTTATTTCATCACAGGTCAATATATAACCATTTTATTTTTTTGCCCGCATAAATCCGCTACTCGCACGCGGTGCCATGGACTGCCGGTGTCAGTTTTTTATCACACGCTCGTCGGCGGTCTTTTATGAGGGTCTGTGCGACCGGTCATCCCATCAGCCGCGGTGGATTCATCGCCAAATGCGCCTCACTCGCCGCAGATATTGTCCGTTATCGTTATTTCAGCGTAAATTAAACTTGAATATAACCCGCTGCTTTTATATGCGCTGATTAAATAATCTAATGCCAATTTTATATAGCTATCGCGTCAATTTATGGCATAACATCATAAACTCGTATGCTGCGCCTGAACTTTCAGGTTGCTTATTATGCACCTCCCCCCTACGTTAACGTTGATTGAGAATCTTCTTACAGCAGGTCTGGCCAGTTACCCGGCGTGCAGATAACGCTGGAATAATATCTTCGGCACCAGCAGAATGCTGCGTTGCCCGGCCCTGGACGTTTATTTCCCGAATGCGGAGGGGTACCTGTGCCTGCGGCAGCGTTCCTCTGCGTTTATACCGTCTGATTGATTAATCCATGCCACAAGGGGGCGTGATTGAATCGTTTGTGCGCTTTTTATGATCTTATTCGCAGGAGCCGCAGCGCGCATTTCTGGGCATGGTGCGGCGTCATTATCGCTCTGCAGATAGGGGCGCCAGCACGCGCGGAGGTCCGCCAGCTGGGTATTGATATTCCGGTCTACTGGTACGCCGACGCCAGCGACACGCTGACCCTCAACGCCTTTCTTTCGCTCCCTGAAGAGGCGCTAAAAACGGCGCCGCTTATCCCGTCGTTCGGCTACTCGACAAAGGCCTACTGGCTACGTACTTCGCTCCCGGCGGCCTTATTTGCTGGCGAACAGCGCTGGCTGCAGCTCGGTCCGTCGTTTGTCGATCGTTTGACCGTGTTTTATCGCCCCTACGGCAGCGACAGTCCATGGCGACAGAAAGAGTTTGGCGACCATGCGTCTGCCCGGGATAACGATCTCGACTACCGCGAAAGCGTACTGATTTTGCCGCCCCCGCCGACGGCGGCTGGCTACGAGATGGTATTCCGTCTCCAGAGCAGCAGCACCCTGATTCTGCTGGCGACGCTCTCCTCGCCGCAGGAGTTCGTGCGTTCGGCCACGCTCGATACCGCTTTCTGGAGCTTCTATTTTGGCCTGGCGGTAATTGCCAGCGGCATCGCCCTGTGGCTTGCCATCGCGCTGCGTCGGCGCCTGCTGTGGGGGATCTGCCTGTTCTCGCTAAACTATCCGCTCGTCGCGGCCCTGCATGGCTACCCGGAGTGGTTATTTGGCAGCGCCCTGCTGCCGGTTCAGGATTATATGATCAGCTGCCTGTCGCTGGTGAGCTACGCCACCGCGCTGTGGCTGCATAGCGAAGTTTTCGATCTCAAGAAAAATATGCCGCGGCTGCATCAACTGCTGCTGGCGGCGATCGGTTTAAACATCGTTCTGCAAATCAGTATTCCGCTGGGCTTTTACGGCCTGGCGATGCAGATAGAGGCCGGGATATTTTTTATCGCCGCCCCTATTCTGTTGATCACGTCATGGATGCTGTGGCGGCGCAAAGCGATTGATATCAATACGCTGCTGCTGGGGCTGCTGCCGCCGATATATGTCGTCTCCGCCGGGCTGGCACTGCTCTCTATCCACGGCGTCATTCCGTTTCATAATGGGGTCTATTCCACCTGGCAGTACGCGCTGATTATTCATATCGTCACCGTCCTGATCATCGCCGTACTGCGGGTGCGGGCGGAAAACCGGACTCTGGTACGCAAGCAGCAGCTGGCGCGAGAGCTACAGATTGAACGCGAGGCCAGCTTCCACCAGCGCCAGTTTATGGGAATGGTGGCGCATGAGTTCAGAACGCCGCTGGCGATCCTCCAGGCCGCGCTGGAAAACCTGCGCCTGTGCCCCGCAACGGTGACGCAGAGCTCGCGCCTCGACCGCATGCAGCGGGCGACAACCCGTCTGGTACAGCTTACCGATAATTGCCTGGCCGACGCCCGGCTCTCCTCGAGGGACCTGCACGCCGACAGGCAGGATGCAGCGCTGCTGCCGGTCATCTATATGGCCGCGACGGTCGTGGATCTTTCGCTTAACCATTATCTGGATGTCACCCTTGAGGGGCAAACTGTGGGTCCGGACTCCCCTTCACCGGTGCTGTTTATTGATAGCGGGCTACTGTGTATCGCCATCGCCAACCTGCTCGACAACTCGGTGAAATATGCCGCCTCCGGGGAGATAAGCATCGAGATTTATCCGCAGGAAAAACACGTGGAATTACGCATTGGCGATCGCGGTCCCGGCATTCCGCCTGAGCAGGTCGAGCATATTTTCGAGCGCTATCGGCGCGGCGAAACGGATACCGCAACGCCGGCCGGGACCGGGCTTGGCCTGTATGTCGCCCGACAAATCATCCAGGCTCACGGCGGGGACCTGTGGCTGGCAGAGAACACGTCGACCGGATGCAAATTTGCGCTCACGCTCCCGGCTAACGGACAGCAGAAGGACACATCATGACATTACGCGTCGCAATCATCGAAGATAGCGCTGATTTACTCGACGAGCTGCTGGCTTTTCTGCGCCATCGCGGCTTCGATGCCTGGGGCGTGCGCAGCGCCGAAGCCTTCTGGCGGCAGCTGCATCGCGATCCGGTTGATATTGTGCTTATCGATATTGGCTTGCCGGGTGAGGACGGCTTTAGCGTGCTGGACTATTTGCACGAAATTGGCCAGTTCGGCCTGGTGGTGGTGACCGCCAGAGGGCATGAGCAGGATCGGCTCCAGGCCTTAAACGCCGGCGCCGATCTCTACCTCATCAAGCCGGTCAACTTTTCCGACCTCGCGGAGAGTATTCAGGCGCTTGGCTCCCGGCTTCGCCAGCAAAAACCGACGGAACGCGTCAACCCGCCGCCATCAGCAGAGCGGCCAGCGCCGTCTCACTGGGTGCTCCAGAACGAGCACCTTGTGGCGCCGTCTGGGCTGGCCCTGCCGCTCACGCAGCAAGAGTACCGGCTGCTGGAAGTGTTAATGCGTAACCGCAATGAGGTCTGCAGCAAGGTTGACCTGCACACCTCTCTGTTTACCGATGAAGGCGAACCGGAACTGCACCGAATCGACGTCGTGATCAGCCGCCTGCGCCACAAGGCCCGCCTTCACGGTATCACCCTGCCGATTCGCGCGATTTTTGGCAAAGGGCTGGCGTTTCTCTCCTGACCTTTCCCCGGCCAGCAGCAGCAGCAGCGCTGCCGGTCAGTATTCCGCCATCCGCGCGGCGTCATTGCGAAGTTGTTTTCAGTTTTGCTCCTCTTGTTAATTTTTTTCAGTTTTTGAGAGGAATGAGAGAAATGAGACTGACAGCACATTAAGAATTTTCTTACATTGACATGGTGTCGCTAGCGTACCGGCCCAAAGCGTCCCTGAGCGAACCGACTATTGCTGATCCAGCGATAGCTGAATTCAGGACGCTTGCCGCGCGCTTTTCGTACGCGTATCGCGAGCACGGTTTAAAGAAGAGTATAAAAATATTCCCGTGCCGGCGAGGTACATTTTTAACACCTAAAATTAAGTTAAAGGATATCTATCATGGCCATGCAAACATGGTTAGCCTTATTGCTGTGCATATTTTGCCTTTGCGTGTCTGTTTACAGCCTTGTTTCCTATATCAGAGACAGGAGAAAACAAAAATTTCCGTTTTCAGCTAAGAATTCATCGCGCAGAAAATAACTAAAGCCCCGCGAATAGTAACCAAATCTGTCCAGCTGCAGCCACCGCATACGCCCGGAGGATTGATCACAACATGGCGTTATGTTGATTTATCAGGGAAATAACGCCATGAAAAAAATAAACATCGCTATCAACACCAGGAATACTTTTCTCCGAGAGTCGTTGGTTGCCATAGTCAATGAGCTCATCAGCCGCAGCGGCAACCTTAAAGCCGCTTTTTCTTATAAGCATAATGATTTTTTAGATAAGGATATCATCATCGCTGAAGTTCTTCCCGGCGAGATCTATCTGTGCAATACCAGTATTAAGAACCGTAAAAAAAACAGTTCGGTGATTATATTACACAGCTATGACAAACTTCCGGAAAAGGAGCTGATCGTCAACTGCCTTAAGGGCGTTACCTTTGTCTCAATCAAAGCCGTTAATATCGATAAGATGTTTGAAATTATTGCCCACGAGCTGAAAAGAAGTGAACTGCTTCCTCTGACGCAGAAGATCGACTCGCCGCTAATTTGCACAAACTGCCCGCATAAGATGTTGTCCAAATCGCAGGTAGCCGTCGCCACCGGCATTATTCATGGCTTTGATATCGGTAAAATTTCTGCTCTCAACAAAGTCACTCCCAAAACCATCACCTGGCACAAAAGCAAAATTATGGAAAAATACAGCCTTAATAACAATTATGACTTTTTCCAGTTTATTAACTTATTAAAAGAGCGCTGGTAAACGCGCGCACGCGCCATCGACGCTCGCATTATGTACCGTAAAATTAAGAATTTGCTGGCTTGCGAGGAACGGGATTCCGAAAAAGATCGGTAAAATGAAAAACATCTACTCAGGCGTTACGGGCAGCGGGTAACATGACCCGGTTCCCTGGTATGAAAATACCGGAGCGTATTTTTATACAATAAAAAATGCCTCTACCAGGGAATCTGTTACTTCGTCACATTGCCCCTGGCGTGCCTGTCAGGGGCCTCTTTTTCTGCGCAAAAAGCGACCCCGTAAGAGAGGCCGCCCGACGATCAGGCTTGCGCCTGCTGAGGCGCGACTTCAGCCTCAGGTACCTCATTCTGCGACAGACCTTCATTTTTTGACAGCATCGCCGTCGCAATCCCGTTACCCAGCACGTTAATCGCTGAACGCCCCATATCGAGGAAATGGTCAATCCCCATCAGCAGCAAAATACCCGCCACCGGAATATTGAAGCTCGGGATGGTCGCCGCCAGCACCACCAGCGCCGAACGCGGTACCCCGGCAATCCCTTTCGAAGCCAGCATCAGCGTCAGCATCATTACGGTAATCTCGCTAAAGCTCAGCTGAATATTGTAAGCCTGGGCGATAAACATGGCGGCAAAAGAGCAGTACACCATTGAACCGACCAGATTAAAGGAGTAGCCAATTGGCAGCACAAACGACGCGATATTACGCGAGCAGCCAAATTCCACCAGACGCTCCAGGGTCTTCGGATAGGCAGCCTCGGAGCTGCTGGTCGTGAACGCCACCAGCACCGGATCTTTGAGCATATTCAGCAGGCGAAAAACCTCTTTTTTGAGCACCATATACCCCACCGCCAGCAGCACCGCGCTGGTCAGCAGAATCGCGACATAGTATCCGCCGATAAACGAGGCGTAATTAAGCAGGATCCCCAGCCCCTGCGAGGCGATAACCGAAGAGATCGCGGCGAAAATGGCCAGCGGCGCGACGTACATCACGTACCCGGTCACCTTCAGCATAATATGGGAAACCACGTTCAGCGCCGCCACCAGCGGGGCGTTGAATTTCTCCCCCAGCGATGCCCCGGCTATACCGAAGAACATAGAGAAGACCACGATTTGCAGAATCTCGTTGTTGGACATCGCCTCGGTAATGCTGGTGGGGATGGTATGGGTCAGAAAGCCTTTCAGGCTCATCCCACTCACCGCCAGCCCGGTATCCACGGACTCTTTCGGGATCGCCAGGTTCAAACCGGCGCCGGGATGCTCGAGGGTAACAATCACCAGCCCGACCAGAATGGAGAGAATGGACGAGGTAATAAACCACACCATGGCTTTACCGCCGACCCGCCCAATGGTCGCCGTTTCGCCCAGCCGCATAATCCCCACCGTCAGGGTACTGAACACCAACGGCGCAATGACCATCTTAATCAGGCGCAGAAACACGTCGGTAAGCAGCGTAATGTTTTCCGACCATGCGGTAATAGTCGTTTGCCCGGCGTAAGCGTGGATGGCCGCGCCGGAGAGGATCCCCAACAGCATGAAGATGACGATGAACAGCGTGAGTTTGTTTGCACTTGCCACAAAAATTAACCCCTGATTTATTTAACGTGTTGTTTTTTAATGTATATATGTTTTATTTATTGAAATACACTAAACATTCACCACATAAATTGAATAAAAGCAGGCGGGGTTACAACTCTTTTTTAGTTTTTATAGTAAAAGTTAATGTGCTCGTTGATGTGCATCAAACCGTGCCGCGCCGCCGGTAAGATGAAAAAGGCGCCGGCGTCAGAAGACAACCGGCGCAAAGAGGCATTAGTGTTTTACGGTATCCTCCAGGAAGAAACGTCCCAGCGGATTCTGATAAAAACCATCGATATTTTTGCGGCTGACGTTGCGGTACGGGCTGTAATACAGATCGACCCAGTTCACGTCGGCCTTGGCCATTTTTTGCAGGTCGATATACATCTGCTCGCGCTTTTTACTGTCCATTTCAACGCGCGCGGCGGCCACCAGCGCTTTAACCTGGTCGTTATGATAGCGGGTCATATAGTTCATATTGGCATCGTGACCCAGCACGAAGGTGGTTTTCTGATCGGGGTCGAGAATATCGTTGGTCCAGTACATCACCGATATATCGTACTCCCCGGCCACCAGCATATCCCAGCTCTGGCTCGGGTCGACTTTTTGCAAATTCACCGTCACCCCGGCTTTTGCCAGCTGCTGTTGTAGCAAAATGGCAATTTGCTCATCGACTTCATCCCCGGCATTGACCACATAGTTCAGCTTCAGGTCGGCAGCACCCGCCGCTTTCAGCATCGCTTTGGCCTTTTGCGGATCGTATGGCCGGCGAAGATTATCCTGATAGTGGTAAAGCGCTCCGGCGGGAATATAGGAATTGGCCACCTGACCGTAGCCAAAGGTCACGGTTTTTACAATCGCGTCTTTATCAATCGCGAAGTCCAGCGCCTGACGGACTTCCACCTTGCCCAGCGCGCCGTGAGAATGATTGATCAGCAGATGGTCCTCGCGAGTAGAAGGATCCAGCTCCACCTTCAGATTGGCATCCTTTTGTAACGATGCAATGCGCGAGAAAGGCACGGTCAGCGCGGCGTCAAGTTCGCCGGCCTGCACTTTCAGCATGCGGGTATTGTCGTCCGGAATGGTTAACCACTCCACGCCATCCAGGCTGACGTTTTTCGCCTGCCAGAAGTTCGGGTTCTTCACCAGCACGATCTTTTCTCCGCGCAGCCACTCTTTCACGCTAAACGCGCCGGAGCCCACGGGCTTTTCGGCAAACGCCTCTTCGCCTTCCGCCTTCATCGCCTGCTGGGAAATCACCGAAGCGTTCGGCAGCGCCAGCTGCGATAAGAACGGCGCTGAAGGCGATTTCAGCGTCACCACCAGCGTGCGCGGGTCCGTGGCTTCCGCTTTGGCAATAATGCTATAGGAATCCCGCCACAGCGAGCCTTCATCATCGCGGATACGGATCAGGCTAAACGCCGCATCGCTGGCGGTCAGCGGCGTACCGTCCGAGAACCGGGTTGCGCGAATTTTGAAGGTATAGACTTTGCCATCCGGGGAAATCGTCCAGCTCTCGGCCACGCCCGGCTCCAGCTTCGTCCCGCTTTTATCCACCCGCACCAGCGGGTCAAAGACGTTGGAAAAGACCCAGTTATCCGCATTTTGCGCCGATTTTATCGGGTCAAACGTGGTGCTGTCCTCCCGGCGGCCAATGGTCAATACGCCGGCCGCCTGAGCTATTTCACTCACCACGCTGAGCGCCAGAAAAACGCTCGCCGCCAGTAACTTAATCTGCCTGTGCTTCATCAAAAGATCCCCCAGTTAACGGAAAAACGGTCTCATCGCCCGCGAGGTTGAGCACGCAGGCATAAGCGCGATCGGCAATCTGCCGGGTTGGTGGTGGTGCGCCGGTGCGGCACTGCACCTGCGCATAAGGGCAGCGCGGATGAAATGCACAGCCTTGTGGAACGGCTACGGGACTGGGCGGCTCGCCCCCCAGCAAATTTTTCGGCAGCGGTTTATCCGGGTCGATTTCCGGGATCGCCGAGACCAGCGCGGCGGTATAGGGATGCAGCGGTCGAGTGAAGACCGCTTCTGCCGGCCCCTCTTCCACAATTCTCCCGAGATACATCACCGCAACGCGATCGCAGAGCCGCCGCACAATCGCCAGATCGTGGGCGATAAACAGAATCGCCAGCCCCATCTTTTCCCGCAGATCCATCAGCAGGTTGACGATCTGCCCCTGAATAGAGACGTCCAGCGCCGCGACGCACTCATCGGCCACGATCAGCCGCGGCTCCATGGCCAGCGCTCTGGCAATACCGACGCGCTGGCACTGGCCGCCGCTTAGCTGAGACGGTTTCGCGCTGGCCTGCTGCGGACGCAGGCCGACCAGGGTGAGCAGTTCCGCAACCCGCAGCGCTTCCTGCCCGCGCGGGACTTTCTGATGCACGCGCAGCACCTCGGAGATGCTTTCTCCTACGGTCTGCCTGGGATTCAACGAGGCATAGGGATCCTGGAAAATCATCGCGCTTTGCTGGCGCAGACGGGCAATATCGCTGGTTAAGCCATGGGTAATGCGCTGTCCGGCGAACCGCACCTCGCCATCGGCAACCCGTTCAAGCTGTAACAGCGCTCGGCCAAGCGTGCTCTTACCGCTGCCGGATTCGCCGACAAGGCCCAGCGTCTCGCCAGGAAAGATCTGCATCGTGACCCGGTTTACCGCGTGTACGACCCGCTTCGGCCGCCAAAGGCCGCCGGAAACCGGGAAGGTGACGCAAAGATTATCGGCCTCAAGCAGCGGCCAGCGAGCGTTAACCATTATCCCTCCTGCCGTGCTGGCAAAATGTGATGGCAGGCCACCGCGTGGCTATGGCAATCCTGCCCGTAACGCAGCAATGGCTGGCTCTGACACGCCTCATCGGCGCGGCGGCAGCGCGGGTGAAAGCGACACCCTGATGGGAAGTGGTCGGCGCTGGGCGGCTGGCCGTCGATGATCGTCAACCTCCCCTGCCCGCCTTCGCTGGCCGGCTGACAATCAATGAGCCCGCGGGTGTAGGGATGCAGGGGCCCGCCAAGCACTTCGCGTTTGCCGCCCACTTCACACAGCCTGCCGCCGTACATCACCGCAATCCGGTCGCAGGTTTGCGCCACCACCCCGAGATCGTGGGTGATCATAATGACCGCCAGCCCCAGCTCGGCGCGCAGATCGCTGAGCAGGCGCAGAATCTGCATCTGCACGGTGACATCCAGCGCGGTGGTCGGTTCGTCGGCAATCAGCAGCCGCGGTTCCGGCGCGAGGGCAACGGCGATCATCGCCCGCTGGCGCATACCGCCGGAAAATTCGTGCGGATAGCTATTGAGCCGATTCTGCGGGTCCGGGATACCGACCTGGCGCAGCAAGGCCAGCGCATCCTCCCGCGCCTGACGGCGGTTTGCCGCAAAGTGAAGGCGGCGACTTTCTGCAATCTGTTCTCCAATGGTCATCACCGGATTGAGATGGCTGGTCGGGTTCTGGAAAATCATGCCGATTTCCCGGCCGCGCACCGCCGACATTTGCCCTTCGCTGAGGGACAAGATATCCCGGCCGTCCAGCAGAACCTCACCGCCGGTAATCTGCAGTCCGGTCCCCGGCAGCAGGCGCATCAGCGCCCGGCAGGTCACGGTTTTCCCCGACCCGCTTTCGCCAACCAGCCCAAGCATCTCCCCGGCTTCAAGCGTTAACGAGACGTTATCCACCAGCGCGACATCCTCGCCGCGCATGACCGTCAGCTGATTTACCTTCAGCAAGCTCATACGCGTTCCCCTAGCTTATCGCCCAGCCCATCGGCCAGCAGGCTGAAGCCCATCGCCAGCAGCACGATGGCAAGCCCCGGAAAGGTGGTTATCCACCATGCGGTGGTGATAAAGCTCTGCCCTTCGGCCACCATAATCCCCCATTCGGCGGTAGGAGGCTGCACGCCGAGCCCGAGATAGCTCACCGAGGCCCCGTTCAGCAGCACCAGAACGCAGTCGGACATCGAAAAAATGATGGCTCCGGTTAGCGCATTGGGCAGCAGATGGCGGAACAAAATCCGCAGATGGCCGTAGCCCAGACTGCGGGCCGCCAGAATAAAATCGCGCTGTTTCAGCGTCAGTACCTGAGCGCGTACCAGCCGGGCGTAGGAGACCCAGCCCACCATCGCCATCGCCATATAAAAGCTGCTCAGCCCCGGCCCGAGGATGGCGATAATCGCCAGCATCAGCACCAGAAACGGAAAGGCCAGCACGATATCAATAATCCGCATCACCAGCGCGTCGGCCACGCCGCCGAGATAGCCCGCCAGCGCCCCAAGGGTGGTGCCGAGCATAAAGGGGAACAGGACCCCCAGCAGGCAGATTTGCAGATCGACCCGCGCCCCCCACAGCACGCGGGAAAAAACGTCGCGGCCAAAGTTGTCGGTACCGAAGAGATGCACGCCGCCCGGCGGCAGCAGGCTGGAAGAGGCGTCCTGGGCAATCGGATCGAACGGCGCTATCCACGGCGCCAGACAGGCGACCAGTAGCCATAGTCCGACTATCGCCAGCCCGGCGAAGAGCGCCTGCTGACGCGGGATCGCCCGCTGACGCAGGCGGGAAAAGGTCGCTATCGCCTTCATAGTTTTATCCTTGGGTCGAGGGCCACGGTCAGAATATCCGCCAGCAGGCTGACCGCCACGGTGGCAAGGGCAAAGACCATTACCACGCCCTGCACCACCATGTAGTCGCGGCTAAAAATCGCCTTAACCAGCAGCTGTCCGAGGCCGGGGATGGCAAACACGCTTTCAATCACCACCGTACTGCCTATAAGCCAGCCAATATTCACCGCCAGCAGATTGATGGTCGGCACCAGCGAGTTCGGCAGCACGTGCCGCCAGAAGATACGTCTTTCCTGCTGCCCGCGCGCCCGGGCCGCCACCACATAGTCGCTATTCATCTCCATCAGCAGGCTGGCGCGCAGGTTGCGAATCAATACCGCCGACAGCGCCAGCGCCACGGTCAGGCACGGCAGAACCATATGGTGCAGCTGGTCTAAAAAATCGCTGCCGTAGCCGGAGACCGGAAACCAGCCGAGCACGATACTGAACAGCAGAATCAGCATGATGCCGAGCCAGAACGCCGGAAATCCGAGCCCGGCGGTCGTAAACAGACGAATCAACCGATCGGCGAGACGCCCGCGCTGGCGTGCGGCTATCGCCGCCAGCGGCACCGTCAACGCTACCGCCAGCAGAACGCTGCCGAGTACCAGCCACAGCGTCGGTTCCAGCCGCGAGGCAATCAGCTTCAGGGTATCCACCCGGTATACAATCGACTTCCCCAGCTCGCCCTGCAGCAGGTTGCGCAGAAAATAGCCGTACTGAACCCACAGCGGTTCATCGAGGGCAAACTGCGCGCGAATGCGGGCCAGCGCCGCCGGCGTGCTGCGCACCCCCAGCAGAATACGCGCCGGATCGCCGGGGATCGCGCGCACCATCATGAAGGTGATCAGGCTGATACCCAGCAGAACCGGCAGCAGCTGTAGCGGGCGAAAAAGCAGAAAGCGGTAACGATGCATTAACAGCCTCCCGCGTCGCGCTGGCGCGCCAGAAAATCGAGCAGCACCGGGTAGTAAGCCTGCGGCTCTTCGTAAAACGGCATGTGGCTGCTGTTGGCAAAAATGGCTATTTCAGCGTTCGCCAGCCCCTGCTTCATTTTCAGGGCGCAGGCGGGCGTCAGTTCATCGTGCTGGCCGCTGGTGATCAAACAGGGCACACGGATTGACGCCAGCTCAGCGCTGCGGTTCCAGTTTTTTAAATTACCGGTATAGAGGAATTCGTTCGGCCCCTGCATGGTGATATACGGGCCCATATTCCAGTCCCCAAGCGAGCGGATAACCGGCTCTGGCCAGACGTCAAGGCGGCACACGTGACGGTAATTCAGCAGCGTAATCGCCGCCTGATAGGCCGGATGGTCTAGCCAGCCGAGCGCTTCGTAGCGCTGCATCATCGCGACGGTTTCTGGCCCCAGCGCCCCGCGCAGACGGTTCAGCTCCTGCACCAGATGCGGCATATCGGCGACGGTGTTTTCCAGAATCAGCGAGCGAATTGCGCCAGGATGGTGCAATGCCACTTCAATCGCCAGCCATCCGCCCCACGAGTGACCAAGCAGATGCACCTGACCAAGGCCCAAAGTCCGGCGGACGGTCTCCACTTCACGCACATAGCGCGCCATCGTCCACAGGCTGGCGTCATCCGGCCGGTCGGACTTTCCGGTCCCCAACTGGTCAAAGGCGATCACCCGATAGCCGTGCTGTTTCAGGCAGGCGTGGGCTTCGCGCAGATAGTCGCAGGGCAGCCCCGGTCCGCCGTTGAGGCAGAGAATGGTTTCATCGCCGTCGCCAAACTGATAGGCCACGACGTTATAGCCTTCCACCGCAATGTTATGGCACCGGTCGGGCGCTATTTCGCTCCACATGGTCTATTCCTCATCGTCGATGGTAAGAGGGTTGGGGTCTGTCTTAACGCTAACGGCAACCCCGGACGCTGAACAGTTAGCAAAAATACTAGTTTTGCGCCGCGCCGGAACGGCACCGGAATTGCATATCTTTGGGCCAGCTACTGACGGATTTGCACAAATCGTGCCCGTCGCAGGTCTCGTTTTAGGTGAAGGGGGTTATATGCGACTGGAGTTTGACCACCCCGGCAGCGCGCGGGCGGCCAGCCTGGATGACGCATTCAGCGGGCTTTTTCAGCACACCCGGAGGTTGGGATTTGAGGCGGTGATTTACGATTACACGCCGGTTCCGCGTTCTCTGGAAGGAGAACTGATTACGCCCTCGCTGCTGAAAACGTTCAACGTGCCGGAAGATATGCGCCAGCTATGGTGCGAGCGCGGATATTACCAGGTGGATCCGGTACAGCACTGCGCGCTCGAGAGCTGCGCGCCTTTTGTCTGGTCCTATCAACGGCCGGACAGCAGCATGCTGCGCGGGAGACTGGACAATCATCCCACCGCGGTCACCGACTATATGCGCGAACACAATATGCCCTGCGGCGCGACGGTTCCCCTGCATCTCCCCAACGGGGGGTTCGTGACCCTCACCGGCATCCATACCGGCCAGCGTCAGGAGCGGGAAATCAGCGCCACCCTGGCGCAGCTGATGCTGCTCGCCTGGCAGTTTCAGGAGTCCGCCTTCCCGCTGTTCGACAGCACTATGCTCACCTGCCATCACGTCAAGCTGAGCAACCGCGAGCGCGAATGCCTGGCGTGGTCCGCCGAGGGGCTTACCGCCAAAGAGATCGCCCGCAAGCTGCATCGCTCGGTGGCGACGGTGACGCTGCATCTCAATACCGCGGCCAAAAAGCTGGGCGCCAGCAACCGCGTGCAGGCGGTGGTCCGCGCCCTGCACTACCGTCTGCTCGACAGCTAAGAACTAGCATTTTTGCTAGTGTTCAGCCGCGGTTGCCAGCCTTTACCCTGAAAGCCGGTCCACTTAGCAGGGTAAAGATGATTCATGTATACCATCCGCGAAGGTTACGCCCCGTTTCGACACTATCAAACCTGGTTTCGCGTTTGCGGCGATATCGATAGCGGTCTCACGCCGCTGGTCGTCGCCCACGGCGGGCCGGGGTGCACGCATGATTACGTCGATGCGTTCCGCGATATCGCCCTCAGCGGGCGAGCGGTGATCCACTACGATCAGTTAGGCAACGGGCGTTCAACCCATTTACCGCAGCTGCCCGCCGACTTCTGGCAACCGGCGCTGTTTCTTGACGAACTGGCTAACCTGCTGCTGCATCTCAATATTGCCGATAATTACGCCCTGCTCGGCCAATCTTGGGGAGGTATGCTCGGCGCGGAGCACGCCGTGACGCAGCCCAAGGGGTTAAAGGCGCTGATTATCGCCAACTCCCCGGCATCGATGGCGCTGTGGCTGCAGGGTGCGGCAAAGCTGCGGGCGCAGCTGCCCGCCGACGTCCAGCAGACGCTGCTGGACCATGAGGCAGCAGGAACGCTGGACAGCGCAGAATATAAGGCGGCAAGCGCAGTATTTTATCAACGCCACGTCTGTCGGCTCGATCCCTGGCCGGCGGAAGTGCGGCGCACCTTCGACGCCATGGATGCCGACCCGACGGTTTATCACGCCATGAATGGCCCCACCGAATTCCACGTTATCGGCAGCATGAAAGCGTGGACGATTATTGACCGCCTCGCGCGCATTACGGTTCCGGTTCTGCTGATTTCCGGGCGCTACGATGAAGCCACGCCGGAAGTGGTACAGCCCTTTATGGACCATATCTCCGGCGCCGAGTGGGTCATTTTTGAAGCCTCGAGCCATATGCCGCACGTCGAAGAGCGCGAGCTGTGCATGAAGACGGTGAACGACTTTTTAGGCCGGGCGATACCATAAAAGCCGCTTACAGCGCCAGTCCGCCTCCGCCGCTGAAGGGCCGCTCGCCGGCGATTTTCATCACTTCAGCCCCTAAAGTGACAAACGGCGCCCGACGGCTGGCATAAATCAGGCCGCCCGATGTCGGCCGCACCGCTTTGACCATATCGGTCAGCGGATCGATGATTTCCGCGACGACATCGTCGGCGCTGACCCACTCGCCGGGCTGTTTTAGCTGCACCAGGATGCCGGTCGCCGGCGCGGTGACAATCTCCCCGGCGGCAAACGGCAGCATCACCGTTTCCTGCTGCGGAACCTCGGGCCTGGCGCCCGCCAGCACGCCGCGGTACTGCAGGTAACGGTAAATGCGTTCGGCGTCGTCGCAGGCGGTGGCGTGATTCACCTCCTGCTGGCCGCGCAGCTCGACGGTCACCGCCATGCAGCCGGGCTGCTGCTGGCGCCACGACGGATTCCTCGCGCAAAGACGCTGCCACGGCAGGCCGCAGGCTTCATCAAACGAGTTGCCCCCGCTCTCCTGCGACAGCAGCACGGCGCCAATACCGAGGAAAGCCGCCAGAACTTTCGCCTCGCGTTGCCAGGCCGGGTCGGCGTAGAGGTGCAAAATCGCCTGGTCATCGCAGTGCAGATCGAGCACCAGATCGGCATCGCAGGCGAGGCTCAGCAGATGGTGGCGCAGGGCCTGCGCCTCGCTCACGGCGGGAAGCGCCGCCAGCGCCTCCCGCATCGCCGCGCGCACCCGCTGCAGATACTCGGGACGCGCACCGGGCAAATCCGCCGGTAAACCGGCCTGCGCCAGCGCCGCCAGATCGGGAAAATCGCGGTTAAAATTGCGCCCGCTCGCCAGATCGAAACGGCCAATACCGCTGCTGAGCAGCACCTGGGCCAGCCCCGGCGGGTTGGCTACCGGCACAAGAATGATTTCGCCGCGCAGTTCGCCGCGCCGTTCCGCCTGGCTGAGTAATCTTTTAAGATAATGCAGAACCAGCATGCCCGGGATTTCATCGGCGTGCAGCCCCGCCTGCAGATAGACCTTCTCTCCCGTGCCGGGCGCGCCGAAATGAAAATGGCTTAATTGCCGCTGCCCACCGAGTGCATGTTCAGGTAATGTATAGTGTTTAATTTTCATTGGACGTCCTGGTTGTGGAAAAGAAAGCCCGGCTTGACCGTATCGATCATAAGATCCTTGAAATTCTGCGCCGGGATGGCCGCATTTCTTATCAGAAGCTCTCGGAGCAGGTAAACCTCACCGCCCGTCCGTGCCTGGAGCGGGTGCGCGGCCTCGAGCGCGACGGCATTATTCGCGGCTACAGCGCCATTGTAGAACTGCCCGAGCCGGAGCACGCGTTTGTGGTACAGGCGCAAATCGCGCTGGCCGACCACGGGCGCTCGCAGCCGGTGTTTGAACAGGAGATGCGCCAGACGCCCGAAGTGCTGGACTGCTGGCTGGTCAGCGGCAGCTTCGACTTTCTGGTACGCATCGGCTGCCGCAGCATGGCGCACTACTGCCAGCTGGCGGATAGCTGGCTGACCAGTAAAAAGTTTCACGTCGATAAAATCGTCACCCTGACCGAACTGCAGGCCATTAAGCGCTCCTGACTAGCCGCGCCGGATAAACGCCAGCCAGCGCCGCTCGGCGCGGGAAAAGGCGAAAATCAGCATAAAGGTGCAGAGCAGATACAGCGCCGCGGCCATCAGAAACGGAATAAACGGCGAATAGGTCATGGCGTAGAACGCGCGGGCCACGCCGGTAATATCCAGCAGGGTGACGGTGCTGGCCAGCGACGTGGCGTGCAGTAAAAAGACCATTTCATTATTCAGCGCCGGGATCCCGCGTCTGAGCGTCGCAGGCAGCACCAGACGACGAATAATCTGCCATTTCCCCATCCCGTAGGCCTCCCCGGCGACCCACTCCTGGCGCGGAAAGGTCACCATCATCCCCGCCAGCAGCTCCGCGACGTACGCGGCAGTGTTGAGGACCAGCGCCAGCGTGGCGCAGAAGGTCGCATCGCGGAACAGCAGCCAGAACGGCTGGTCGTTCATCCAGCCCGTCTGCACGATATCGAACTGCGACAGGCCGTAGTAAATCAGCATCAGCTGGAGATAGAGCGGCGTGCTGCGGAAAAAATACGTAAAACCACGGATGGGCAGCGCCAGCGCACGCGGGCCGTACACCTGCCCCACCGCCATCGCTATCGCCAGCGCCATCCCGGGAACGATAGAGAGCAAAAACAGCTCCGCCGTGACCGCCAGCCCGCTGGCGGCGCCGTTACCGTCGCTCCACAAAAAGCTCGGGATCGCATCGAGAAAGGTTTGCAGATTCATAAGGCCGTCCCCGCCGTGGAAGAGCGCAGCGCGTAACGCTTCGCCAGGCGGCTGAACAGCCAGCTGGAGAGCGCGGTAATCACCATGTAAATCAGCGAGACCAGAAAATAGAAGAGGAACGGCTTTTGCGTGGCGCGCCCGGCCTGTTCGGCCAGCCATACCATATCCTCAAGGCCCAGGATCGACACCAGCGCCGATGCTTTCATCAGCCCCAGCCAGTTGTTGTTGATGCCCGGGATAGCGAAGCTCAGCATCTGCGGCAGCATCACCCGGCGGAACACCGTCCACGGCCGCATCCCGTAGGCCTGCGCGGCTTCGGTTTGCCCGCGATCCACGGTCAGAAAGGCGCCGCGAAAGGTCTCGGTGTAATAGGCGCCGAAAACAAAGCCGATCGCCAGCACGCCGGAGATAAAGGTATTGAAGCGCACCGGCCCGAGCCCCACCAGACCCAGCAGCAGGTTCGCCAGCATCTCGCCGCCGAAAAACAGCAGCAGCATAATCACCAGCTCCGGGATACCGCGTACCAGCGTGGTGTAGGCGGTGGAAAACAGGCGCAGCCACGGCGGGCCAAAGAGCTTAACCAGCGAGTTAATCAGCCCCAGCAGCAGAGCGACCAGTAATGAAGAGAGCATCACGCACAGCGAAAGCGCCGCGCCGCGTAACAACAGGGGTAAATAGTCTGCGACCATATTCAGCCTTCCGCGGAGGTCGTAAAGGGGCGCAGGCCATCGCCCGCGCCCGCATCTTCACGACTTATTTGCCATAAATATCAAAGCTAAAGTATTTTTTCTGGATCGCGTCGTAGGTGCCGTCGGCGCGGATTGCCTTAATGGCGCCGTTCAGCGCATCGCGCAGCGCCGGGTTGTCTTTATTCACCGCAATCCCCACGTCGGAGGAGATGCCGCCGTCCTGGATAACCGGACCGGCAAAGGCGAATTTCTGCCCGCGCGGGGTATCAATAAAACCGGTCGCCGCCTGGATATTATCCTGCAACGCGGCGTCGATTCGCCCGGAGAGCAGGTCGAGGTAGACGTTATCCTGGTTAGCGTAACCGACAATTTTCACGCCATGATTGGCCCAGTTGGCCTTCGCAAACGCTTCATGGGTGGAGCCGGTCTGGACGCCGACTGTTTTGCCTTTCAGGCTGGCGACGTCAGGCAGCAGCGGGCTGCCTTTGCGCGCCACCAGCTGCGCCGCGCTGCGGTAGTAGCGGTCGGTGAAATCCACTTCCTTTTTACGCTCATCGGTAATATTGAGCGAAGCGATAATGGCATCGAACTTATGCGCGTTGAGGGCGGCAATCATGCTTTCGAACGGCTGCTTCACGAAAACGCATTTGGCTTTTAGCTGGGTGCACAGCGCATTGGCGATATCAATATCAAAGCCGGTAATTTCACCGCTGGGCGCCAGCACGTCAAACGGCGGATAGCCGCCATCGACGCCAAAGCTGATGGTGTCAAACTGCTGGGCGGCCAGCGGCGCGCTGAGCGCCATGCAGGCCAGTAGTGCGGCAAGGCGTATTTTCATTTCGATCTCCCCGGTGTTGGCGCGGTGATTAAAAACGCAGTGAGAGGCAGGTCAGGCCGCCATCCATTTTCTTAAATTCGCTGGTGTCGAGCTGCACGATAGGCATTCCCAGCTTGCTGATTTCGCCCAGGGTATAGGGGTAGCCCTGCGGCGTAATTAAGGTATCGTTGATCCACAGCGTATTTCCGGCGTAGGCCTCCTCTTCCGGGATCACGATGCTGTTGAAGCCGCTAAACGCCGGATGGTTAACGTAGCCTTCCGTCAGCAGCAGCGTATTGCGGCCCACATAGTTGACGATCGATTTCAGATGCAGACCGGCGCTCACTTCAATCGCCGCGACCTGATAGCCGTGCGGCTCAACGGCGGCGGCAAACTCGCGGATCCCCTGCTCATCGGTGCGCGCCGTCAGGCCGATAAAAAACTGCTTATCCACTAACAGCACGTCGCCGCCGTCCATATGCCCGCGCTCGCTCATCCGCGCCAGCGGACGGAACCCCGCCAGCACCGGCGCAATGGTATCGACCTCGCCCTGACGGCTCGGCGCGCCTGGATGGGTAATCACCGCCAGTTCCGGCATCACCACCGCGGTATCTTCAACAAAGTGCGCATCAGGATAATCCGCAGCCGCGGGCAGTACGGTGACCTTCAGGCCAAGCTGCAGCAGGGTTTCCACATAGGCGAGAAACTGGCGGGTGGTGGCGGCGATATCCGGCGCGCCCAGCCGGGCGGTAGTTTGTCCTGCTCCGCAGGTGGCGGCCGGGAGACGGGCGATAGCTTGGGTAAAATGCATAAAGAACCCTCTGGTAGTGGTCGCATTGCTTAAGGCAAAATCGTGAGTGAATTTGATTATCAAACAGATGCCGCCGCCAATCAGGCTGAATCACTTTCCGGGGCCGCTTATTCACGCTGTATATCAGTTCAGATTCGACGTATTCCGCTGTGACCCTTAAGAAACAGCGGATGACGGGCAATAACTAACCGGATTCATCGCCCGGCTAAGCAAAATCATTAAGCGAATTTTACGCCTAACTATTCACCGTAACCGGCTCTGCGAAAAGCGTTTTTTACAGACATATCTGGACAGTCTTTTCATAATTCCTCCATTTTTAAGCAGCGTTCGCTGGCTAAACTAGTATCATTCCGTGAAACGTTTCAGGATGAGATAGCAAATTAATGAAAGGTAGCAATAAAAGCCGTTGGGCTGCGGTGCTGGTGGTCGCGATCGTCGCGGGCGCCGCGTACTGGTTCTGGCAGGGTCGCGAAGCGGCAAACAGCGGCGCGCCGACGGCATCAGGCGCGCGTCAGCAGGGGCCCGGAGGCGGACGCCCCGGTCGTTTTGGCGCCGCCCTCGCGCCGGTACAGGCGGCCACCGCCACCAGCGAAGCGGTACCGCGCTACCTTTCCGGCCTCGGCACCGTGACGGCGGCGAATACCGTCACCGTCCGCAGCCGCGTCGACGGCCAGCTGCTGGCCATCCACTTTACCGAAGGCCAGCAGGTCAAAGCGGGCGATCTGCTCGCGGAAATCGACCCCAGCCAGTTTAAAGTCGCCCTCGCCCAGGCCGAAGGCCAGCTGGCGAAAGATCGGGCCACCCTGGCCAACGCCCGTCGCGATCTGGCGCGCTACCAGCAGCTGGTCAAAACCAATCTGGTTTCCCGGCAGGAGCTGGACACCCAGCAGTCGCTGGTCAGCGAAACCCAGGGTACGATCAAAGCGGACGAAGCCGCCGTCGCCAGCGCCCAGCTGCAGCTGGACTGGAGCCGCATCACCGCGCCAATCGACGGCCGGGTCGGCTTAAAACAGGTGGATATCGGCAACCAGATCGCCAGCGGCGACACCACCGGGATTGTGGTGCTGACGCAAACCCACCCGATCGACGTGGTCTTTACGCTGCCGGAAAACCAAATCGCCACGGTGGTACAGGCGCAGAAGGCGGGGAAAAAGCTGGCTGTCGAAGCCTGGGACCGCACCAATAAACAGAAAATCAGCGAAGGCTCACTGCTGAGCCTCGATAACCAGATTGACGCCACCACCGGCACCATCAAGCTGAAAGCGCGCTTTACTAACCTGGACGATGCCCTGTTCCCGAATCAGTTCGTCAACGCCCGTATGCTGGTCGATACCGAGCAGAACGCGGTGGTGATCCCAACCGCCGCGCTGCAAATGGGTAACGAAGGCCATTTCGTCTGGGTACTGAACGATGAGAACAAGGTCAGCAAGCACACCGTCACGCCGGGTATTCAGGACAGCCTGAAAGTGGTGATCAACGCCGGGCTTTCCGCCGGCGATCGCGTCGTAACCGACGGTATCGACCGTCTGACCGAAGGCGCGAAGGTTGAGGTGGTGGAAGCCCACAATGCGGCTACCGCCGCCGAGCCGGAAAAAGCCACCAGCCGCGAGTACGGTAAAAAAGGAGCGCGCTCCTGATGCAAGTGTTACCGCCGAGCAGCACGGGTGGCCCTTCCCGTCTGTTTATCATGCGCCCGGTCGCCACGACGCTGTTAATGGTGGCCATTATGCTGGCCGGGATTATCGGCTATCGTTTCCTGCCGGTTTCGGCGCTGCCGGAAGTGGACTACCCGACGATTCAGGTGGTAACCCTCTATCCCGGCGCCAGCCCGGACGTGATGACCTCGTCGGTGACCGCCCCGCTGGAGCGCCAGTTTGGCCAGATGTCCGGCCTCAAGCAGATGTCCTCCCAGAGCTCCGGCGGCGCGTCGGTGGTGACGCTCCAGTTCCAGCTCACGCTGCCGCTGGACGTCGCGGAGCAGGAAGTGCAGGCGGCCATCAACGCCGCCACCAACCTGCTGCCTTCGGACCTGCCTAACCCGCCGGTCTACAGCAAAGTTAACCCCGCCGATCCGCCGATTATGACCCTCGCGGTCACCTCTTCCGCCGTGCCGATGACCCAGGTCGAGGATATGGTGGAGACCCGCGTGGCGCAGAAAATCTCCCAGGTTTCCGGCGTCGGGCTGGTCACCCTCGCGGGCGGCCAGCGCCCGGCGGTACGCGTCAAGCTCAACGCCCAGGCCATCGCCGCCCTCGGGCTGACCAGCGAAACGGTGCGCACCGCGATAACCAGCGCCAACGTCAACTCGGCGAAGGGGAGCCTCGACGGCCCGTCGCGGGCGGTGACCCTCTCCGCCAACGATCAGATGCAGTCGGCGGAAGATTACCGCCGGCTGATTATCGCTTATCAGAACGGCGCGCCGATTCGCCTCGGCGACGTCGCCACCGTGGAACAGGGCGCGGAAAACAGCTGGCTTGGGGCATGGGCGAACAATCAGCGGGCGATCGTCATGAACGTCCAGCGCCAGCCGGGGGCTAACATTATCTCGACCGCCGACAGCATCCGCCAGATGCTGCCGCAGCTCACCGAAAGCCTGCCGAAATCGGTTAAAGTGCAGGTACTTTCCGACCGCACCACCAATATCCGCGCCTCGGTCAGCGACACCCAGTTCGAGCTGATGCTGGCCATCGCCCTGGTGGTGATGATTATCTACGTCTTTCTGCGCAACGTCCCGGCGACGATTATTCCCGGCATCGCCGTACCGCTATCGCTGGTCGGCACCTTTGCGGTGATGGTATTTCTCGATTTTTCAATTAACAACCTGACGCTGATGGCCCTGACCATCGCCACCGGCTTTGTGGTCGATGACGCCATCGTGGTGATTGAAAACATCTCGCGCTATATCGAGAAAGGCGAAAAGCCGCTGGCCGCCGCCCTGAAAGGGGCCGGAGAGATTGGCTTTACCATTATCTCGCTGACCTTCTCGCTGATTGCGGTGCTGATCCCGCTGCTGTTTATGGGCGATATCGTGGGCCGTCTGTTCCGCGAGTTCGCCATTACCCTGGCGGTGGCGATCCTGATTTCCGCAGTGGTGTCGCTGACCCTGACGCCGATGATGTGCGCCCGCATGCTGAGCCACGAGTCTCTGCGCAAGCAGAACCGCTTCTCGCGCGCCAGCGAGCGTTTCTTTGAGCGGGTGATTGCCGTCTATGGCCGCTGGCTGAGCCGGGTGCTGAATCATCCGTGGCTGACCCTGAGCGTGGCCCTCGGTACGCTGGTGCTGTCGATTATGCTGTGGGTGTTTATTCCGAAGGGCTTCTTCCCGATTCAGGACAACGGCATTATCCAGGGGACGCTGCAGGCGCCGCAGTCGGCGTCGTTCGCCAACATGGCCGAGCGCCAGCAGCAGGTGTCGGCAGCGATACTCAACGATCCGGCGGTGGAAAGCCTGACCTCCTACGTCGGCGTCGACGGTACCAACCCGGCGCTCAACAGCGCCCGCCTGCAAATCAACCTTAAGCCGCTGGACGAGCGCGACGATCGCGTGCAGACGGTGATCGGCCGCCTGCAGAACGCGGTGAGCGGCATCCCCGGCATTGAGCTTTACCTCCAGCCGACGCAGGATCTGACCATTGACACCACCGTCAGCCGCACCCAGTATCAGTTCACCCTGCAGGCGAACTCGCTGGACGCGCTCAGCAACTGGGTCCCGCAGCTGCTGGCCCGGCTGCAGGCGCTGCCGCAGCTCTCCGACGTCAGCAGCGACTGGCAGGATAAGGGCCTGGCGGCGTATATCAACGTTGACCGCGATAGCGCCAGCCGTCTCGGCATCAGCATGGCGGACGTCGATAACGCGCTGTATAACGCCTTCGGTCAGCGCTTAATCTCCACCATTTATACCCAGGCGAATCAGTACCGCGTGGTGCTGGAGCATGATACCCAGGCCACGCCGGGGCTGGCGGCGCTGGATAATATTCGCCTGACCAGCAGCGACGGCGGGATTGTGCCGCTGAAATCCATCGCCAGCGTCGAGGAGCGCTTTGCCCCGCTATCCATAAACCATCTCGAT
Organism: Klebsiella sp. RCJ4; assembly: GCF_009025755.1. Taxonomy (NCBI): domain Bacteria; kingdom Pseudomonadati; phylum Pseudomonadota; class Gammaproteobacteria; order Enterobacterales; family Enterobacteriaceae; genus Klebsiella; species Klebsiella sp. RCJ4. Next base: position 155,364 of record NZ_WCIN01000004.1, read on the forward strand.
CAGTTCCCGGTTACCACCATCTCGTTTAACGTGCCGGACAACTATTCGCTGGGCGATGCGGTCGAAGCGATTCTTGGCGCCGAACAGGCGCTGGCGTTCCCGAGCGATATCCGTACCCAGTTCCAGGGCAGCTCTCTGGCCTTCCAGTCGGCGCTCGGCAGCACCGTCTGGCTGGTGGTTGCCGCGGTGGTGGCGATGTATATCGTCCTCGGGGTACTGTATGAAAGCTTTATTCATCCGATAACGATTCTCTCCACCCTGCCGACGGCGGGCGTCGGCGCGCTGCTGGCGCTATGGCTGGCGGGGAGCGAACTGGACGTTATCGCGATTATCGGCATCATTCTGCTGATCGGCATCGTCAAGAAAAACGCCATCATGATGATCGACTTCGCGCTGGCCGCCGAACGCGAGCAGGGCATGCCGCCGCGCGAGGCGATCTACCAGGCCTGCCTGCTGCGCTTCCGCCCGATCCTGATGACCACCCTCGCCGCCCTGCTGGGCGCGCTGCCGCTGATGCTCAGTACCGGCGTCGGCGCGGAGCTGCGGCGTCCGCTGGGGATTGGCATGGTCGGCGGTCTGATGCTCAGCCAGGTGCTGACGCTGTTCACGACTCCGGTTATCTATCTGCTATTCGACCGGCTGTCGCTGTATATGAAGAGCCGGTTCCCGCGGCGTGAGGAGGAGGCGTAGGTGAAGTTTTTCGCCCTCTTCATTTACCGTCCGGTGGCGACGATTCTGATTTCGCTCGCCATTACCCTGTGCGGTATCCTCGGTTTCCGCCTGCTGCCGGTGGCGCCGCTGCCGCAGGTGGATTTCCCGGTCATCATGGTCAGCGCCTCGCTGCCCGGCGCGTCGCCGGAGACCATGGCCTCTTCGGTGGCGACGCCGCTGGAGCGCTCTTTGGGGCGGATTGCCGGGGTCAATGAGATGACCTCCTCCAGCTCGCTCGGCAGTACGCGAATCATTCTTGAGTTCAACTTTGACCGCGATATCAACGGCGCGGCCCGCGACGTGCAGGCGGCGATTAACGCCGCGCAAAGCCTGCTGCCGAGCGGCATGCCGAGCCGTCCGACCTACCGCAAAGCCAACCCGTCAGACGCGCCGATCATGATCCTCACCCTCACCTCGGATACCTGGTCCCAGGGTGAACTGTACGACTTCGCCTCTACCCAGCTGGCGCAGACCATTGCCCAGATTGACGGCGTCGGCGACGTGGACGTCGGCGGCAGTTCGCTGCCCGCGGTGCGCGTCGACCTCAACCCGCAGGCGCTGTTTAACCAGGGCGTATCGCTGGACGCGGTGCGCACCGCCATCAGCAACGCCAACGTACGTAAACCGCAGGGGGCGCTGGAAGATGCCACCCACCGCTGGCAGGTGGCGACCAACGACGAGCTGAAGACCGCCGCCGAATACCAGCCGCTGATCGTGCACTATAACAACGGCGCGGCGGTGCGCCTCGGCGACGTCGCCAACGTCACCGATTCGGTGCAGGACGTGCGCAACGCCGGGATGACTAACGCCAAACCGGCGATTTTGCTGATGATCCGCAAGCTGCCGGAAGCCAATATCATCGAGACGGTGGACAGCATTCGCGCCCGCCTGCCGGAGCTGCAGCGCACCATCCCGGCCTCTGTCGATCTGCAAATCGCCCAGGACCGCTCGCCGACCATCCGCGCCTCGCTGGAGGAAGTGGAGCAAACGCTGGTCATCTCGGTGGCGCTGGTGATCCTCGTGGTCTTCCTCTTCCTCCGCTCGGGGCGAGCGACGCTGATCCCGGCGGTGGCGGTTCCGGTTTCGCTGATCGGCACCTTTGCCGCCATGTACCTGTGCGGCTTCAGCCTTAACAACCTGTCGCTGATGGCGCTGACCATCGCTACCGGCTTCGTGGTCGATGACGCCATCGTGGTGCTGGAAAATATTTCCCGCCATCTGGAAGCCGGCATGAAGCCGCTGCAGGCGGCGCTGCAGGGGAGCCGGGAAGTCGGTTTTACCGTGCTGTCGATGAGCCTCTCGCTGGTGGCGGTGTTCCTGCCGCTGCTGCTGATGGGCGGCCTGCCGGGAAGGCTGCTGCGCGAATTCGCCGTTACCCTGTCGGTGGCGATTGGCATTTCGCTGGCGGTCTCTCTGACCCTGACGCCGATGATGTGCGGCTGGCTGCTGAAAAGCGGCAAGCCCCACGAGCCGACGCGCAAGCGCGGGGTTGGCCGCCTGCTGGTGGCGATTCAGGGCGGATACGGCAAATCGCTGAAGTGGGTGCTGAAGCACAGCCGCTTAACCGGACTGGTGCTGCTTGGCACCATCGCGCTGAGCGTCTGGCTCTATATCTCAATTCCCAAAACCTTCTTTCCGGAGCAGGACACCGGGGTGCTGATGGGCGGTATCCAGGCAGACCAGAGCATCTCGTTCCAGGCGATGCGCGGCAAGCTGGAGGACTTTATGAAGATCATTCGTGAAGATCCGGCGGTGGACAACGTCACCGGTTTTACCGGCGGCTCGCGGGTCAACAGCGGAATGATGTTTATCACCCTCAAGTCGCGCGATGAGCGCCATGAAACGGCGCAGCAGATTATCGATCGGCTGCGGAAGAAGCTGGCCAAAGAGCCGGGGGCCAACCTGTTCCTGATGGCGGTACAGGATATCCGCGTCGGCGGCCGTCAGGCCAACGCCAGCTACCAGTACACGCTGCTGTCGGACGACCTTGCGGCGCTGCGGGAATGGGAGCCGAAAATCCGCAAAACGCTGGCGGCGCTGCCGGAGCTGGCGGACGTCAACTCCGACAGCCAGAATAACGGCGCGGAGATGGATCTGATCTACGATCGCGATACCATGTCGCGGCTCGGCATCAGCGTGCAGGACGCCAACAATCTGCTGAACAACGCCTTCGGTCAGCGGCAGATCTCAACCATCTACCAGCCGCTGAACCAGTATAAAGTGGTGATGCAGGTCGACCCGGTCTACACCCAGGACGTCAGCGCCCTCGATAAGATGTTTGTGATCAACAGCGAAGACAAGCCGATTCCGCTCTCCTATTTCGCCAAATGGCAGCCGGCCAACGCGCCGCTGTCGGTGAACCACCAGGGGCTGTCGGCGGCGTCGACCATCTCCTTTAACCTGCCTACCGGCAAGTCGCTGTCGGAAGCCAGCGACGCCATCAACCGGGCGATGACCCAGATTGGCGTGCCGTCCAGCGTCCGCGGGTCCTTCGCCGGGACCGCGCAGGTGTTCCAGGAGACCATGAACTCGCAGGTGATCCTGATTCTGGCGGCCATCGCCACGGTCTATATCGTGCTGGGGATCCTCTATGAGAGCTACGTTCATCCGCTGACCATTCTGTCGACCATTCCGTCCGCCGGCGTCGGCGCGCTGCTGGCGCTGGAGCTTTTCGATGCCCCGTTCAGCCTAATCGCGCTTATCGGGATTATGCTATTAATTGGCATCGTGAAGAAAAACGCCATCATGATGGTCGATTTCGCCCTTGAGGCGCAGCGCAACGGCAACCTGCCGCCGGAAGAGGCGATCTTCCAGGCCTGTCTGCTGCGCTTCCGGCCGATAATGATGACCACCCTGGCGGCGCTGTTCGGCGCGCTGCCGCTGGTTATCTCCGGCGGCGACGGCTCCGAGCTGCGCCAGCCGCTGGGGATTACCATTGTCGGCGGCCTGGTGATGAGTCAGCTGTTGACCCTGTACACCACGCCGGTGGTCTATCTGTTCTTCGACCGTCTGCGGCTGCGTTTTTCGCGAAAAGTCCCTCAACCGGTAAGCGAATAACATGACAGATCTTCCCTCCAGCGTGCGCTGGCAGCTGTGGATAGTGGCCTTCGGCTTTTTTATGCAGGCGCTGGATACCACTATCGTTAACACCGCCCTCCCCTCCATGGCGCAGAGCCTCGGGGAGAGCCCGCTGCATATGCATATGGTTATTGTCTCCTATGTGCTAACGGTGGCGGTGATGCTGCCCGCCAGCGGCTGGCTGGCGGACCGGGTCGGGGTGCGGAATATCTTTTTTAGCGCCATCGTGCTATTTACCGCCGGCTCCCTGTTCTGCGCGCAGGCCGCCACGCTCGATCAGCTGATACTCGCCCGCGTGCTGCAGGGCGTCGGCGGCGCGATGATGGTGCCGGTTGGCCGCCTGACGGTGATGAAAATCGTCCCGCGCAGTCAATATATGGCGGCGATGACCTTCGTCACCCTGCCCGGCCAGGTGGGTCCGCTGCTCGGCCCGGCGCTCGGCGGGATGCTGGTGGAGTACGCCTCCTGGCACTGGATCTTCCTGATCAACATTCCGGTCGGCATCGTCGGCGCCATCGCCACGCTGTGCCTGATGCCCAACTACACCCTGCAAACCCGGCGCTTTGATATCTTCGGCTTTATTCTGCTGGCCGCCGGCATGGCGACGCTGACCCTGGCGCTCGACGGTAAAAAAGGGCTCGGGCTCTCCCCCCTGTGGCTGACGGCGCTGGTGGCCATCGGCGCGGCGTCAATGCTGTGCTATCTGTGGCACGCGCGCGGCAACCGCAACGCGCTGTTTAGCCTGAAGCTGTTTACCAACCGCACCTTTTCTCTCGGCCTTGGCGGCAGCTTCGCCGGGCGTATCGGCAGCGGCATGCTGCCGTTTATGACGCCGGTGTTTTTACAGATCGGCCTCGGCTTTACGCCGTTCCACGCCGGGCTGATGATGATCCCGATGGTGCTCGGCAGCATGGGGATGAAGCGCATTGTGGTCCAGGTGGTCAACCGCTTCGGCTATCGCCGGGTACTGGTGACCTCGACGATTGGCCTCGCGCTGGTCAGCCTGTTGTTTATGGCCGTTGCGCTCGCCGGCTGGTACTGGCTGCTGCCGGTGGTGCTGTTCCTGCAGGGGATGATTAACTCCAGCCGCTTTTCTTCAATGAATACGCTGACCCTGAAAGATCTGCCCGACGATCTGGCCAGCAGCGGCAACAGCTTGCTGTCGATGGTCATGCAGCTGTCGATGAGTATCGGCGTCACTATCGCCGGAATGCTGCTCGGTCTCTACGGCCAGCAGCATATCAGCGCCGATGCGGCGATCGCTCATCAGGTCTTTCTCTATACCTACTTAAGCATGGCGGTGATTATCGCGCTGCCGGCGCTGCTTTTTTCCCGCGTACCGGATGACACCACGACCAATACCGTGATTCGTCGCCGTAAAAGGAGTGAGTCTTGAAGTTCTGGCGTCCCGGCATTACCGGCAAGCTGTTTATCGCGATCCTCGCCACCTGCATCGTGCTGCTGATCAGTATGCACTGGGCGGTGCGTATCAGCTTTGAACGCGGCTTTATTGACTATATCAAGCGCGGCAACGAACAGCGCCTGACCATGCTCGGCGATGCCCTGAGCGAGCAGTATGCCCAGCACGGCAGCTGGACGTTCCTGCGCAACAACGACCGCTTTATTTTCCAGCTGCTGAAAACCTTTGAACGCGACAACGATGACCGCTCGCCGCCGGGCCGCGGTATGGGCCACGGTCCGATGGATGAGCCGCACGATGGCCCCGGCCCGGAAGAGATGCCGCCGGACGCCGCGCCGGACCGGCCGCTCGACGGTCCACGCGGCGATCGTGGCGACCGCGGTCCCGGCCCCGATATGCCTCCGCACGGCTGGCGCACGATGTTCTGGGTGGTCGATCAAAAAGGACGCGTACTGGTGGGCCCGCGCGAACGCGTGCCGAAGGACGGTACCCGGCGCAGTATTATGGTCGACGGCGTTGAGGTTGGCGCGGTCATCGCCTCGCCAGTTGAACGCCTGACGCGCAACACCGATATCAACTTTGACCGCCAGCAGAAACGTACCAGCTGGCTGATTGTCGCCCTCGCCACGCTGCTGGCGGCGCTGGCCACCTTCCCGCTGGCGCGCGGCCTGCTCGCGCCGGTTAAACGCCTGGTTGAGGGGACGCACCGTCTGGCGGCCGGCGATTTCTCCACCCGCGTCGCCGCCACCAGCAGCGATGAGCTGGGGCGTCTGGCCAAAGATTTTAACCAGCTGGCCAGCACTCTGGAACGCAACCAGCAGATGCGCCGGGACCTGATGGCCGATATTTCCCACGAGCTGCGCACGCCGCTGGCGGTGCTGCGCGGCGAGCTGGAGGCGATTCAGGATGGGATCCGCAAATTTACCCCGGACTCCATCGCCTCCCTGCAGGCGGAAGTCGCCACCCTCACCAAACTGGTCGATGACTTACACCAGCTGTCGATGTCCGATGAAGGCGCCCTCTCCTACCAGAAAACCTCGGTGGATATCATCAATCTGCTGGAGGTCGCCGCCGGCGCGTTTCGCGAGCGCTTCGCCAGCCGCGGGCTGTCGATCGGCGTTTCGCTGCCGGAAAGCGCGACGATTTTCGGCGACCGGGATCGCCTGATGCAGCTGTTTAATAACCTGCTGGAAAACAGCCTGCGCTATACCGATAGCGGCGGCGGCCTGCAGATTAGCGCCAGCCAGAGCGGCGATGGGCTGGTTCTCGAGTTTGCCGATAGCGCCCCCGGCGTCACCGATGAACAGCTGGAGCGGTTGGTTGAGCGTTTTTATCGTACTGAGGGGTCGCGCAATCGTGCCAGCGGCGGCTCTGGTTTAGGGCTGGCGATTTGCCTTAACATTGTCGCGGCCCACGGCGGTACTTTGCGTGCCGGCCATTCGCCTTTGGGCGGGGTTAGCATTAAAGTAGAACTACCTCTGGAACGTAATTTATCGAGAGACGTATGACTGAATTACCTGTTGATGAAAACACGCCACGCATTCTTATCGTGGAAGATGAGCCCAAGCTGGGTCAGCTGCTGATCGATTATCTTCAGGCGGCGGGCTATGCGCCGACGCTGATTAATCACGGCGATCGGGTTCTCCCGTACGTTCGCCAGACGCCGCCGCATCTGATCCTGCTGGATCTGATGCTGCCCGGCACCGACGGTCTGACCCTGTGTCGGGAAATCCGCCGTTTCTCTGAGGTACCGGTGGTTATGGTCACCGCCAAAATCGAGGAGATCGACCGCCTGCTGGGGTTAGAAATCGGCGCCGATGACTATATCTGTAAGCCCTACAGCCCGCGTGAGGTGGTGGCCCGCGTGAAGACCATTCTTCGCCGCTGCAAACCGCAGCGCGATCTGCAGGCGCTGGATGCGGAAAGCCCGCTGATTGTCGACGAAGGTCGTTTTCAGGCTTCCTGGCGCGACAAGCTGCTGGACCTCACGCCCGCCGAGTTCCGCCTGCTGAAAACCCTCTCCCAGGAACCGGGTAAAGTCTTCTCGCGCGAACAACTGCTGAATCACCTGTACGATGATTACCGCGTGGTGACCGACCGAACGATCGATAGCCATATCAAAAACCTGCGGCGTAAGCTGGAGTCGCTGGACGCCGAGCAGTCGTTTATCCGCGCCGTTTACGGCGTAGGGTACCGCTGGGAAGCCGACGCCTGCCGGCTGGCATAATTAGCCCCTGCCCGACTTTTCCCCGGCTCGCGCTGCGCTTAGCCGGGCTACTGGCTCACCGCCGTCTGCGGGCGGGGTAGCCCGGACAGGCGCGTCAAGCGCCGCCTCCGGGGAAAAAGCAGCGGCTGAAACCGGCAGATAGCGGCCGCTTGATGCCTACCCGGAACTGATTTGCCGTCCGCTTATCGCCAAAGATACCCGACTGATATTTACTCCCCTCCCCCAGGGCGCTACAATGCCCGCCCTTAATGTGGGGGCACTCCCCAACTCGCCGTACCGGGTGCGGCGAATCTGACCTGTCATCAGAACGAGAAAATCATGTTTAAACCGGAACTCCTTTCCCCGGCGGGAACGCTGAAAAATATGCGTTACGCTTTCGCTTATGGCGCAGATGCCGTTTACGCGGGCCAACCGCGCTACTCCCTGCGCGTGCGTAATAACGAATTCAATCACGAAAATCTGCAGCTCGGCATCAACGAAGCCCACGCGCTGGGTAAAAAATTCTATGTGGTGGTCAACATTGCCCCGCATAACGCCAAGCTGAAAACGTTTATTCGCGATCTGAAGCCGGTGGTGGAAATGGGACCGGACGCGCTGATCATGTCCGACCCGGGGTTGATCATGCTGGTGCGCGAAAATTTCCCGCATATGGATATTCACCTGTCGGTACAGGCCAACGCCGTCAACTGGGCGACGGTCAAGTTCTGGCAGCAAATGGGGCTCACCCGCGCTATTCTCTCCCGCGAGCTGTCGCTGGATGAAATCGCCGAAATTCGCAGCCAGGTGCCGGAAATGGAGATCGAAATTTTCGTTCACGGCGCGCTGTGCATGGCCTACTCCGGCCGCTGCCTGCTCTCTGGCTATATCAACAAACGCGACCCAAACCAGGGGACCTGCACCAACGCCTGCCGCTGGGAGTATAACGTGCAGGAAGGTAAAGAAGACGACGTCGGTAATATCGTGCATAAGCACGAACCGATCCCGGTGCAGAACGTCGAGCCGACGCTGGGCATCGGCGCGCCGACTGACCAGGTGTTTATGATTGAAGAGGCCAAACGTCCGGGCGAATACATGACCGCTTTCGAAGACGAACACGGCACCTACATCATGAACTCGAAGGATCTGCGCGCGATTGCCCACGTTGAGCGCCTGACCCAGATGGGCGTCCACTCGCTGAAAATCGAAGGCCGCACCAAATCACATTACTATTGCGCCCGTACCGCTCAGGTCTACCGCAAGGCCATTGACGATGCTGCCGCTGGCAAACCGTTCGATACCTCCCTGCTGGATACCCTGGAAAACCTCGCGCACCGTGGCTATACCGAAGGCTTCCTGCGTCGCCATACGCACGATGACTACCAGAACTACGAGCACGGCTACTCCGTTTCCGAACGCCAGCAGTTTGTCGGCGAATTTACCGGCGAGCGCAACGGCCAGCTGGCAGCGGTGGCGGTGAAAAACAAATTTTCCGTCGGCGACAGCCTTGAGCTGATGACCCCGCAGGGCAACGTTAACTTTACCCTCGAGCATATGGAAAATGGCAAAGGTGAACGCATGCCGGTCGCGCCGGGCGATGGCCACACAGTATGGTTGCCTGTTCCGGAAGATATGGCGCTGCAGTATGCGCTGCTGATGCGTAATTTTACTGGTCAGACGACCAGAAATCCGCACAGTAACTAGTTAATTTGGGTTATTTTTTCACGATGTAAAGATATTAGAAACGGATCACATACCGGTTCGTTCAAAGCAGATATCATCCATTTCGCTGAAAAACATAACCCATAAATGCTAGCTGTACCAGGAACCACCTCCTTAGCCTGCGTAATCTCCCTTACGCGGGCTTATTTTTTTATCTCTCTCCCGGCCTTCCCTTTCCGCATGCGGTACACTTTATGCATCATTGAGCAACAAAGGTCCCCTGATAATGTCCACGTTTCCAGCCAGCTTACTGATTCTGAATGGTAAAGGCGCCAATGAACCGTCCCTGCGAGAGGCGGTTAAACTGTTACGCGACGAAGGTATCGATATTCACGTCCGCGTCACCTGGGAAAAGGGCGATGCCGTTCGGTTTATCGATGAAGCCCTGACGCTGAATGTCGAAACGGTGATTGCCGGCGGCGGCGATGGCACCATCAATGAGGTGGCGACGGCGCTGGTGGAGCGCGACGGCAATCTGGCGCTGGGGATTTTACCGCTGGGCACGGCGAACGACTTCGCCACCAGCGTCGGCATCCCCCAGGATCTGGCCAGCGCCCTGAAGCTGGCCATCGTTGGCCGCGATGTGGCGATAGATGTTGCACGGGTTAACGATAAGACCGGTTTTATTAATATGGCCACCGGCGGTTTCGGCACCCGAATCACGACCGAAACCCCGGAGAAGCTCAAGGCCGCGCTGGGCGGCGTCTCTTATTTAATCCACGGTCTGATGCGCATGGATACGCTTAAGCCGGACCGCTGCGAAATCCGCGGCGAGAACTTTCACTGGCATGGCGACGCGCTGGTCATCGGCATCGGCAACGGGCGCCAGGCCGGCGGCGGCCAGCAGCTGTGCCCGGAAGCGTTAATCAACGACGGCCTGCTGCATCTGCGCATTTTCACCGGCGAAGAGCTAATCCCCGCGCTGTTCAGCACCCTGGCCAATCCGGAAACCTCGCCGAATATTATCGACGGCGTCTCATCGTGGTTCGAGATCACCGCACCCCACGAGATGACGTTTAATCTCGATGGTGAACCGCTAACCGGCAAAACCTTCCGTATGGAGCTGTTACCGGCCGCGCTTCGCTGCCGACTGCCGCCGGACTGCCCGCTGCTACGTTAATCAGGTTTCGCAAAGCAAAGACGGCGCCCGGCTGGTATACAGCAGCCGGGTACGTTCGTTGAGCCGCTGGATGTTAAGGTAAAACGGTACCTGCGGCTGGAGGAAAAACGCTGGCAGGATACGCTTTACATGCTCCTCCTGCTCGGTCTCGCCGATGCTGGCTGAGACGGTTTCCGAACGCAGGAAGTAGTGCTGGCCGTCGCGGGTAAAGCTAAACCAGATGTTCTGATTAATGGTAAACGCAGCGCCCTGCGGCGGCGTAATTTCCCCCCGGACCATCGCCAGCCCGCGGCTGCTATCAAATACGTAGCGTAAGGAAATATCGCCCTGGTAGCCTGCGTTAATTAGCCGCATCTCGCCGCTGCACTGGAAATGATTGCGCTGCCAGTATTGCCAGGATTTGATCATTATTCCGCTAAGCACCCCGATAAATACGATAGCGATTAACCATTTAATTTCACGCGGGCGCATTGGCTACCTCCTTAATGTAATATTTGGTGAGGCATTGATTATCACGCCATTGACTAAATGGCTGACGGCAGCGAATCACCGACACCCGCGCTTGCCCGGGATAAAGCGTCAAATAAATCCACGAGTATTCTTCACATTCAAATTTGCTGCGCTTGATAAAATTGACATGACGAACGTGATCAACCACATCATTATTGGCAAAAAAATGACATTGTTGCGAAAATTTAGCAATTATGGGCGAATAAGTTTGCAAATAAGAGTCGAATTCTGTTTGCCACGCAACAAAACCGCCGACCAGACAGCTCAGCAGCGCCGCAAGCCCCCATAACAGAGAGCATCGCGGCCTTAACCGCTTTTTTTCAGGCACACTCGCAGCCGCGACCTCCTCGTGCACGGGCCCATCCAGGGGCACCTGTGGCTCCGGCGCCTTCTCCATCTCGCACGGCTGGGACTCCGTCACCGATATTGTCGCATCCAGCCTGACGCCAACCCTCGGCAGCGTAATAATAATATCGCCCTCCATGCCCAGCTCTTTAAATGCCCGGCGCAGCAGAGAAATATTCTGGTAGAAACCGTTGCTGGTTACCTGGGAGCCATGCTTTATCCACACTTCCTCGAAAAAGGTTTCGCGGGCAACGGTTTTGCCATCCTGCTGAATAAGCAGCAATAAACAACGGCTGGCCGGCATATTTAATGAAACCGTTTTCGTCTCGTCAGCAATGAGTATTAGAGCACCACGTTGAGGAATAAATGTAATTATTCCATTAATCGTATATGTTTTTTCCATCCTGTTCCCTGAGAATAGTAATCAAGTGGATAAGCGGCATGGGTACCCTACTCTAAATACGGTAATCCTTTATGACGCAGCTGATAACTTAAGATTATTCGCAGGCGAGTTTACTCTATTACTCAGCGGATCTGGAGGCGTAATACGCAGTTTTTCCTTGCAATTAACAAGGTTTAAATGAATTTACAGCATGGAATATTTTGAGATTTGAAGAAAATCTGGTTATTTATTTCAAAATGAATAATAAACACAAGTTATGATTCCATATATTTTCATTCATACAACAGATACTTTCATTTTAGATCTAAACACCACTTTTACATTAATAGACGATATTTATAACTATTAATACATATCATTTCAAAGTTTTATCCAAAAACAGGGCGCATTATCCGCGAGACAATGCGCCATATCGCTTAGTATGCCGCCACCTCGCGCGCCATTTCGCGCGTATATTGCCGGCTGGCGTTAACCAGCATCTGCGTATAGGCCGTTTGCGCCTCGCCGTTGACCAGCGCATCGACCGTCAGGGTTTCAAGGATTTTCCCGTACTGCATTACCGCCACCTTCTGGCATAAATGGGCAATGACGCCCAAATCGTGGGTCACCATCAGGTAAGTGAGTTTAGCCTCCTGCTGCAATTCTGCCAGCAGGTTGAGGATCTCGGCCTGCACCGACACATCCAGCGCCGACGTCGGCTCATCCAGCAGCAGCACCTGCGGCTCAAGGATCAGCGCTCTGGCAATCGCCACGCGCTGCCGCTGGCCACCGGAAAGCTGATGCGGATAGCGTTCGCGAAACGCACGATTGAGGCCCACTTTGTCCAGCAGCGCATGAATCCGCCGGTCGCGATCGTGAATGCGATGAATCTGCAGCGGCTCTTCAAGGATATCGCCAATGGTGTGACGGGGATGCAGCGATCCGTACGGGTCCTGAAATACCATCTGCACCTGACGGCAGCGCTCGCGGCTAATCTCATGCCCTAAGCGCTGCCCGTCAATGGTTAACTCCCCCTGCCAGTGGGTAAACAGCCCCGCCAGGCACTTCAGCACCGTGGTTTTGCCGGAGCCGGACTCCCCCACCAGACCGTAGATCTCGCCGGGCTTAACGTGGAAATTAACGTCGTACAGCACCTGGTTACGCTTCTCCCCTTCGCCAAACGCGAGGTTGAGACGTTGAACTTCAATCATCATCCACTCCTTATTCCGTTAACCAGCTGGCCTGGCGCTGCAGCACCGGCAGTATCGGGCGACGATGCTGCATATCCGGCAGCGAGTTAATCAGCCCCTGAGTATAGGGATGACGGGCGTTATCGAGGTCGCAGGCGGCAATAGACTCCACCACCCGTCCGGCGTACATCACCAGCACGCGGTCGCAAAAGCTGCGCACCAGGTTGATGTCGTGGCTAATAAAAATCAGCCCCAGCCCGCGCGACTGAACCAGATCATCCAGCAGGCCCAGCACCTGCAGGCGCACCGACACGTCCAGCGCGGAGGTCGGCTCATCGGCAATGATCAATTCCGGGTCGGTAATCAGCATCATGGCGATCATGATGCGCTGCCCCTGTCCGCCGGATATTTCATGTGGATAAAGCTGATAAACGCGCTCCGGCTGGCGAATACGCACCACCTCCAGCATCTCCAGCGCCTTTGCCTTCGCCTCATCTTTGCGTCCCGGATGATGGGTCAGCCAGGCCTCGGCGATTTGCTTACCGACGCAGACCACCGGATTAAGCGAATATTTCGGGTCCTGCATAATCATGGAGATACGTTTGCCGCGCACGCCACGCATCTGCGCTTCAGTAAGATGCAGCAGATCGAGGTTGGCAAACTGCATCCGGCTGGCGCTGACGCGGGCCTTTTTCGGATGCAGCTGCAGCAGGGCGCGCCCAACGGTGGATTTACCTGAACCGGACTCGCCGACAATGGCCAGCTTTTCGCGCCCCAGCTGGAAGGAGACGCCGCGCACGGCATGGGTCACCGCGCTGCCGTTAACAAAGTCGACGCACAGATCGCGCACGTCGAGCAGCGGAGCATTATTCGCTGCGGGGATCGAGGATGTCACGTAGGCCATCTCCTAAGAAGTTAAACGCTAAGCTGTTGATCAGAATCGCCAGCCCCGGAATCGTAACCACCCACCAGCACTCCATCATGTAAGTGCGCCCGCTGGAGATCATCGCCCCCCACTCCGGCTCCGGCGGCTGCGCGCCGAGCCCGAGAAAGCCCAGACCGGCCGCGGTCAGAATGATCCCGGCCATATTCATGGTGATACGGATAATGACCGAGGGCAGACACAGCGGCACGATATGGCGCCAGAGGACGCGGGCCGATGATGCGCCCTGCAGACGTACGGCGGAGATAAAATCGGCCTGGCGCAGAGAGAGCGTTTCGGCGCGCGCCAGGCGGGCTATCGGCGGCCAGGCGGTGAGCGTGATGGCGATAACCACGTGCTCCAGCCCCGGACCTAAGGCGGCGACAAACGCCAGCGCCAGGACCAGACTCGGGAAGGAGATGAAAATATCGGTGACGCGCATCAGCACCATATCGACCTTACCGCCAAAATAGCCGGCGCAAACGCCGAGCAGCAGCCCGAGCGGACCGACGGTCACCGAGACCAGCAGCACGATATAGAGCGTGATGCGCGAGCCGTACACCAGGCGGCTAAATATATCCCGGCCAAACTCATCGGTGCCGAACCAGTGCTGCGCGTTCGGCGCGACCAGCGCGCTGTTCAGGTCCTGCACCAGCGGGTTATACGGCGCAATCAGCGGCGCGAAAATCGCCACCACCAGCAGCAGAAAGATAATTCCGCCGCCGATGGCCGTTAGCGGGTTGCGCGCCATTTTGCCGATAAACCCGACGGCCCGCGCCGCCGCGCGTTGCAGCCGCTGACGGCCTTCGCCCGTGCCGCCCGAAAGCGGCGAATCCAGAGAAACGGTCATGATTTTGTCCTCGGGTCAAAGAATTGATACAGCATGTCGGAGAGCAGGTTGAGCATCACGAAGATCGCCCCCACCAGCAGCACGCAGCCCATTACCGCATTCATATCGCCCAGCAGCAGGCTACCGGTGAGGTAGGAGCCGAAACCCGGCCACGAGAAGACGGTTTCAATCAGCACCGCGCCTTCCAGCAGCGCGCCGTAGGCCAGCGCCACCACCGTCAGCAGCTGTACGAGGATATTGCGAAACGCGTGGTTCCAGATGACCTGACGCTCGGTCAGCCCCTTCACCCGCGCGGTAATAATGAACTCCTGCGACAGCTGGGCCAGCATAAAGCTGCGGGTCATGCGGCTGATGTAGGCCAGCGAGTGAAAGCCGAGCAGCGAGGCGGGCAGAATCAGGTGATTAATTGCGTTCCAGAAGACCTGACCGTTGCCCGCCAGCAGCGCATCAACGGTCATCAGCCCCGTGCGGCGCGGCACCATACCGTCCAGACCGAGGTCTACCCTCCCGGCGCCGCCCACCCAGCCGAGCCAGGCGTAGAAGACTAAAAGCCCCATCATCCCGACCCAGAAAATCGGCGTCGAGTAGCCCGCCAGGCTGATAATGCGCACGACATAATCGGCGACGCTATTGCGCCGCGCCGCCGCCAGCACGCCCAGCGGAATACCGAGGCCCGCGCCGACGAGAATCGCCATCGTCGCCAGCTCCATGGTGGCCGGGAAGACGCGGATAATGTCGTCCACCACCGGTTTCCCGGTCAGCAGCGCGTTGCCCAGATCGCCGTGCAGCAGGTTGACGAAATAGATGCCAAACTGGGTGGTCAGCGATTTATCAAACCCCAGCTGATGGTAAACCTGCTGGTAGGTACTCTGGTCAGCGTCCGGACCAACAATCGCCAGCACCGGGTCGATGGGCATGACGCGGCCAATAGTGAAGGTCAACAGCAGCAGGCCGAACAGCGTAATCACCACCTGCAGCAGCCGTTTTGATAAGCGCCGGCCGCGTGAGCCGGGCGCAAGGATTGCGATACTCATCCTTTTTCTCCTTCGCGGACTTTATCGACGTCACGCAGAAAAGTGGTGGCAGAGGGGTGCGGCTGATACTGCCGCACCTCGTTACGCACCACCACGGAATCGACCATCTGCGAAAGCGGAATAAGGGCCGGGACCAGCTGGTCGTAGCGCGTCTGGATGGCCTGGTAGTCGGCCACCTGTTTTTGCGGATCGCGTTCCAGCAGGGTGCGGTCAATCATCGCGTTGAGCTGCGGGTCGTAAAAGCCGGTGCGCCAGCCCTGGAAGTTGGTCAGGCGCGCCTCATCGCTGTTATCCGGGTTATAGACCAGCGCGCGCAGGCTGGAGTGCGGGTGCGGCTCCATTCCGCTGCCGCCGCGTCCTACCAGCAGGTCAAATTTACGCTCGCGCATCGCGCCGTAGATCTGGTTACCGGTGCCGGTGATAATTTTGGCGTTAATCCCCGCCTGCATCAGCGTCGACTGCACGGCGATTGCAATGTTCAGGAACGGCTGATCCGAGAGGACCCGCAGCGTGGTATCAAAGCCGTTGGGATAGCCTGCTTCCGCCAGCAGCTTTTTCGCCCGCGCCACGTCCAGCTTATAGCCCGGGTCGGGCAGCGTTGACGGCATGCCCGCCTTAATCGGCCGCTGGTGCAGCACCCCGTAGCCCGGCATCAGCGCTTTATTGATGCCCTGGTAGTCAATCAGATAGCGCACCGCTTCACGCACTTTCGGATGGGCGAAGTGCGCCTCTTTCATGCTCATCGCCACGTAGTACATGGTGCCGCGCTGCACCGCGTCGACGGTCAGCTGGGGGTCGCTGCGCAGGGCGTTGATGTCGGAAACCGCCATATTGTTGGCAATATCGAGGTCGCCTTTTTCGATCATCAGGCGCAGGGTTTGCGACTCCTGGAAATGGCGCAGCACCACGCGGCTCATTTTCGCCTCGCCGCGCCAGTAGTCAGGATTGCGCTTCATGCGCAGCACATCTTTCGCCTGCCAGGTTTCCAGCGTGAACGGCCCGGAACCGGCTTCATGGGTGGTCAGCCAGCGGTTACCCCAGTCGTTATCCTGCTGGTGGCTTTGCACCGTTTTGCTGTCGAGCACTCCGAGGTTGCCCAGCGCCGCCAGCGAGTAGATCACCAGCTGCGGGTCGTTATCTTTGGGCAACACGATCTGCACCGTGAAGCTGTCCGGCGCGCTGACCTGGCCGTCGATGTTTTTCTGACTGAAGCCGTAGGATTTCCATACCGAGGCCTGCGCCAGGTTGAGGTGCAGGATGCGCCGCATCGACCACACCACGTCGGCGGCGGTCAGCGGATTGCCGGAGTGAAATTTCACGTCGTCGCGCAGATGAAAGGTCAGGGTTTTGCCGTCGGGGCTGATATCCCAGGATTTCGCCAGCGCGGGCTTAACGTTGGTGAGCTGCTCAGGGTCAAGCTCCACCAGCGAGTCGTAGAGGTTGACCACGATCCCCACCACTTCATTACCGGTCATCGCCGCCGGGTCCAGGGTGAGCAGGTTATTCATATTCATACCGATGATGAGCTGGTCGGGCGGCGTTTTCGCCATCGCCGCCCCGCTCCCCATCGACACGGCGAGCGCGAGCAAGCACGCTGCCAGTCGGGAGGTTTTTTTCATATCTCTGTTTGCCTGTACTGTAGGGTACATGTTGCCGGATGACGGCATTTTCGCCTTATCCGGTCTACCGGGCCGCAGACCCGATAAGCGCAGCGCCATCGGGCATTTATTTTTTTGAATCAGTCGTGGCTAACGGTATTGGCTTCGATATACGCAAAATTAATGTCTTCGCCGAGGCCCGGACGTTGTGACAGATGCACAAAGCCCTGGTCATCCATGGGGTCGACAAGGCTGTTGAGATAAGCCGCCGGTTCATCGTAGTCGAGGAACGGATGCAGCAGGCCGCGCTCGTACCAGCGGCAGTTGCGGATCGCCCCGACCACCGCCAGGCTTGCCGCGCCGTTGCCGTGGACTTCGCAATCCATGCCGAAAGATTCCGCCAGCGCCGCGACCTTCATGGTCGGGGTAATACCGCCCACGCCGTTAGCGCCGGCGCGCAGAATGTCGCAGGCTCCGGCTTTCACCCATTCGGCGCGCATGCGGTGCTTGCCGCCGAAGCTCTCCGGCCCGACGATGGGGATCGACAGGTTTTCCGCCAGCCACGCGTAGGAGGACATCGAATCCTCCTCCATCGGCTCCTCAAACCAGGCGAAGTTGAGTTTTTCCAGCTCTTTGCCGATCCACAGCGCCTCGGCGCGGCTGTACCAGTGATAGCCGTCAATCATCAGGTCAATATCCGGCCCCACCGCTTCGCGCACCGCCGCGCAGGCTTTAATGTCCATTTTGGGATTGGGCGCAAAAGAGATTGGCGGCATCCAGGTGTGCAGCTTGATGGCCTTGTAGCCGCGGGCGACCAGCTTTTCGGCAAAGGCGGCATACTCCTCCGGGGTCGACAGACCGCCCGGCAGATCGTCGCCGCACATCGTGCTGCCGTAGGCCGGGACGATGTCGCGATAGCCGCCGAGCAGCTTGTAAACCGGCATCTTAAGGCTGCGGCCTATCAGGTCCCACAGCGCCTGTTCAATAAACGACAGCGCGCGCTCGGTCAGCTGGTGAGCGCTGCCGCGCTGCCAGTGGTTAAGATCCTGCCAGATACGCTCGCGGTTAAACGGGTCCTGCCCCACCAGCACCTTGCGGAAAAAGGTATTCACCACGAACGGGCGCACCACTTCCGGAGGCGCAAACGAAAAGCCCTGCGCGCCATCATCGGCGGTGATGGTCAGCATCGCCATTTTCGCCATGCTTTCCTCCCCCGGATGGGAGTGCCCGGCGCTGTCGGAAACCCGACGCGTGGGATACTGGAAAACGGTGACATTTACAGATTCAATTTTCATGCTCGGTCCTTATCACGGCCAAATCCGATCGATAGAAGCAAATCGGTAAAGTGGTTTCACATTATTGAAAATACGTTTCAATATCTAATCTAAGCACAATTACGCAGCAGTGCCTCGGACAAACACCGCTAAGCAAGGCAATAAATTTGGGCATTGGCACAACAAGGCGTGACTGTTTTCACAAAAGATAAGCGAAATGTGAGGCGGATCGGCATGGTGAAAAAGGGGGGCGTGAGCGCAGAAAAGAGAGTAACCGACCGTGTACATCCCGGGATTTTCTGCGCTCACGAAAGGGTGAGTTATTCGACCGCCTCCGCCTCGGCGGTAAGGGCTTCCAGCAGTTCAGGCAGCGCCCGATAGCGGCCAGCGGCGCCCTGAAAACGCGCGTGCTGGCTATCTTCGGCAATCACTATCGTGGCAATCCCCGCCGCCCGGGCGGCGCTAAAGCCGTTGAAGCTGTCTTCGATCACCAGGCACCGGCTGGCGTCGAGATTCAGCTTATCCAACGTCGTCAGATACACCGCCGGATGCGGCTTGCCCTGCGCTTCATCGTCCGCGCTGCAAATCACATCAAAATAGTGCCAGAGCGAGAGCTTGTTCAGCACGGCGGCGATAACCTGCCGGGACGAGGAGGTGGCGAGGGCAATTTTATAACCGGTATGGCGAAAATAGCGTAACGCCTCATGCACGCCGCGCATCGGCTCGCCTTCGGCGGCGATCAGGCTGGTAATACGCTGCAATATCGCGGCCTCAAGCCGCTGCGGGGCAAGCTCAAGCTGGCAATAGCGGCACCAGGTGCGGGCAATATCGTCGAGGCGTTTGCCTTTGGTCAGGGTTTCGCACTCCTCGACGCTCGCCGTTGCTCCCCACTGCGCGAGGGCGTCGATTTGCGCCTGCCGCCACAGGGCTTCGGAATCAATAATTACGCCATCCATGTCAAAAATCACTGCCTGAATACTCATCATCCACCTCATTAAGGCCGGCATGCCTGGCATGCCGGCCGCATCACCTTAAGAGAACTCTACCTGCTCGCTGGCCGGCGCTTCCTTGTGGGAAAAACCCGGCTGCTCCACGCGAATAAACGCACAGAGGAAAAAAGCCGCCACGTACAGCGCGGTATAGGCGATCACCACCCCAATGGTGCTGAAGAACGGTAGCAAAATCACCGCAATGGCCGGCGCGAGAAAGTTCGACATCCCCGCCGACAGGTTATATACCGAAATGGCCGCGCCTTTGTGCTGCGGCTCCAGCGCCGGGAAAACCGCCGCCAGCGGTACGAACGCGGCGACAAAGATCCCCAGGGCGATAGCCGGAAGCAGCGCCATCGCGAAGTTATGTCCGAAGTGCTGCGGAATGTAATAAAACGCCAGGCTGGAGAGCGCCATGCCGATGCAGCCGAACCAGCGCACCACCTTCATCCAGCCCAGTTTTTCGCCCAGAATGCCCCACAGCACGTTCGAAAATATGGTGGTGAAGAAGAAGACCGCCCACACCTGCAGCCATTCCGAGGTGGTAAAGCCCAGCTCATCGACGAACATCATCGGCATAATCACCGCAAAGCCGAACAGCGACAGGGTGTTGATAATTCGCACCATGCTCGACAGCAGAATATTGCGGTTGGTATAGAGCAGCGTCGCCGCGCGGCCCAGTTCGGCAAACTTCTCGCGGGTGGTCAGGTTCTGCATATGGTGCGGCGTTTTAATATGGCGCAGGGAAGCCAGCGCAATGATGCCGCCGGTGACGCAGAAAGCCAGCGCCAGCCACAATGTCCCCAGCTCGCCGATATGCGGGATGGTAAAGCTCGGAATATAGCTGCCGAACACGCCGATGCCGATCGAGTAAACCGCCCAGAACCAGCCGATCGCCGAGCTGGCGTTATCGCTTTTCACGTTGTGGATAATGGCGACGATAAACGAGTAAAGGAACAGCGGATACGCGAAGCCGCGGATGCCGTAGAAAACCAGGATCAGGGCATAGTTCGCGTGACCGAGGCCGAAAACGAGGAACAGCACGTGGAACACGCACCACAGCACGAAGCCAATCATCATGGTCTTCAGCGGCGTGATGATTTCCGCCACCACGCCGGAGATCCACGCCGACAGCGCGGCGGCCAGGCCGTAGAGGGTAAAGGCGAACGATGCCTGCGCCGGGGAGAACCCGAGCTCTTTGATGTAGTGCGACAGGAATGCCAGTTCAAAACCGTCGCCGGTCATAAATACGGCAATGGCGATGTATCCCCAGAGCAGGTTCAGGGGTAAACCGAGCCACTGTTTATTATTGATGGACATAATGACCTCGTTTTTAGGGTACAGGAGGCCGCTCCGGTCAGTTCACCGGAGCGGTTATGGTGATAAAAATTAATGCTGCCGATAGTTCAGATCGTTTAAATACAGGGCCTTAAACTGCGCATAGCGCCGCATCAGGGTTTGATGGCGTACCGGGTCCGCGCGCCAGGTCTGCCAGATCTCCGGTTTTTCACAGACTTCGGTAATCGGTTTGCCCGCCGCCAGGCTGGCCAGCCGCGCCGCGCCCAGCGCGCCGCCGGTCTCACCGCCTTTGTGGGTCACCACCGGCATATCGAGGATATCGGCCAACAGCTGCGCCCAGAACGGGCTGCGGGCGCCGCCGCCAACCAGCGAACATTGTTCGATCTGCGTACCGCTCTCTTTCAGTACCTGCAGACCGTCGCTGATGCCGAAGCTCACCCCTTCCAGCACCGCGTAGCCGAGCTGGGCGCGCAGGCTGGAGTGGGTCATACCCCAGAACATGCCGCGCGCGTCAGGATCGTTGTGCGGCGTACGTTCGCCGGAGAGATAGGGTAAGAAGAACGGCGCGTGGGACTTCTCCTCTTCGCTAAGTTCGGCAATCTCCTCCAGCAGCGCCACTTCCGTAGTGCCGGTCAGGCGGCAGAACCACTGCAAACAGCTGGCGGCGCTGAGCATCACGCTCATCTGATGCCACAGATTCGGCAGCACGTGACAAAACGCATGGACCGCCGACTGCGGAGCCGGACGATAGGCGTCGGTCACCACAAACAGCACCCCGGAGGTGCCAAGCGAAATGAACGCATCCCCGGGCGAAACCGCGCCGACGCCTATGGCGCTGACCGCGTTATCGCCGCCGCCTCCGGCTACCGCTACCGAGGCGTTCAGCCCCCAGCGTTCGGCCACCTGCGGGTCAAGGGTGGCGGAAACCTCACAGCCTTCGACCAGGGTCGGCATCTGGCTGCGCGCCAGGCCGCATTTATCCAGCAGAGCGTCGGACCAGTCGCGCTTCGCCACGTCCAGCCACAGCGTCCCGGCGGCGTCGGACATATCGGAGACTTTTTTACCGGTCATCCGGTAGCGCAGATAATCCTTCGGCAGCAGCACCGTGGCGGTGCGCTGAAAGTTTTCCGGCTCATGGCGACGCACCCACAGCAGCTTCGGCGCGGTAAAGCCGGGCATCGCCAGGTTTCCCGCCACCTGATGCAGCTCCGGCGCCCTCTCCTCCAGCTCCGCGCACTCCGCGGCGCAGCGGGTGTCGTTCCACAGGATTGCCGGGCGAATCACCTCCCCCTCGGCATCCAGCAGAACCGCGCCGTGCATCTGCCCGGAAAGGCCAATGGCCTTAATGGCCGGCCAGTGCTGGGCGCATTTTTCCCGCAGCGTGGTCATCAGATACTCCGTCGCCTCCCACCATGACTGCGGCGACTGTTCTGACCAGTGCGGATGGGGCCGCTGAATGCTCAGCGGCGCGCTATGGCTGGCGATAACCTCATTGTTCTCATCAATGACCAGCGCTTTGACTTCCGATGTGCCGAGATCGATACCCAGATACATAGCCACCTCTTAGTTAATCAGCGTATAAACGGCCGCCACTTTTTCGCGCATCAGCGCGAGGAAATCGGCGTTTTCGGCCAGTTCGCCAAACAGCGCTTTATCGCGGGCGTACAGGGCCAGCGGATCGTTGGCTTCAAACATCTGATGTACCCCCTCGGCGTCGAGGATGCCGTCCTGGTACTCATACGGCAGGGTGCCCTTGTGCCACTGCTCCATAAAGACGAAGAACAGCGCGGGCAGCATGGCGGTGGCTTGCGGGCGAACGCCGCGCTGGTAGCACTCCTGCAGGGTTGGGGCGATCATCGCCGGAATTTTC
This sequence comes from Klebsiella sp. RCJ4, assembly GCF_009025755.1. Lineage (NCBI taxonomy): Bacteria > Pseudomonadati > Pseudomonadota > Gammaproteobacteria > Enterobacterales > Enterobacteriaceae > Klebsiella > Klebsiella sp. RCJ4. The sequence goes on from NZ_WCIN01000004.1 coordinate 177,881, forward strand.
GAGAAGCCATCGGCGGCGACGCGCTGGTTGGTGTCCTGGATATATGGGTTGGTAAAGCGTTTGAGCACCACGTCGCGATAGGCCGGCAGGTCAATGCCATTATCGCCGAGGCATGGGATCACATCTTCCGTAACGTAGCGGTCGGCAATGGCGTAGATGAAATCCGTTAGCGTGCTTTCATGAATGTACTGCTGGCCAATTAACGTTCCCGCCCACGCAATGCAGCTGTGCGACGAGTTCAGAATGCGAATTTTCGCCTCTTCGTAAGGAATCACCGACGCCACCATCTCAACCCCGACCGCTTCCAGGTTCGGGCGTTCATCGCGGAAGTTGTTTTCCACCACCCACTGGATAAAGGTCTCGCCCATCACCGGCGCTTTATCGTCAATGCCGGTCTGCGCTTTGATGCGCGCGGGCAGGTCCGCCGCCGGGCGCGGGGTGATGCGGTCGACCATGGTGTTCGGACAGGTGGTGTTGGCGGCCATCCAGTCAATCACCGCCTGCTTGCCGATTAGCTGCAGGAACTCAACCATACCGTCGTGGAAGCGTTCGCCGTTATGGCGCACGTTATCGCAGTTCAGCAGAGTCAGCGGCCCGGCGTTATCCGCCATACGCTTTTCCAGAATCCGCGCGATAGTGCCGTAAATCGTTTTGCACTCCCCTGCCAGATCGGCCTGCAAATCAGGGTTGCTGGTTTCCAGCTTATGGCGGGTATTCAGGTAGTAGCCACCTTCCGTCACGGTGAAGGCGATGACTTTGGTCTGCGGGTTTGCCCCTTCGTTAATCAGCGGCTGCAGCCCGGCCTGCCACGGCAGCAGTTTCTGAATGGAGGTGATCTCTTCATATTCACGTTCCCCTTCCGGGCTGACGGTTTCCAGCACATAGCGCCCGCCCTGCGCCGCCAGCGCCTGAACCACCTGTTCGGCGTCGTTGCGGATATTCCCCGCCGCGATGTGCCAGCGTTTATCTCCGGAAGCGATCAGACGATGCAGATACCACGCCTGATGCGCGCGATGAAAAGAACCCAGACCAATGTGAAGCCATGTGAATTGATTGTTCATGTTCCGCTCTCCTTGAGTTGATGGCCTCACTGTAAATGATCAATTGACCAAAATAAGAGCTACGGATCACAAAAGAACAATTACCCAATAAAATTACAAATGACCAGAAAAGAGCAAAAGCTTGCCAGTTTTCACGACCACGGCGAGAATGCGGGTATTCGCCGGGCGAAATTATCGCCGCGGCCCGACACTTAGGGCAGGAAAGCATGAGCAAAGAAGATGATATCCGGCTGGATCAAAAGGTCCGCGCCGCGTGGATGTACTACATCGCCGGGCAGAATCAGAGCGAGATCGCCAGCCAGCTTGGCACGTCGCGGCCGGTGGTACAGCGGCTGATCGCCGCCGCGAAAGAAGAAGGGATTGTGTCAATTAGCCTGCACCACCCGGTAGCGAACTGCCTCGACTATGCGCAGCTGCTGCAGGAGAAGTACCGGCTTATCGAGTGCAATATCGTCCCCGCCTTTAACGAAGAAAGCACCCTGGATAGCGTCTCCTTCGGCTGCTATCAGCTGATGGCCCGCTATCTGCAGGATGATAAAGAGAAAATCATCGGCCTGGGTTCCGGCCTTACACTGAAAAAAGCGCTGCAGCGCATCGACTTCGACAGTCTGAACACCCGCTGCGTCGCCCTGATCAGCGCCATGGACGCCGACGGACAGTGCAACTATTACGATGACGTCCCGCTGCTGCTGACCAGCAAAATTAAGGCCAAGTACTATCAGTGGCCCGCGCCGCGCTACGCGCAGACCCAGGACGAGTACGACATGTGGTGTACCAGCCGGCTGTTTCGCAGCGTTTCCGCCGTCGCCCGCCGGGCGGACGTTATTTTTGTCGGTATTGGGCCATTAGGTACCCAAAGCCCCATCTTCAAAGATGGCTTTATCAATCAGGCGCAGATGGATGAGCTGACCGCACGCGGCGGCATCGGCGAGATCATGGGACGCTTTATCGATGCCGAAGGCGGCGTGGTGGAGAGCGAAATCAACAGAATGATCACCAGCTACGATATCCGCCAGAACCAGTGCCCGCGCATCGCGGTGGCGTGCGGCGAGTACAAACGTCCGGCGATTCTGGCGGCGCTTAAAGGCGGCTGGATCAACGGCCTGGTGACCGACGAGCACACCGCCCGCTGGCTGCTGACGCGCTAACGGCGGCAGCCGGATCAGCGGCTGCTCATCAACAGCGGCGGGATTTCAATCCGCTGCTGCCCGGCCTCGCCGGCGTCAATAATCTTGAACACCGCTTCCAGCATCGCCGGCACGTCCTGCTGCACCATGTCGATATCGTGCCCCAGCAGATAGACGAACGGGTCCCAGTCAAAGCAGCCCATCGGCGGCTGGGCGCTGCCGGTAAGTCCCGCCTGCGACAGCCAACGCACCACCCCTTCCAGCGATATTGTCGAGTTGACAAATAGCCCCGGCAATGGGGTCTTCGCGGTAGCAAACCGCTCCTGCAGGCAGGCCTCAACTTTGCCTTTTGAATAGCCGGGCGCCAGGATATTTTCCTGCGGCACGACCAGCCCCTGCTCCCGATGCGCATCGTGGAAGCCGCGTAAACGCTCGCGGGTGTTATGGTCGCTGCTGCGCCCGCCGATAAAGGTCAGCGGCGCCAGCGCTCCCCGACGGCGAGCGCTGTTGGCGAGGATTTTGTGGGTCAGCGCCTTCGCGCCGCCGTAGTTATCCGATATCACCGACGGGGCGACAGAGCCCGGCAGGTCGAGATTGACCGTGGGCACGCCTGCCTGCTGGCACAGGGCGGTAATTTTGTCCGGATTGGTTGCCCCGGTGGCCACCACCCAGTCAACCTGCCAGGAGAGCATCGCTTTTACCGCTTCGATCTCCAGCTCTGGCCTCCGGCGCGTACAGGTGATAATCGGCAGCAGGCCGCGCTCGCGGGCCATCTCCTCAAAGCGCTCCGCCACCGAACCGAAATAGCGGTTATCGTATTTGGGGATAATCATACCGATGACGCGCGATTTTTTGCTGCGCAGCATGCTGGCCTGGCGGTTAATCGCATAGCCCTGCTCCTCGGCAATCCGCGTCACCTTTTCGGCAAGCTTCGCGCTGATGCGGCGCTTTTTCCAGTTGCCGTTGAGGATAGCGCTCACCGCGCTCGCCGAAACGCCGGACAGTTCCGCCAGGTCGTAAATCGTGATTTTCTTCATTTTCCCAACTTGCGTCACAAAATCATTTCGCTGTTAATTTCCCCACTTGCTCAATCGATGAAGCTAGCGCAACATGAGCTTCATCGATTGAGCTTCCATTTTACTTCCCGAAGTATTAACGCATTCAGCGTGAATACGCCAGCGGACATCAAAAAAATGACGCTCATATTCAATACCTTAACAAGTTTTCGTCTCCAGCGTCGAACGCGATGCCCTCGCGTTCGATAGTTCCAACCAGACTCTGTAAAGGATTATAAAATGAACCACTCTGTCTCCTCTATGAATACTTCCCTTAGCGGTAAAGTCGCCGCTATTACCGGCGCGGCGTCCGGTATCGGCCTCGAATGCGCCAGGACCCTGCTGGGCGCTGGCGCAAAAGTGGTGCTTATCGACCGTGAAGGCGAGAAGCTCAACAAACTTGTCGCCGAACTCGGCGAAAACGCCTTCGCCCTGCAGGTTGACCTGATGCAGGCGGATCAGGTCGATAATATTCTGCAGGGTATTTTGCAGCTCACCGGGCGTCTCGATATTTTCCACGCCAACGCCGGAGCGTACATCGGCGGGCCGGTGGCCGAGGGCGATCCGGACGTCTGGGACCGCGTGCTACACCTCAATACCAACGCCGCCTTCCGCTGCGTGCGTAGCGTCCTGCCGCATCTTATCGCGCAAAAGTCCGGGGACATTATCTTCACCAGCTCTATCGCGGGGGTGGTGCCGGTGATCTGGGAGCCTATCTATACCGCGTCGAAATTTGCCGTCCAGGCGTTTGTTCATACTACCCGCCGCCAGGTTTCGCAGTACGGCGTGCGCGTCGGCGCCGTGCTGCCGGGCCCGGTGGTCACCGCCCTGCTGGACGACTGGCCGAAAGCCAAAATGGACGAAGCGCTGGCCAACGGCAGCCTGATGCAGCCGATTGAGGTGGCCGAGTCGGTGCTGTTTATGGTGACGCGCTCGAAAAACGTCACCGTGCGCGACATTGTGATCCTGCCGAACAGCGTGGATCTCTGACCGTTCAACCAGACTGTGTGAGAGGATGTTATGCAAAGCGATACGCAACATATTATTGGCGTCGATGTCGGTTCGGGCAGCGTTCGCGCCGGGGTGTTTAATCTGCGGGGCGAGCTTCTCGCCCACGCGACCCGGGAAATTACCCTGTTCCGCAGCGCCGGAAGCGTGGTCGAACAGTCGAGCCGCGAGATCTGGCAGGCGGTGTGTTACTGCATTAAAACGGCGGTGGCCAGCGCCGGGGTCGCGCCGTCATCGATTGCCGGGATCGGCTTCGATGCCACCTGCTCGCTGGTGGTGATTGGCGATAACGACACCCCGCTGGCGGTTGGGCCTTCGGAAGATGCGGAGCGCAACATTATCGTCTGGATGGATCACCGCGCCACCGGGCAGGCGGAAAAGATCAACGCCACGGGCCACGCGGTGCTGCAGTACGTCGGCGGTAAAATCTCGCCGGAGATGGAAACGCCGAAAATTCTCTGGCTGAAGGAGAACCGCCCGCACATTTATCAGCAGGCGCGCCACTTCTTCGACCTCGCCGATTATCTCACCTGGCGCTCGACCGGCGATTTAGCCCGCTCGGTCTGTACCGTGACCTGTAAATGGACCTACCTGGCGCATGAACAACGCTGGGATGCCAGCTACTTCCGCCAGATTGGCCTCGAAGAGCTGGCGGATGAAGATTTTGTCCGCATCGGCCAGCGGATTGTCGATCCGGGAACCCCCTGCGGCGACGGCCTTTGCGCCACGGTGGCAGAGGAGATGGGCCTGCCGGTTGGTACTCCGGTGGCGGTCGGGATGATCGATGCCCACGCGGGCGGTATCGGCACCGTCGGCGTGCTTAACGGCGCGGTCAACAATATGGCCTACGTCTTCGGCACCTCCTCCTGCACCATGACCACCACGCAGGAAGCGGTGTTCGTGCCCGGCGTCTGGGGGCCATATTACTCGGCGATGGTGCCGGGGTTCTGGCTGAGCGAAGGCGGGCAGAGCGCGGCCGGAGCGGCCATCGACCAGCTGCTGAGCTTCCATCCCGCCGCCGTCGAGGCTAAGGCGCTGGCCAGGGCGCGCGGCGTCCCGCTGCCGGTTTATCTTGCCGATAGCGTGCTGGCGAAAGTGGAGCGTCCTTCTGCCGCGGTCAAACTCGCCGCCGGGCTGCACGTGGTGCCTGAATTTTTAGGTAATCGGGCGCCGCTGGCCGACCCGCACGCGAAAGCGATTATCGCCGGGCTGGGGATGGAGCGGGATCTGGACAACCTGATGGCGCTCTACGTCGCCGGATTGTGCGGCATCGGCTACGGCCTGCGGCAGATTATTGACGCCCAGAAGGCGTGCGGCATCCACAGCGAGCATATCGTCATCAGCGGCGGAGCCGGGCAGCATCCGCTGGTGCGCCAGCTGCTGGCGGACGCCTGCGGAGTGAGCGTGGTGAGTACCGAATCCAGCGAACCGGTGCTGTTAGGTTCGGCGATTCTCGGCGCGGTGGCCGGCCAGATCGCCCCGTCCCTGCCGGAAGCGATGAAGCAGTTTACCCGGGTGGATAAAACCTACCGCTGCGTTGCCCAGTATAGCGCCGATCATCAGCGGCGCTATGAAGCGTATAAAACGCTACAGCACACGGCGCGGCTGATTCGCGAGTAAGCAAGATCCCGGGCTGCGGCGTAAACGCCCTACCCGGGCTACCAGACCGCACGAAACCGTAGCCCGGCCAGACGCAGCGCCGCCACACGAATGCTTAAGCGATGGTGACTTTGCCGTCCAGATAGACATCCTGCACGGCATTGATCAGCTTCACGCCGTCGGCCATCGATTTTTTAAACGCCTTACGGCCCAGAATCAGCCCCATGCCGCCCGCGCGCTTATTGATAACCGCGGTGCGCACGGCATCGGAGAGATCGGTTTCCCCGCCCGCGGCGCCGCCGGAGTTAATCAGCCCGGCGCGGCCCATATAGCAGTTCGCCAGCTGGTAACGCACCAGATCGATCGGATTATCGCTGGTGAGCTTGCTGTAAACCCGGTCATCGGTATAGCCGAAGTTCACCGCTTTATAGCCGCCGTTATTTTCCGCCATTTTCTGCTTCACGATATCCGCGCCGATGGTCGCCGCCAGATGGTTAGCCTGGCCGGTTAAGTCAGCGGAAACGTGGTAGTCGACGCCATCTTTCTTAAACGCCGAATTACGCAGATAGGCCCACAGCACGGTCACCAGGCCCAGTTCGTGCGCGCGCTCAAACGCAGCGGAGATTTCTTCGATTTGACGACGAGACTGTTCGGAACCGAAATAGATCGTCGCCCCGACCGCCACGGCCCCCATATTGAACGCCTGCTCAACGCTGGCGTACAGCGTCTGATCGTATTCGGTCGGGTAGCTCAGCGTTTCGTTATGGTTCAGCTTGACCAGGAAGGGGATGCGGTGCGCATAGCGGCGCGACACCGAGGCCAGCACGCCATAGGTGGAGGCCACGCAGTTACAACCGGCTTCAATGGCCAGTTCGACGATATTTTTCGGATCAAAGTACAGCGGGTTGGCGGCAAAAGAGGCGCCAGCAGAATGCTCTACGCCCTGGTCGACCGGCAGGATCGACAGATATCCGGTTCCCGCCAGGCGGCCGGTGTTATACAGGGTTTGCATATTACGCAGCACCGCCGGCGGACGGTTGTTATCAACCATCACCCGATCGACGTAATCCGACCCCGGCAAATAGAGCTGGTCGGCTGGAATCGTCATACAGCGGTGCTGTAAAAGCGTGTCGGCATCTTTGCCAAGCAACTGCGTAATATCAGTCATAGCGATCTCCCGTAAGTGCCGGTCGAAACCGGCATGCGTTTTCCCAACCCAATTATTTTTGGGCAGCAATAAGTCTGGTATCGAAAGTGGGATTTTTCCATTGCAGAGGGATTTTTAAATGTCATCCGCTGACATCATCCATAACCGGGAAAATGTTATATCGGTCAAAGTTCCACCCCAAAGGTATTTAAAAGGTATTACATAATGGTATTGTTATTACGTACCTTACCTATCATGAAGGATTTAAAGATGAAAACTACAGTAAAGCTGTCATTCATGATGTTCATTGAGTGGTTTATCTGGGGCGCGTGGTTTGTCCCTTTATGGTTATGGCTGAATAAAAGCGGATTTACCGCTGGTGAAATTGGCTGGTCCTATGCCTGTACCGCCATTGCGGCGATCCTTTCGCCGATCCTCGTAGGTTCATTGACCGATCGCTTTTTCTCAGCGCAGAAAGTGCTGGCCGTACTGATGTTTGTCGGCGCGGTATTAATGTATTTCGCCGCGCAGCAAACCACCTTCAGCGGCTTCTTCCCGTTGTTGCTGGCCTACTCCCTCACGTATATGCCGACCATTGCACTGACCAACAGCATCGCTTTTGCCAACGTGCCGGATGTCGAACGTGACTTTCCCCGCATTCGCGTGATGGGCACCATTGGCTGGATTGTCTCTGGCCTGGTCTGCGGCTTTCTGCCACAAATGATGGGCTATAGCGATATTTCTCCGACCAATATCCCTTTGTTGATCGCTGCTGGCAGCTCGGTGCTGCTGGGTATTTTTGCCTTTATGCTGCCCGATACGCCGCCGAAGAGTACCGGCAAGCTGGATTTAAAAGTGATGCTGGGGTTGGACGCGCTCATCCTGTTACGTGATAAAAACTTTCTTGTGTTTTTCTTCTGCTCATTCCTGTTCGCTATGCCGCTGGCTTTCTACTACATCTTCGCCAACGGCTACCTCACGGAAGTCGGAATGCAAAACGCGACAGGATGGATGACGCTCGGCCAGTTCTCTGAAATTTTCTTCATGCTGGCACTACCGTTCTTCACCACACGCTTTGGCATTAAAAAGGTATTATTGCTTGGTCTTATCACCGCGGCGATTCGTTACGGATTTTTCGTCTACGGCGGTGCAGATCAATACTTCACCTATGCCCTGCTGTTTCTTGGAATTTTGCTTCACGGCGTAAGCTACGATTTCTATTACGTTACTGCCTATATCTACGTTGATAAAAAAGCACCGGTACACATGCGTACGGCGGCGCAAGGGCTAATCACGCTCTGCTGCCAGGGGTTTGGCAGTTTACTCGGCTATCGTCTGGGCGGCGTAATGATGGAGAAAATGTTTGCTTATCAAGAGCCGGTAAATGGGTTGACCTTCAACTGGGCAGGAATGTGGGGCTTCGGCGCCGCTATGATCGCCGTTATCGCCGTGTTGTTTATGATTTTCTTTCGCGAATCGGATACAGAGATCACCGCTATTAAGGTGCAAAACGACGATTGCGATGCTGCACTGAAACAAGAGGAAGTTAAATGAAAACGGAACGTATTCTCGGCGCGCTCTACGGGCAGGCATTAGGCGATGCGATGGGCATGCCGTCTGAACTCTGGCCTCGCTCACGCGTTAAAGCTCACTTTGGGTGGATTGACCGTTTCCTGCCGGGGCCGGCTGAAAACAATGCAGCCTGTTACTTTAATCGTGCCGAATTTACGGATGATACATCGATGGCGCTCTGCCTAGCGGATGCCATCATTGAATGTCATGGCAAAATCTCACCAGAAGTTATCGGGCGCAATATCCTTGCCTGGGCTGAAGGGTTCGATGCGTTCAATAAAAACGTGCTGGGTCCGACTTCTAAAATTGCGCTCAATGCCATTCGCGACGCAGTACCGATCGATGAACTGGAGAACAACGGCGTCACGAATGGGGCGGCGATGCGCGTCTCACCGCTAGGCTGCCTGCTCGCACCAACACAGCTAGACAGCTTTATTGATGAGGTGGCGCTGGCTTCCAGCCCCACGCATAAATCCGACCTCGCGATTGCGGGTGCCGTCGTGGTGGCGTGGGCAATCTCTCGGGCTATCGAAGGAGATAGCTGGCAGGCTATTGTCGACTCGCTGCCTGCTGTGGCACGCCAGGCGCAGGAAAAGCGGATCACCACTTTTAGTGCCTCGCTGGCTGCCCGGCTGGAGTTGGCTTTGTGCGTGGTACGTCAGGCAAATGGTATTGAATCAGCCTGTGAGGGGCTCTATCAGCGCGTTGGCGCAGGCACCAGTACCCTTGAATCCGTTCCCTGCGCAATTGCGATGGTTGAGCTGGCTGGAGGCGACCCTAACCGCTGCGCCATTCTGTGCGCAAATCTCGGTGGCGATACCGACACCATCGGCGCAATGGCAACTGCAATTTGCGGCGCACTGAGGGGGATTTCTGCTATCGACGCCACCCTGAAGCAGCAGCTTGATGAAGTGAACCAACTCGACTTTACCCGCTACGCCACGGCGCTTGCACACTACCGAGAGCAACGGGAGGCATCATGAATCTGATGCAACGATTACCCACCTTAGGCAACAAGCGTCCCATCACCATCGTCGGCGCGGCGGTCATTGATGTGATTGCTGACGCTTACGCCCTCCCCTGGCGAGGCTGTGATATTGAACTGCAACAGCAAAGCGTCAATATTGGCGGCTGTGCCCTGAATATTGCGGTTGCCCTGAAACGTCTGGGAATGGAGGCCGATAACGCCCTACCCGTTGGACAAGGCGTATGGGCTGATATCATCCGTAATAACATGGCCCGGGAAGGGCTTTCCAGCCGCATCGACGGCGTCACGGGTGACAACGGCTGGTGTCTTGCGCTAGTTGAGCCGGACGGCGAACGCACGTTTATGTCGTTTAGCGGTGTTGAAAACCAGTGGAATCCCACCTGGCTGGCGCAACTAACTGTTCCGCCGCAAAGCCTGGTGTCACTTTCTGGTTATCAACTGGCATCGCCCTGTGGGGAGGTGCTGGTGCACTGGCTGGAATCCCTGCGTGATATTACACCGTATATTGATTTCGGCCCGCGCATCGCTGATATTCCCGAGACACTAATGCAGAGGATCATGGCCTGTAAGCCTGTTATTTCTCTGAATCGCCAGGAGGCGGAGATCGCCGCAGAGCGCTTTAGATTACCCGTGGCAACCGAAGCGTTTGGTCAGGCCTGGCTAAAGAAATTCGCAATGCCGTTGATTGTTCGTCATGACGAAGAGGGTGCGTGGTACTTCAGCGCGGAAGAACAGGGACTGGCAGCGCCGTTCCCTGTGGCGGTAGTCGATACAATCGGTGCAGGTGACAGCCACGCAGGAGGGACGCTAGCCGGACTCGCCTCGGGATGGACGCTGGGCGAGTCGGTACTGCTTGGTAATGCGGTTGCGTCCTGGGTGGTAGGACATCGCGGCGGTGATTGTAGCCCAACGCGCGAAGCATTACTCCTCGCACACAAAGACGTATAGATCGCTACGACAGCGGTTGATGCTGTATTCAATCGGCCGCTGTTGTTGATCGAGTGCAACCTGATTGATAACCAGCACCGGTATTTTTTCATCCATATGAATGTGCGACTGAAATTCGGCATCCGGCATACGTGCACTGACGCGCGAGCGCGTACGCTGCGGGAAGATATGCTGACTGCGAAAATAGTCATACAGCGACACGCCGATAGCATCAACATCATGAATCAGTTGGGCAGGAACCCAGGACTCTTCTATGGACACGGCCTCATCATCCACATAGCGAATTCGCTTGAGCAAAAATACATCACTTTGCGGGGCAATCGCCAATTGCGTCGCCACCTCATCCGGGCAGCTCACTATCCGTTTGTTGACCCACAGAGTGTCAGGTTTTTTTCCTCTGAGCACCACCTGCTGCGAAAAACCGCGCGCCTCTTTCAATGAATACTCAAAGATATTATTGATTTGCGTACCGTAGCCGCGGGCTCGGGTCACCACCCCTTCGTCTTCCAGCGTCCGCATCGCTTTGCGAACGGTAATGCGCGACACCCCCGTCAACTGGCTCAGGTCGCGCTCGCCGGGGAGAATATTACCGTGCTCCAGCGCACCACTGCGTACAGCATTTTTAACCGTTTCAGCAAACTTCAGGTACAGCGGCGTGTTATCCGGCGCTGCAATACGCTCGTTCAGTTGTGCTATCAACAGGGTATGCGCTTGTTCCATCGTGTTTTTTCCTGGCGAAAGTCAGGAAACAGTATACTTTTCGCCAGGCATGAAGACTACCACCATGCGTGAAAATGGTGTACCGGACCGATGCCGTGCCCCACTTCCAGCGAATCCGCCTGCGCCAGCGCCGCCGAAAGCCAGCCCTTGGCTTCCGCCACGGTTCGCCCCCAATCCTCGTAACGCGGACGCAGGGCCGCCAGCGCCGCCGACAGCGTACAGCCTGTACCGTGAGTATTTTTGGTCTGGACTCTCGGCGCGGTAAAGCGCTGCTCCCCGTCGCGGGTAAAGAGCCAGTCCGGGCTTTCCGCATCATCGAGATGGCCGCCTTTCATTAATACCGCTCCGCAGCCCATTCCCAGCAGCGCTCTGCCCTGCTCCAGCATCTCCTGTTCCGTTCTGGCATGCGGCGCATCCAGCAGCGCCGCCGCTTCCGGCAGGTTCGGGGTGATCAGCGAGACCTGCGGCAGCAGGCGCTGGCGCAGCGTCTCTACCGCCGACGCTGAGAGTAGCGGATCGCCGCTTTTCGCCAGCATGACGGTATCGAGCACCACATTTTTAATCTGATAACGCGCCAGCCGTTCCGCCACCGCCTCGACGATATCGGTTTCCGCCAGCATCCCTATTTTGGTGGTATCGATACGCACATCGCTGAAAACGGAATCGAGCTGCGCGGCGACAAAATCAGGCTCTATCCGGTATACCGACTGGACGCCGCGGGTATTTTGCGCCACCAACGCGGTGATGACCGAGCAGCCGTAAGCGCCCAGCGCCGAGAAGGTTTTGAGATCCGCCTGGATCCCCGCGCCGCCGCTCGGGTCGGTGCCGGCGATGGTTAGCGCATTAATTCGTTTCACAGATCGCCTCCCGCATAGAGCGCATCGAGGAAGGCGGGAGTAAAGCTGCCGGGGCCGCCCTGCAGCGCCGCTTTTCCCCCCGCAAGCTTCATCAGACCGCAGGCCGCGGCCACGTTCTCCAGCCGATCGCCGGGCATCGCCGCAGCGGCGGCAACCACCGCCGATAGCGCGCAGCCGGTGCCGACTACCCGGGTCATCAGCGGATCGCCGCCGGTGACCGCGCGCGTGCGCTGACCATCGGTCACGTAATCGACCTCGCCGGTTACCGCGACAACGGTATTCAGCTGGCGGGCCAGCGCCTGGGCCGCGGGCAGCGCTGCGGCGGCGGTATCGGTCGTATCGACGCCGCGCCCGCCGCCGCTCATTCCGGCCAGGGCCATAATTTCCGACGCATTACCGCGAACGGCGGCAGGCTGCAGCGCCAGCAGCTCCCGGCAAAATTCTGTCCGTAAGGTCAGCGCGCCGACCGCCACCGGGTCCAGCGCCCATGGTTTACCCGCCTGCTGCGCGTTGCGCGCCGCCGCACGCATCGCCGCCGCGCGTTCGACGGTCAGCGTACCGACATTAATCAGCAGCGCATCGGCAATGGCGGCAAACTGGCTGGCTTCGTCCGGGTCAATAACCATCGCCGGGGATGCGCCAATCGCTAACAGGACGTTGGCGGTAAAGGTCTGCACCACGTCGTTGGTCATGCAGTGAACAAGAGGAGAATGGCGGTGAAAAAGGTGCCGCAGATGGGCAATATGCGCGGGGTTCAGCAGGTCAGACATCGTTTGCTCCCGCCAGGCGATGAAGAAGCGACGACCCTGCGGTCTCTGACTTCCCTACGCTGGCATTATCCAGATCAGGTGGTACGGGTTTTTCTCAGCCTTCACAAAGAAGGGCACCCCGAGTCATTGAGAGATAAAAACGTTCTCAGCGGGCAGGTTACGGTAAGTCGCGGGACAACGCAAGCCGGCCCGGCGTAGGTATACAAGCGCGCGGCAATTCAAAATTAACAATAAGCAATCAAATAATTAACAAAATAAACACTTTTGCAGATACGTGTTTATAGTTTAGGAGGCGTTACAGGATGTAACCCGACGTCATATCGAAATTAACGAGTGAATCAGCGTAAACCCATGAGGATTCCGATGAAATTAACACCGATTATGAAAGGTCTGGCTCTGGCAGGAATTATCTCGACTCTCCCTGTGACCAGCTGGGCCGAAACGTCGCCGAAAGAAGCCGCTGCGGCGACCAAACAGGCAAACGACGCGCTGTATAAACAGCTCCCCTTCTCCGACAACACCGACTTTACCAACGCGCATAAAGGTTTTATTGCCGCGCTTCCTACGGAAGTGATTAAAGGTGAACAGGGCAACGTTATCTGGAACCCGCAGCAGTACGCCTTTATCAAAGAGGGGGAAAAGGCGCCGGATACGGTCAACCCCAGCCTCTGGCGTCAATCCCAGCTCATCAATATCAGCGGCCTGTTTGAAGTGACCGAAGGCGTGTACCAGATCCGCAACCTCGATCTCTCCAATATGACCATCATTGAAGGTAAAGAGGGCATCACGGTTGTGGATCCGCTGGTATCAGCGGAGACCGCAAAGGTCGGAATGGATCTGTATTACAAAAATCGCGGCAATAAGCCGGTCGTTGCGGTGATCTACACCCACAGCCACGTTGACCATTACGGCGGCGTGCGCGGCGTGGTCGATGAAGCCGATGTCAAATCCGGCAGAGTCAAAATCTACGCGCCTTCCGGTTTTATGGAGGCCGCCGTTGCTGAAAATATTATGGCCGGTAACGTGATGAGCCGTCGCGCCAGCTATATGTACGGCAACCTGCTCAAACCGGATGCCACCGGCCAGGTTGGCGCAGGTCTCGGCACCACGACCTCTGCCGGCACCGTCACGCTGATCGCTCCCACCAATATCATCGAGAAAGATGGCCAGAAAGAGACCATCGACGGCCTGACCTACGATTTTATGCTGGCGCCGGGCTCGGAAGCACCGTCGGAAATGCTGTGGTATATCGAAGAGAAGAAGCTCATTGAATCCGCCGAAGATGTCACCCATACCCTGCATAACACCTACTCGCTGCGCGGGGCGAAAATTCGTGAACCGCTGCCGTGGTCGAAATATATCAACGCCGCCATTGTGCGCTGGGGCGACAAGGCTGAAATCATTATGGCCCAGCACCACTGGCCGACCTGGGGTAATGAGAACGTGGTTAACCTGCTGAAGAGCCAGCGCGACCTGTATCGGTACATTAATGATCAGACTTTGCGCATGGCCAACGAGGGCCTGACCCGCGATGAGATCGCCGCTAAATTCAAGCTGCCGGACAGCCTGGCCAATACCTGGGCCAACCGCGGCTACTACGGCTCCGTCAGCCATGACGTGAAGGCTACCTATGTCCTCTATCTCGGCTGGTTCGACGGCAACCCGGCTACGCTGGACGAGCTGCCGCCGGAAGAAGCGGCGAAGAAGTTCGTTGATTATATGGGCGGCGCCGACGCTATCCTCAAGAAAGCCAAAGAAGATTACAACCAGGGCAACTATCGCTGGGTAGCTCAGGTAGTCAGCAAAATTGTCTTCGCCGATCCCGGCAATCTGGAGGCGCGCAATCTGGAAGCCGATGCCCTGGAGCAGCTGGGCTATCAGGCGGAATCAGGACCGTGGCGTAATTTCTACCTGACCGGCGCGCAGGAGCTACGCAACGGCGTCGTGAAAGGGCCGACGCCGAATACCGCCAGCCCGGATACCGTGCGGGCCATGACCCCGGAAATGTTTTTCGACTATCTTGCGGTCCATATCAACGGCGAAAAAGCCGGAACCGCCAAAGCGGTATTCAATATCGACCTTGGTAACGATGGCGGTAAATATAAGCTAGAGCTGGAAAACGGCGTGCTCAACCACACCGCCGATGCAGAAGCCAAAGACGCCGACGCTACCATCGCGCTGGATCGCGCCACGCTGAACAAAATCATCCTGAAAGAGGAAACGCTAAAACAGGCGGAGGATAAGGGTGAAGTCAAAGTGACCGGCGACGGCGCGAAGCTGGACGAGATGCTGGGCTATATGGATAAATTTGAGTTCTGGTTCAATATCGTGACGCCGTAAATAAGCTCCCGCGGCGGCCAGCTGCGGGACTTAATCCGTCCGGAGTTTCATTTGCTTTCCCCTCGCCGCAGGCACAAAATTATCAGCAGGTATCACCCTGCGTCGAGGTATCGTTATGTCCGTTTATCACCATGCTCTGGTGCTGATCAACAGCAGCCTTGACGGCGTTCCGCTGCTGGCGCACGCCGCGAAAATGGCGGAAGAGAACGCTATGCGTATTACCATCGCCCATATCAGCACCGACTACCGGTCGCTTAATTATGTCTCCGACAGCCTGCTGGATGATGACGTTTCCCGGGAGGTGATTCAGGCCAAAGCGCTGCTCAATGAACTGGCCACCACGGTCGCCCTACCGGTGCAAACGCTATCGCTGGTGACCACGCGTCGTTTTGCCGATGTCGAAGCGTGCGTGCGGCAGCGGAATATTGATTTGATCATTGCCGGTCACCACAACCGGCTGCTGGGCGTTCTCGCTTCACACTCCCTGGAGTACATTAATCATCTCACCGTCGACGTGCTGATTAAGCATCTTCCCTGACAGCCTCTCCCGCAGACGGCGCGCTGCGTTCGTCGGGCTCCCCCCCGCGCCGGTCAGCGCAGCGAACTTAGCAATAATGCGAAACATTCCTCAATCAGCGGCGGCAAAGGCTGCGGCCCGCGCATCAGCGCCACGGTTCGCGTCAGCGCGGGCTGCTGAAGCTGCGCCACCTTTAACGCCGGATCCTGAAGGTGGGTAGTATAAAGCTCAGGCAGAATCGCCACCGCCAGCCGGGAACGCACCAGGCCGTAAAGCGTTTCAATATAGTCAACCTGATAACGCGTATTCAGCGTGAGGCGATGGCTCTCCGCCAGCGCGCCGACCAGACGCTGAATATTGCCCTTTGAGAACACCGCGATATCGCGCCCCGCGAGCAGCTTCCACGGCAGATGCGGCTGCCCGGCCAGCGGATCGTCGCAGTGCAGCACCGCCACAAACGGATCGTCGCGCAGAGGATAAACCTGCAGCTCAGGCGGTAACGAACTGTCTATTGCGCCAACGGCAAAATCTATCTTTCCCGACTGCAGCTCGCAAAACAGGGCGTCGTTGGTCTGATCGTGAAACTCCACCCTCAGGCGCGGAAACGCCTGGGCCAGCGTTTGCGGCAGCAGCGGAAACAGCAGCGAGCTCACCGAGGGCACCAGCCCGATACGCACCGTACCGTCGCCGCCGGCCTCGACTATCTGCTGCATATCCTGAAACGCCAGCTGCGCCACGCTCAGCACCCGCCGGGCGTGGGGCAAAATCGCCGCCCCCAGATCGGTTAAGGTCACCGCCGAGGCGGTGCGGTTGACCAGCTTGCCGCCGAGCACCGTCTCGATTTGCCGCAGCGCGCTGCTTAGCGCCGGCTGGCTGATAGCCAGCCGGTTGGCGGTGTCGGTGAAGTGGCGTAGCTGGGCCAGGGTCACAAAGTACTGGATCTGCTTAAGGGAGAGCGCGGGCAGACGCTGCCAGGGTTCAGTCATCATGTTTTCATCAATGGTGAGCATGCAGAATAACCCGAGGTTATCGGGCGATAAATTTATTCATCTGGGCAAACGTTTGCTCTGCCCCTAGAGTATCCCCATTATCCTTGTGCCGGAGTTGTTATGTCCAGCAGTGCTGAAACCCGCCGCCGCGCCGTGCAGGCCGCACGCGGCGAATCCCCGTTCGATCTCTTATTAACCGACGCGCAGATTGTCGATATGGCCACCGGAGAGATCCGCGAGGCAGACGTCGGGATCGTCGGTGAAACCATCGCCAGCGTGCACCCGCGCGGCAGCCGCTCCGATGCCCACGAACGCCGCTCGCTGGCGGGATATTTCCTGTCGCCGGGGCTGATGGACACGCACGTCCACCTTGAAAGCTCCCACCTGCCGCCTGAACGCTATGCCGAAATCGTGCTGGCTCAGGGCACCACGGCAGTATTCTGGGATCCGCACGAGCTGGCCAACGTGCTGGGCGTCGAAGGCGTGCGCTACGCCGTCGCCGCCAGCCGCCATCTGCCGCTGCAGGTGATGGTCGCGGCGCCTTCCAGCGTGCCGTCGACGCCGGGACTGGAGATGTCCGGCGCCGATTTTGCCGGCGCGGAGATGGAAACCATGCTGGCCTGGCCGGAAGTTTGCGGCGTCGCCGAAGTGATGGATATGCACGGCGTGCTGCACGGCAGCGAGCGGATGCAGGAGATTATCCAGGCCGGTCTCAACAGCGGCAAGCTGATCGAAGGCCACGCCCGCGGTTTGCGCGGCGCGGATCTGCAGGCCTACCTTGCCGCCGGGGTCACCTCCGATCACGAACTCACCTCGGCGGACGATGCGCTGGAAAAACTGCGCGCCGGGCTGACTATCGAAATTCGCGGCTCGCACCCTTACCTGCTGCCGGATATCGTTACCGCGCTGAAAACGCTGCCGCATCTCTCCTCGCAAATCACCGTCTGCACCGACGATGTGCCGCCGGATATGCTGCTGGAAAAAGGCGGCATTATCGCCCTGCTCAACCTGCTGATTGAGCACGGACTGCCGGCCACCGACGTCCTGCGCTTCGCCACCTTAAACGCGGCGATCCGCCTGCAGCGTAACGATCTGGGGCTGATTGCCGCCGGACGCCGCGCCGATCTGGTGGTTTTTGATTCATTAGAAAAGCTCGACGCGCGGGAAGTGTACGTCGCCGGGAAGCTGATTGCCCGCGAGGGCGCCCTGCTTGAGTCGATTCCGCCGGCGGCGGGTATTACCCCGCCGCGCGATACCCTGCAGATGCCGCCGCTCAGCCCTGACGATTTTATCCTCCGCGTCGGCGCGATTCGCCACGGCGTCGCCCGCCTGCGGCATATTCGCGGCGCGCGCTTTACCCAGTGGGGAGAGGTTGAGGTGCAGGTCCGCGATGGCCGGGTGCAAATCCCGGACGGGTTTAGCCTGATTTGGGTTAAGCACCGCCACGGTCGTCACCAGGCGACGCCGCAAATTGCGCTGCTGGAAGGCTGGGGCGAGCTGCGCGGCGCCATCGCCACCAGCTACTCCCACGATTCCCACAACCTGGTAGTGCTCGGCCGCGATGCCGACGAGATGGCGCTGGCGGCAAACCGCCTGATCGCCTCCGGCGGCGGTATGGCGCTATCTCAGCAGGGAAAAATCCTTGCCCACGTGGCGATGCCGATTGCCGGAATGCTTTCCGACTTGCCCGCTCCGGAGCTGGCCAGACAGTTCCGCCAGCTTCGCGACCTGAGCGCGGAGGTCGCCGACTGGGAGCCGCCCTATCGCGTATTTAAGGCTATCGAAGGCACCTGTCTTGCCTGTAACGCCGGGCCGCATTTGACCGACTTAGGTTTGACCGACGGCAGCACCCGCCAGATCGTCGAGCCGCTGATAGACTGCCGGGAAATCCCGGAACACACAGAACACAACAATAATCATCAGGGAGCCTGAGCATGGCCGACAATACCCTTCATTCATCCACGCAAGGAAGCTGGCTGGAGCGCCGTTTTGCCTTGTATTCCCGCGGCAGCACGCTGCGCACCGAATGCCTCGCGGGCATCACCGGCTTTCTCGCCGCCGCCTATCTACTGGTGGTTATTCCCGGCCTGCTGGCGGTTGGCGGGATGGATAAAGGCGCGGCAACCACCGGCACGATTCTGGTGTTCGTCGGCGGCACGCTGCTGATGGCGTTTTATGCCAACCTGCCGTTTATCGTCGGGCCGGGCATCGGCGGCTCGGTGCTGGTCGGCGTCACGCTGGCGGGCAGCGAAGGCATTGGCTGGCAGGTTGGTCTTGGGATCGCCTGCTGGTCGGGGATTCTGTTTTTCCTGCTAACCAGGTTCGGCCTGCGTGAAGTGGTGACCCGTTCGGTGCCGCAGTCGATCAAGCTCGGCCTGACGGCCTCCATTGGGCTGTTTGTCGCGGTGCTGGGTTTCCGTAACGCCGGGCTGGTGCTGGCTAACGCCAAAACCAACGCCCTGATGCTCGGCGATTTTCTCTCACCGGGGGCGCTGGTGGCGCTCTGCGGGCTGTTTCTGGCCATCGCCCTGCAGGCGAGAAAAATCCCCGGCTCAATTCTGTGGGCGATTCTCTTTGCCACCCTGGTCGGCATTCCGATGGGCGTCACCAGACTCCCGGGCAGCTTTATCGATATGCCGCATTCGCTGACGCCGGTGCTGGGGCAAATCGATATGCTGGGCGCGCTGAATATCGCCTTCCTGCCGTTCCTGTTCGTCTTTTTCGCCTCAGAGTTCTTTTCCACGATGGGCACCACGCTGGCGGTAGGCGGCGAAGCGGGTCTGCTGGATGAGGAAGGCAATATGCCGCATATCAATCGCCCGTTTATGGTTGACTCGATCGCCGCGGCCGTTGGCCCCTGGCTGGGCATTCCGGCGGCGACCGCGCTGATTGAATCCTCGGCGGCAGCGGAAGCCGGCGGCAAAACCGGGCTGACCGCGCTGTCGGCGGCGGTGATGTTCCTCCTGATGCTGCTGTTTACCCCGGTGGCGCTGATGATTCCGAAAGAGGCGACCGCGCCTGCGCTGATCCTCATTGGCCTGAACATGTTCAGCGGCCTGCGCAAAGTGGACCTGGCAAACTTCACCGACGGCCTGCCGGTGCTGATGATGGTGATGATTACGCTGATTGCCAATAGCTTCGGGACCGGGATTGCCGGCGGGCTGCTGTTTTATGTGGTGATTAAAACGATTGCCGGCAAATGGCGGGAAATCCCCATCGGGCTGTGGATCCTTGCGATTCCGCTGGTCTACTACTTTGCCACGCTGGTGAAGCATTAAGCTTCGCACCGATCGTCCTCCCGGAGGCGGCGCTGGCGCGCCTGTCCGGGCTACCGGCCCGCAGATTGCTGTGAACCCGTAGCCCGGCTAAGCGCAGCGCGAGCCGGGAACAAGCCACGCTGATACTTCACCCCGACACCATTCCCGGAGGCGGCGCTGGCGCACCTGTCCGGGCTACCGGCCCGCAGATTGCTGTGAACCCGTAGCCCGGCTAAGCGCAGCGCGAGCCGGGAACAAGCCACGCCGATGCATCACCCCGGCACCATTCCCGAGTCGGCGCTAGCGGCCCGCAGAGGGCGCGCGGGAATGAACCGCTTCGCACGCCTCTTTCACCGCCTCATACAGCAGCCGTACCGCAGGCGAAAGCTGCTTGCGGTGCGGGCAAATCATATTCAGCGGCACCACGTCGCCCTGATACTTCGGCAACAGCACCTGGAGCCGCCCTTCACGGATATCATCCCCGACGTCGAGTTCAGATTTGAACGCGATCCCCTCCCCGGCAACCGCCAGGCGGCGAATCACCTCCGCATCATCGCTCACGATAGCGCCGGCAACCTGCACGTAATGGACCTTCCCGTCCAGGCTCAGCGGCCAGCGATCGAACGCCCTGCCGCGCAGCACGTAGGTCAGCGCATTGTGCCGGGCCAAATCTTCCAGCGTCTTCGGTTCGCCGTGTTCGGCTATCCAGCCGGGCGAGGCCACCAGCATCCGGCGGTTCTCCGGCGCGACGGGCAGGGAAATAAACGAGGCATCGTCGTTATCGCCGTAGCGAAACGCCACGTCTACCGGATCTTTAAATACGTCGGTCCGATGATCGGAAAACAGTATCCGCAGGCGCAGCGCGGGATGGCGCTGGCGAAAAGCGCGAAACACGCGCAGAAGCAAGTTGCGCCCCAGGTCGGACGGCACGGCAATTTGTAACGTACCGCGTACTTCGTCATCCGGCGTGCTGATTTTTTGCAGCCCCGCGTGCAGCGTATCAAGCATCTGCGTGGCATAGGGCAGCCAGGTTTCGCCTTCCGGCGTCAGGCGTAAACTCCGCGTCGAACGGGCAAAAAGACGGATATTCAGCGTCGTTTCCAGACGCTTGATCGCCGCGCTCACCTGCGCGGGCTGCAGCCCGGCCTCTCGCGCCGCATCGCTGAAGCTGCTTAACGCCGCAGCGCGGACAAACAATGCCAGATCTTCCAGCCGGAACATACACACTCCTCAACCCGGATTATTCTCAAAACAGGCGCGCGCCGATGAAAAACGGCGCTGCATCACCGTTTGCTTACACTTTTAACCAAACCAACGCTTGCCAATCCCTTGACGTATCAGGAATCATACGAGGCTGCGATTTTGTGTCCAGGATAATAATGGGGAAATTATGCGTAAAACAAAAATGATGCTTCTGGGCGTACTGTTGGCCTGCGCCAGCGGCGCGTGGGCGGCGACCGGCGAAGGTATACAGAAATATGAGCTGGATGGGGTCACCGCGGACTTCAAACAATTTCACATCGGCGATACCGTACCGCCGCTTTACCTCACGCCAGAATACAACATCAAGCAGTGGCAGCAGCGCAATTTGCCGGCGCCGGATGCCGGGACCCGCTGGACCTATATGGGCGGAAGCTACGTGCTGATTACCGAAACCGAGGGGAAAATCCTCAAAATTTATGATGGCGAGATTTTCTACCATCGCTAAAAGCTGAACGCCAGCGCGCTCTCCCTGCCGCTGGCGTTTTTTTGTGGCAAAGCGCTATTCGTTAAAGCGGTTCTGTTTGTGCATAAATTCCTCGACGGCAATATATGAAGCAACCTGCTCATAGAGCATTAAAATACTTAATATCAGATCGCCGCCGCTACGCAGTAAATCATCCGGGGCCGTACGACTCTTGTCATCCGATAAAAAAACAATCTGTTCAAAAATATCACTATACTCACCATAAGCGCCAATCGGAATCTCAGCTATCGGGAGATGCTCCTGGCAATAACGCAACGCGTCTGCTGCTTTCTCCGGCAGCGAGCGCGTATGCATAAAAATAACCAGTAGTTCTCGTAACTTAACGATTAGAGCAATATTATTCATCATGCACTCCGGAAATGTGTACGGCTATACTTTCCTTCCATCGTTTTTATATACGTATTACTGATAACATCCACGTTTCGCCAAATAAAAAGCCAAAATTAAACCTCATCACGGCGAATTAAAATCGTACTTCTTTGCTATTAAAGCTCGCACAACCGCCAGAGGAAAACAATGTTAGCAATATGTTTTATTGATTAATCTCAATATCGCTAAATGTGAATAAAAATAAATAATATTTAACAGCGATATTATTCGCGCGGTGATTATCTCCTCGGTAGAAAACCGGGTCGGAAAAACTAAAAAACCGCACGGCGAAAAGCGCCGGGCGGCTCAGGATAGTGAGGAGATTAGACCGCGCGGAAGGCTATCTCTCCGGGAATGACTTCCCCCTGCCAGTACAGCTGCGCCGCGACGCGGTCGGCCAGCTGGCGGTAGGTCTCGGTAAACTCGCTTTCCGGACGCGCAACCACCGTCGGCGTCCCTTTGTCGAGGTCTTCGCGCAGAGTGATATGCAGCGGCAGCTGGCCCAGCAGCTGGGTATGATATTTCTCCGCCAGCTTCTGAGCTCCGCCGGTACCGAAAATCGGCTCGTGGTGTCCGCAGTTGCTGCAGATATGCATGCTCATGTTTTCCACGATACCCAGCACCGGTACCTCGACTTTTTCAAACATCACGATGCCTTTTTTGGCGTCGATCAGGGCAATATCCTGCGGCGTGGTGACGACGACCGCGCCGGTGACCGGAATGTTTTGCGCCAGCGTCAGCTGAATATCACCGGTGCCCGGCGGCATATCCAGTACCAGATAATCGAGATCCGGCCACAGCGTTTCCTGCAGCATCTGCATCAGCGCCTTGCTGGCCATCGGGCCGCGCCACACCATGGCGTTGTCGTCGGTCACCAGATAACCGATGGAGTTGGTAGCGAGACCGAATTTCATAATCGGCGCCATATGGGTGCCGTCCGGCGAAGTCGGACGCTGATCTTCCGCGCCGAGCATGGTCGGAATCGACGGCCCGTAAATATCGGCATCCAGAATGCCGACTTTCGCCCCTTCCGCCGCCAGCGCCAGCGCGAGATTGACCGCCGTCGACGATTTACCCACCCCGCCCTTGCCGGAGCTGATGGCGATAATGTTTTTCACGCCGTTGATGCCCGGCTGATTTTTTACCCGCTGAAGCGTGGCGATGCTGTGCGTCAGCTTCCAGTCAATGGCTTTGGCGCCGGTAATGCGCAGCAGCTCGGCGCTGCACTGCTCCTTCAGCGCTTCAAACGCGCTGTTCCAGACGAACGGCATCTGAATTTCAATGTGCACGGTCTCGTCCAGCCAGGCGACGTGATGCAGCGCCTTCAGCGTAGTGAGGTTATGTTTCAGGGTTGGGTGCTGGAAATTAGCCAGGGTCCCGGCGACCATCGCGCGCAGACGCTCGGGGGATTTGGCCTGGGATTGCGAACTCATCCCGACTCCTTTGTTATTGTGAGTTGAATCTTGTGCGTTAAGTTTACCTTAAAGGGAATAATTCCCCCACCATAAGCTTTGGGCTTACCAAATTATTGCCTTTGCGGTAACATCAAAACCCCTTTTTACAATAGAAGATGTAATGCCCACTATGACTCAAGTCGCGAAGAAAATTCTGGTAACGTGCGCGCTGCCGTACGCAAACGGCTCAATCCACCTCGGCCACATGCTGGAGCACATCCAGGCTGATGTCTGGGTCCGTTACCAGCGAATGCGCGGCCACGAAGTCAACTTCATCTGCGCCGACGACGCCCACGGCACCCCGATCATGCTGAAAGCGCAGCAGCTCGGAATTACTCCGGAGCAGATGATTGGCGAAATGAGTCAGGAGCATCAGACCGATTTTGCTGGCTTCGACATCAGCTACGACAACTACCACTCCACGCACAGCGATGAAAACCGCGAGCTGTCGGAGCTCATCTACACGCGCCTGAAAGAGAACGGTTTTATCAAAAACCGCACCATCTCTCAGCTTTACGATCCGGAAAAAGGCATGTTCCTGCCGGACCGCTTTGTGAAAGGCACCTGTCCGAAGTGTAAATCACCGGATCAGTACGGCGATAACTGCGAAGTGTGCGGCGCGACCTACAGCCCGACCGAGCTTATTGAGCCGAAATCGGTGGTATCCGGCGCGACGCCGGTGATGCGCGAGTCCGAGCACTTCTTCTTCGACCTGCCGTCGTTCAGCGAAATGCTGCAGGCGTGGACCCGCAGCGGCGCGCTGCAGGAGCAGGTGGCGAATAAAATGCAGGAGTGGTTCGAGTCCGGCCTGCAGCAGTGGGATATCTCCCGCGATGCCCCGTACTTCGGCTTCGAAATCCCGAACGCGCCGGGTAAATACTTCTACGTCTGGCTGGATGCGCCGATCGGCTACATGGGCTCCTTTAAGAACCTGTGCGACAAGCGCGGCGACGCCACCAGCTTCGAAGAGTACTGGAAGAAAGACTCTACCGCCGAGCTGTACCACTTTATCGGCAAAGACATCGTTTACTTCCACAGCCTGTTCTGGCCGGCGATGCTGGAAGGCAGCAGCTTCCGCAAACCGACCAACCTGTTCGTTCACGGCTACGTGACGGTCAACGGCGCCAAGATGTCCAAGTCGCGCGGTACCTTTATTAAGGCCAGCACCTGGCTGAATCATTTTGACGCCGACAGCCTGCGCTACTACTACACCGCCAAGCTCTCGTCGCGTATCGATGATATCGACCTGAACCTGGAAGACTTCGTGCAGCGCGTCAACGCCGATATCGTCAACAAGGTGGTTAACCTTGCCTCGCGTAACGCCGGTTTCATCAACAAGCGTTTCGACGGCATGCTGTCCGCCGAGCTGGCCGATCCTCAGCTGTATAAAACCTTCACTGATGCGGCAGCAAGCATTGGCGATGCGTGGGACAGCCGCGAGTTCGGGAAAGCCATCCGCGAAATCATGGCGCTGGCCGACGTGGCAAACCGCTACGTTGACGAGCAGGCGCCGTGGGTGGTCGCCAAACAGGAAGGCCGCGACGCCGATCTGCAGGCCATCTGCACCATGGGCCTGAATATGTTCCGCGTGCTGATGACCTGGCTGAAGCCGGTTCTGCCGCAGCTGGCCGCCCGCGCCGAAGCGTTCCTCAACGGCGAACTGAGCTGGGATGCTATCCAGCAGCCGCTGCTCGGTCACAAGGTTAACGCCTTTAAAGCGCTGTATAACCGCATCGAAATGAAGCAGGTTGAGGCGCTGGTCGAGGCGTCGAAAGAAGAAGTGAAAGCGCTGTCAACGCCGGTAACCGGTCCGCTGGCGGACGATCCGATTCAGGAAACTATCACCTTTGACGATTTCGCCAAAGTGGATATGCGCATCGCGCTGATTGAAAACGCCGAGTTCGTCGACGGTTCCGATAAGCTGCTGCGCCTGACGCTGGATCTCGGCGGCGAGAAGCGTAACGTCTTCTCCGGCATCCGCTCCGCCTACCCGGATCCGCAGGCGCTGATTGGCCGCCTGACGGTGATGGTCGCTAACCTGGCGCCGCGCAAAATGCGCTTCGGCATCTCTGAAGGCATGGTGATGGCCGCAGGTCCTGGCGGGAAAGATATCTTCCTGCTCAGCCCGGACAGCGGCGCTCAGCCGGGCCAGCAGGTCAAGTAAGGCTGTATAAAGCGCTGCTCCGGCAGCGCTTTTTTTTAGAGCGCCACGATATTGTCGACGACATCGCCCGCCGGGTGCTGGCGCAGAAAGAAGAAAACGCTGGCATAAGCGCGAAACGGCGACTTCCGAGGATACGCCCGGCACCATCGCCCAATGCTGTATACAATTAGAGATGATGATTGATTAACAAGGAATGATAATGAAATTTAACCGCAGGATGACCGCCGCTCTGGGCGCCACGCTATTGATGGCCGCGCTTGTTGGCTGCGATAACAACAAAGATGAGGTCAAAACGTTTAACAATACGATCAACGGCGTTGATCTGACCTACATCTATCACTACAAAGGCGATGTCGTCACCCGCCAGGACGCGGAGAATACGATCCCCTATCAATCACTCGGGGTAAGTAACGAAGAGCAGGCGCGCAAGGTCATCGACCCTATCGGCGAGGCCTACAGCAAAATCAAAGGCGTTACCCACAGCGTCGACTATAAAGAGAACGTCGCGCAGGAACACCTCTCCATCGACTTCAATCAGGCTAAAATCAGCGAGCTGTGTCACTTGCCGGGGGCCAGTTTTTCCGACTGTTCACAAAAGTTCATTTCGCTGAGCGAGTCGGAGAAATTGCTGAAATCGCAGGGTTTTAAAGAAGTGAAACAGCCCTGACTGGTGCGGACTACTCCCGGCTTGCGCTGCGCTGAGCCGGGCTACGGAGCCGTGCGTTCAGTAGCCCGGCTCAGGCGTTTACGCCGCAAGCCGGGGAGGCATATCAGGATTTCGCGTGTTCGCGCTCGGTCAGTCCGCGCAAAAAGTAGCGCAGGAACTGGTCGCCGCATTCGCGGAAGTTTTTATGATCCGGGGCGCGCATCATGGCGGTGATTTCCGGCATGGAGACGCGGAATTTCTGCTGGGTGAGGATAGCGAGAATATCATCCGTCTTCAGGGAGAAGGCAATACGCAGCTTTTTCAGCACGATGTTATTATTCACCCGGCGTTCGACCGCCAGCGGCGGCGCCGACGCATCTTTACCGCGTTTGTCGTAAATCAGGCCGTTGAGGAAATTCGACAGCACGATATCCGGGCAGCGCACAAACCCCTCTTCGTCTTCTTTTTTCAGCCAGGGAACCAGCTGTTCCGCGCTGACCGGCGCATCCGCCAGGGCAAAAATACGAACCAGGCCGCTGTTATTGGTTTTCAGGGTGTAGCGCAGGCTACGGAGAATATCGTTACTGATCATATTGCCTTCATGATGAAAAAATCTGCCGCTAAGTCTATCACGATTCCGCCGTTTTACAGCCCAATCGCCTCTTTCAGGCTCTTCAGGTAGCGGCGGCTGACCGGCACCGTTTGCCCGGCGCGCATCAGCAGCTCCGCCTGGCCGTTCTCCTCAAAGCGGATCTCCTTGAGATGGGACATGTTGACCAGGTACTGACGATGGCAGCGCAGCAGCGGCGTTCGGCTCTCGAGCGTGCGCAGGGTGAGCTCGGTAAAGCCCTCCTTCCCTTCGCGGTCGGTCACGTAAATCCCGCTCATCCGGCTGCTGACGAAGGCCACGTCTTCCATCTGCAGCAGCCAGATCCGGCTGTGTCCGGTACAGGGAATATACTTTAGCGCCTGCTGGGTATCGTCGAGCACGGTCATATCCTGCAGGCTGCGTTCCTGGCGCAGGCGAAACAGCGTTTTTTCCAGCCGGGCGGACTCAATCGGCTTCAGTAAATAATCAAACGCGTGCTCTTCAAAGGCCTTCACCGCGTACTCGTCAAACGCGGTAAGGAAGACGATATAGGGCCGATGCTGCGGATCGAGCATGCCGACCATCTCCAGACCGCTGATGCGCGGCATCTGGATATCCAGAAACAGCACGTCCGGGCGCAGCTTATGTACCGCGCCAATCGCCTCGACGGCATTCCCGCATTCGCCAACGATCTCAATATCAGGCTGGGTCTCCAGCAAAATACGCAGGTTTTCACGCGCCAGCGGCTCGTCGTCGACAATTAATACTTTTAACATGCGCTTTCCTCCAGAGGCAGTCTCAGCGTGACGCGGGTAAAACATTCCGGCTCGCAGGTTACGGTGATCCCGCAGTCAGTGCCAAAGCGCGCCCGCAGTCTGCGGTCGACCAGGTTCATGCCCAGCCCGCTGGCGCTGGGTTTGTTCTGATACAGCCCGGCATTATCTTCAATATCCAGCTGCAGCCAGCGCTCTTGCTGACTGGCGCGGATAGTGATTTCGCCCACCCCAAGGTGCTGCGAAGTCCCGTGTTTAATCGCGTTTTCGACGATTGGCTGCAGGGTAAACGCCGGTAGCTGATGCTGCCCCAGCGCCTCGGGCACCAGCATATGAATCTGCAAATTGGTCTGAAAACGCGCTTTCTCAATCTGCAAATAGGCGTTCACATGTTCGATCTCATCCGCCAGGGTCACGATCTCCGCTGGCCGCTTCAGATTTTTGCGGAAAAAGGTCGACAGATACTGCACCAGCTGCCCGGCCTGGTCGCTATCGCGGCGAATCACCGCTTTCAGGGTATTCAGCGCGTTGAACAGGAAGTGCGGATTCACCTGGGCGTGCAGCAGCTTGATTTCCGACTGCGTCAGCAGCGCCTTTTGCCGCTCATACTGTCCGGCCAGGATCTGCGCCGACAGCAGCTGCGCAATCCCCTCCCCCAGCGTGCGGTTGATGGAGCTAAACAGGCGGTTTTTCGCTTCATAGAGTTTAATGGTACCGATGACCCGCTGATTTTCGCCGCGCAGCGGGATAACCAGCGTCGAGCCCAGCTTGCAGTTCGGATGAATCGAGCAGCGGTAAGGCACCTCGTTGCCGTCGGCGTAAACGACTTCGCCGGTATCGATCGCCTTTTGGGTATAGAGCGAAGAGATGGGTTTGCCCGGGAGGTGGTGATCGTCGCCGATCCCGGTAAACGCCAGCAGCTTGTCGCGATCGGTTATCGCCACCGCGCCGATATCCAGCTCCTGGATCAGCACCTGCGCGACCTTCATGCTGTTCTCTTCGTTGAACCCCTGGCGCAGGATCCCCTCCGTCGAAGCGGCGACCTTCAGCGCCGTAGCCGAAAAGGCCGAGGTGTATTTTTCAAACATCGCTCGCTTATCCAGCAGGATGCGCATAAATAGCGCCGCCCCGACGGTGTTGGTGACCATCATGGGCGCGGCGATGCTTTGTACCAGATGCAGGGCATCTTCGAACGGGCGAGCGATAAGCAGAATAATCAGCATCTGCACCATCTCGGCGAAAAAGGTGATCGCGCCGGCGGTGAGCGGGCTGAAGACTTTGTCCGGCCGCCCGCGTTTGACCAGAATACTGTGTACCAGCCCGCCGAGTAGCCCTTCTACGATGGTGGATACCATACAGCTCAGCGCGGTCATGCCGCCCAGCGAGTAGCGGTGAAGCCCGCCGGTCAGCCCCACCAGGCCGCCAACCACCGGCCCGCCCAGCAGCCCCCCCATCACCGCGCCGATGGCGCGCGTATTGGCGATCGAGTCTTCGATATGCAGCCCGAAGTAGGTACCGAGGATGCAGAAAATGGAGAAGGTTACGTAGCACAGGAGCTTATGCGGCAGCCGGACGGTGACCTGCATTAACGGGATGAACAGCCGCGTTTTGCTCATCAGCCACGCAATGACCAAAAACACGCACATCTGCTGAAGCAGCAGCAACACCAGATCAAACTCGTACATACCCGCAGACCACACTTCATTTGAAAGCGCGTAACATACACTGCTTGCTTATAACTTTCTTTGAAGCAATACATGAAAATGATAATTCATGTTCAGGATCACATTTCTTCGCGTCTCGCCGGCCCAAATTTGTACAAAAAACAGACAAAAATTCCCGCTTCGGCAAACAGCTTCTACAGTTAATGGAGGAGAACACAGCGGGAGGAGAAAATGGCGCTTTATACAATCGGCGAAGTGGCCCAGCTTTGCGATATCAATCCCGTGACGTTACGCGCCTGGCAGCGGCGCTACGGATTACTGAAACCCCAGCGTACCGACGGCGGCCACCGCCTGTTCAACGAATATGAGATAGACCGGATTCGCGAAATTAAACGCTGGATTGACTCCGGCGTGCAGGTGGGGAAAGTGAAAACGCTGCTGATGGATAATGAGCAGGAGGTGGCCGACGGCTGGCGCAAGCAGCAGGAAATTTTGCTCGGTTATCTGCAAAACGGTAGCTATCATCGCCTGCGTATGTGGCTTAAGGAGCGCAACCACAGCGAGTCAGCGCAAATTCTGGTGAAGCACCTGATTAATCCTTTACGCCAGCGCCTGCTTAGCCCGCAGCCCACGCTGCTGGCGCTGCGGGGCATCCTTGATGGTATTCTGATTAATCATATCGCCCGCACTCTTTCATCCACGGCAAAATATCCCGGCAGCCATGCGCTGATTATCGGCTGGAATGTGAACGATATCACTCGGCTATGGCTGGAGGGCTGGATAGCCAGCGAACAGGGCTGGCGGGTGGACATTCTCGCCCATTCGCTGAACCAGCTCCGACCGGAGCTTTTCCCGGAGAGTACGCTGATGGTCTGGTGTGGAGAAGCGCCCTGTAGCACCCAGGTCAATCAAATGCGCCTCTGGGAACAGCAGGGGCAGATTATCTGGCTGAATCACGCCACCGCCACGTCTCCCGGAGGCGGCGCCTGACGCGCCTGTCCGGGCTACGGGTTACCGGCAATCTGTGGCCCGGTAGCCCGGCTAAGCGCAGCGCAAGCCGGGTAGAATCCGCAGCAATGCTACGTCACGGCATATTCCCCGGGTTGCGGCGTAAACGCCTTACCCGGGCTACGGGCCCGCAGACGGTGATGAACCGAAGCCCGGCTAAGCGCAGCGCAAGCCGGGTAGAAGCAGCAGCAATGCTACGTCGCGGCACATTCCCCGGGTTGCGGCGTAAACGCCTTACCCGGGCTACCGGTCCGCAGACGGTGATGAACCGTAGCCCGGCTAAGCGCAGCGCAAGCCGGGGGGGTTGTCGTAGCTAAAAAGCAATTAATGTTTTATTAACACCTGCGCTTCACCGTATAATCCCTGCGTTAACATCAGGAGCCTATTATGAAGCCAGCGAAAATTGCGGTGATTACCCTGTTCTTATTTATGGCCATCAGCGGCATCGGCGGCGTGATGCTGGCCGGTTATTCATTTATTGTTCGCGGTGGTGTCGGCTGATTCGCCGGTTCAGCCGTTCAAACCCCCGGTCGACGATAATCGCCGCCAGCGCCACCAGCAGCGCCCCCTGAATCACATAAGCGGTATTAAATCCGCTGAGGCCGATAACAATCGGCGTGCCGAGCGTATTCGCGCCGACGGTTGAAGCAATGGTCGCCGTACCGATATTGACGATGGTCGAGGTACGAATTCCGGCCAGCATCACCGGCGCCGCCAGCGGCAGCTCAACTTTTATCAGCCTCTGCCAGCCGGTCATCCCCATTCCCTGAGCGATAGCTAAAACACCGGACGGTACCGCCCCAATCCCGGCCAGCGTGCCCTGTAAAACTGGTAAGATGCCGTACAGCACCAGCGCAATAAGCGCGGGCTGCCAGCCAAACCCCAGCACCGGAACCGCAATCGCCAGCACCGCGACCGGCGGAAACGTCTGCCCCATTGCGGCAATCGTCTCCACCAGCGGGCGAAACTCATGCCCCGCCGGACGGGTGACCGCAATCCCGGCGACGACGCCCACCACCGTAGCCGCGAGGCTGGAGAGCGCCACCAGCCAAAAGTGCGCCAGGGTAAGAGAAACAAAACTCTCCTGCTGATAAACCGGACGCGGCAGTTCGGGAAACAGCGCGCTGAACAGCGGCGCGCTGTAGGGCAATGCCAGCAGCAGCGCGATAAACATGGCGCTGAGCCACAGCAGCGGATCACGCAGCACCTTCACGCCGGGCCTCCTCGCGCAGCAGGTCGGCAAAATGCAGCGTCCCGCAGGCCTCTCCCTGCTCATCGACCACCGGCAGCACCTCGCGGCGATGAGCAACGAACTGCGACAGCGCCTCGCGCAGGGTCATCGTCACGTTCAACGCGTCCCCCGCCAGGCGCTCATCGCGGCGCAGATAATCACTCACGCCGCGTAGCGACAGCAGGCGCACGCCCAGTTCGCTACGGCCAAAGAACGTCTCCACAAACGCATTTTTTGGCTCCAGCAGCATCTGCAGCGGCTCGCCCTGCTGTACCACTTCGCCGCCGTCCATCAACACCAGATGGTCCGCCAGCCGCAGCGCCTCATCGATATCGTGAGTCACCAGCACAATCGTGCGTCCCAGCAGACGATGAATGCGGATCATCTCCTGCTGCAAGGCTTCGCGCGTCACCGGATCGAGCGCGCCGAAGGGTTCATCCATCAGCAGCACTTCCGGGTTGGCGGCCAGCGCGCGCGCCACGCCGACGCGCTGCTGCTGGCCGCCGGAAAGCTGATGCGGGTAGCGTTCGCGCAGGCCCGGCTCCAGCCCCAGCAAGGCCATCAGCTCATCGACCCGCGCCTGGGTCTTCTGCCGCGACCACTTTTGCAGCTGCGGGACGGTGGCAATGTTCTGCGCCACCGTCCAGTGGGGGAACAGGCCGATGGACTGGATGGCGTAGCCCATTCTGCGGCGCAGTTCGAGCACCGGCTGCTGGCGAATATCCTGCCCGGCGAAACGGATCGTCCCGCTGTCGTGCTCCACCAGGCGATTAATCATCTTCAGCGTGGTCGACTTCCCCGAGCCGGAGGTGCCAATCAGCACCGAAAATGCCCCCTCGCGCAGATGCAGATTGAGGTTTTTCACCGCAGGCTCTCCGGCAAAGGCTTTATTGACGCCGTCGAACTCAATCACGGGCCTCTCCTTTCAGTAATGCGCCCCACAGCGCGAATAACGCATCCACCACCACCGCCAGCGCGATGGTCGGGATAACCCCCAGCAGCACCAGATCCAGCGCGCTGCTGAGCAGCCCCTGGAAAACCAGCGCGCCGAAGCCGCCCGCGCCAATCAGGGCCGCCACCACCGCCATACCCACGGTTTGTACGCTGACCACCCGCAGGCTGCGCAACAACACCGGCAACGCCAGCGGTAGCTGTACCTGACGAAAGCGCTGCCCGCCGCTCATCCCCATCGCCGTCGCGCTCTCCAGCGCTTCGCGCGGCACCTGCTGAAGGCCGATCGTCACCCCGCGCACCAGCGGCAATAGCGCATACAGCACCAGCGCAATCAGCGCCGGCGTGATGCCGGTGCCGGAAACGCCGAGCTGCGCCAGCGACGGAAACTGGCGCGCCAGCCCGGCCAGCGGCGCAATAAGCAGGCCAAAAAGCGCGACGGAGGGAACGGTCTGAATCACGTTGAGAACGGCAAAAACCGGCGATTGCCAGCGGGGGTAGCGCCAGAGCCAGACGCCAACGGGCAAGCCAATCAGCAGCCCCGGCAGCAGGGTCCCCAACAGCAGCGTCACATGCTGGGACAGCGCATCGTCAAACACCTCGCGGCGATTGAAATACTCTTTCAGCAAAGAGAGGCCATCGAGCGCACCGAGCCCCAGCAGAAGCGCGGGCAGCAGCCAGACCTGCGCGTTCAGCAGCCAGCGCCACAGGGCTCGGGTCGTCAGGCGACGAACGGCATCGCTGGCGATAAGCAGGCACAGGGCCAGCGCCAGCCACAGGCCGCTTCCCGGCGAGGTGCGGGCCAGCGGAGAACCGCTCTGAGCCAGCTGTACCGCCGCACTGCCGGCTCCCCATAGCAATAAAGGCAGCAGCAGATCCGCCAGCAGGAAGATAACCAGCAGCGGGAGACGCCCGGGACGCCAGCTCAGCAGCGCTATCAGCAGCCCTGCCGCCCCCTGTACGCCCGCCAGCCACGGCCAGACCTGCCATAGCCAGCGCCCCTCGCCGGATAACAGCCGGTTAGGCGCATAGTTGATAAACGGCAGCGCCATCGCCAGCAGCAGGAGGAATGCCAGCAGCAGCGCAACCCGGTTACAGCAACGAGTGGTCACGCGCGCCCTACTTCAGCAGCCCTTTCTGTTGCAGATAGTCGGCGGCGACTTTCTTCGCATCCAGGCCTTCAACCGCAATACTGGCGTTCAGCTTTTGCAGCGTTTTTTCATCCAGGCTGGCGAAGACCGGCTGTAGCCAGTCGGCTATCTGCGGATACGCTTTTAACACCGCTTCACGTACGACCGGCGTGGGCGCATAAATCGGCTGCACGCCCTTCGGGTCGCTCAGGGTTTGCAGACCCAGCGCGGCGACCGGGCCATCGGTACCGTAGGCCATCGCCGCATTCACGCCGGAGGTTTGCTGCGCCGCCGCTTTGATGGTGACCGCCGTATCGCCGCCCGCCAGCGACAGCAGCTGATTTTGCTTGAGCGTGAAGTCGTAGGCTTTTTCAAACGCCGGCAGCGCGTCCGGCCGTTCAATAAATTCCGCCGAGGCGGCCAGCTTAAAGTCACCGCCCTTTTTCAGATAGCCGGCAAGGTCGCTTAATGAGGCGAGGTGGTTTTTCTCCGCCAGATCCTGACGGACGGCGATAGTCCAGGTGTTGTTGGCCGGAGCCGGGGTAAGCCAGATGAGCTTATTCTTTTCCGCATCCAGCTTTTTAACTTTTTCATATCCCTGCTGCGCGTTTTTCCACGCCGGGTCGTTCTCCTCTTTGAAGAAGAACGCGCCGTTGCCGGTATATTCCGGGTAAATGTCCAGCTCACCGGCGGTTATCGCCCCGCGCACCACCGGGGTGGTGCCGAGCTGGATTTTATTGACGGTTTTCACCCCATGGCTTTCCAGAACCTGCAAAATAATATTGCCGAGCAGCGCCCCTTCGGTGTCAATTTTTGAGCCGACCTTAACCGGCTCCGCCGCCTGCAGCGGCAGGCTTATCAGGGCCGCCAGCGCCAGCGTGCCGGACCACATACTTGCCTTAATCATCCTCGCGTCCCTCTTTAATTTGCGCTCCATTAACAGGAGCTTAAGCAAAAAGCGTAGTTCATTTGGGGCGGAGCGGAAAAAGAAAAGGCCGATAAATCGGCCTTTGGGGTAAGGAATGCCTGTTCCCGGGTGGCGGCCGCAGCCTCACCCGGGCGACAAATCACCATTACAGCAGTTCAAACTCGCTCTGCTTCACGCGGGCGGAGTCGACGCCGATAAAGACGTTGAATTTACCCGGCTCGGCGTCGTACTTCATCTGCTGGTTCCAGAACTTCAGCGCTTCAACGTCAATCGGGAAGCTGACGGTTTGCGTCTCACCCGGCTTGAGGGTCACCTTTTTAAAGCCGCGCAGCATTTTCACCGGACGGCTCATGGAGGCGGTAACGTCCTGCAGATAAAGCTGAATCACCGTCGCCCCTTCGCGATTGCCGGTATTGGTTACCTGCACGCTGGCGGTCACGCTGCCGTCGCGCTGCAGGGTCGGCGCCGACATTTTCACGTCGGAAACGCTAAAGGTGGTGTAGCTCAGGCCGTAGCCAAACGGATAGAGCGGGCCGTTGGCTTCATCAAAGTAGCGCGAGGTGTACTTGTTCGGCTTATCCGCATTGTACGGGCGACCGGTGTTGAGATGGCTGTAGTAGGTCGGGATCTGCCCCACCGAGCGCGGGAAGGACATGGGCAGCTTGCCAGACGGGTTGTAGTCGCCGAACAGCACATCGGCAATGGCGTTGCCGCCTTCGGTACCGGCAAACCAGGTTTCGAGGATCGCATCAGCCTGCTGATCCTCTTTCACCAGCGCCAGCGGACGACCGTTCATCAGCACCAGCACCAGCGGTTTACCGGTCGCTTTCAGCGCGCTAATCAGAGCGCGCTGGCTCGGCGGCAGGGTGATGTCGGTGCGGCTGGAGGCTTCGTGGGCCATGCCCTGCGCCTCGCCCACCACGGCAACCACCACGTCGGACTGCTTCGCCGCCGCCACGGCTTCGTCAATCATCTCCTGCGGCGAGCGCGAGTCAACCTGCACCGCTTTCTCGTACAGATTGAGGAAGTCGACGATGCCTTTATCGTCAGTGACGTTAGCGCCTTTGGCATAGATAATCTTGCCTTTGTCGCCCAGCGCATTCTGCAAACCGGTCAGCACGGTGACCGACTGATCGGCCACGCCCGCCGCCGACCAGCTGCCCATCATGTCGCGCTTGCTGTCGGCCAGCGCGCCGATTACCGCGATAGTGCCCGATTTTTTCAACGGCAGCGTATCGAGGCGGTTTTTCAGCAGCACCAGGCTTTCACGCGCCACTTCGCGCGCTTCTTTGCGATGCAGGCGGCTTTCGGCGTTGGTATACTGCGGATCGGAATCTTTCGGCCCCAGGTGGCTATACGGGTCGTTAAACAGGCCCATATCATATTTCACGTTCAGCACGTGGCGGGTCGCGTCATCCAGCTCCGCCATCGTCACCTTACCGGACTTCACCAGTCCCGGCAGATACTTGCTGTAGTACTCGTCGCTCATGCTCATATTGATGCCGGACTTCAACGCCACGCGCACCGCGTCTTCCGGGTCCGACGCCACGCCGTGTTTGATCAGCTCTTTGATAGCGCCATGGTCGGAGACGGTGATGCCTTTAAAGCCCCACTGGTCGCGCAGCACGTCCTTAAGCAGCCAGGCGTCGGAGGTCGCCGGGGTACCGTTGAGCGAGTTGAGCGCCACCATAACCGCGCCGCTGCCCGCATCCAGCCCCGCTTTGTAGGGCGGCATATAGTCGTTGAACAGGCGCTGCGGGCTCATATCAACGGTGTTGTACTCTTTGCCGCCTTCGACCGCGCCGTAGGCGGCAAAGTGCTTGACGCTGGTCATCACCGAGTAGCGATCCGCCGGGCTTTTCCCCTGCATCGACTCCACCATCGCCCTGCCCATCTCGGTGGTCAGGTAGGTATCTTCCCCGAACCCTTCCGAAGCGCGGCCCCAGCGCGGGTCGCGGGAGACGTCGACCATCGGCGCCCAGGTCATGTTCAGGCCATCATCGGCCGCTTCGTAAGCCGACACCCGCCCGACGGTGTTCACCGCGTCGAGGTTAAAAGAGGAGGCCAGGCCAAGGCTAATCGGAAAGACGGTACGCTGGCCGTGGAGCACGTCATAGGCGAAAAAGAGCGGGATTTTCAGGCGGCTGAGTTCCATCACCTGATCCTGCATAATGCGGATATCATGGCGGGTCACGGTGTTAAAAATCGCCCCCACCTGGCCTTCTTTGATCATCTCGCGGATGGCCTCTTTCGGGTTATCCGGGCCGACGCTAATTAAGCGCAGCTGACCGATTTTTTCATCCACCGTCATTTTCGTCAGCAGTTCCGTCACAAACGCATCCCGCGCCTGCGGCGTTAGGGGATGATTGCCGAACAATTCATCCGCCAGCGCCGGTTGCAGCGCCAGGCTCACAGCGACGCCTACAGTACAAAGCCATTTCATTTTTATCCCTCATTGTTCCAGTCGACCAGATCGGCGAAAAGATAGCAAAAATCGAAGTCTGCCATAAACATAAACGAGACGCCTGAATAAAGCGCGCGTTGTTCTCTGATTTTTCGAAACATTGATGCATCAAATTGTCATACAAAGCGCTATTCTTATTTTTGATAATTTTGTACCACCACAAGGAGTGGAACATGTCATCTGCAACAACCTATAACAACGCTTTTCTGGCTGAACTCGCCCGTCTGGTCGGCTCGTCCCATCTGCTCACCGACCCGGCTAAAACCCAGCGCTACCGTAAAGGCTTTCGCTCCGGCCAGGGCGACGCGCTGGCGGTGGTCTTTCCCGGTACCCTGCTGGAGCTGTGGCGCGTGCTGAACGCCTGCGTCAACGCCGATAAAATCATTCTGATGCAGGCGGCCAACACCGGCCTGACCGAAGGCTCAACGCCGAACGGTAACGATTATGACCGCGATATCGTCATTATCAGCACTCTGCGCCTGGATAAACTGCATCTGCTGGATAAAGGCGCGCAGGTGCTGGCTTATCCCGGCACGACGCTCTATTCGCTGGAAAAAGCGCTGAAGCCGCTGGGTCGCGAACCGCACTCGGTCATTGGTTCATCCTGTATCGGGGCATCGGTGGTCGGCGGGATCTGCAACAACTCCGGCGGCTCGCTGGTACAGCGCGGCCCGGCGTACACCGAAATGTCGCTGTACGCGCAAATTGATGAAAACGGCAAGCTGACGCTGGTGAACCACCTCGGCATTGACCTCGGCACCACGCCGGAGCAAATCCTCAGCCGCCTCGACGACGAACGGGTTAAAGATGAAGATGTCCGCCACGACGGTCGCCACGCCCACGATCATGATTACGTCACCCGCGTGCGCGACGTGAATGCCGATACCCCGGCGCGCTACAACGCCGACCCGGACCGCCTGTTTGAATCCTCGGGCTGCGCCGGCAAGCTGGCGGTGTTCGCCGTGCGCCTCGATACCTTCCCGGCGGAAAAACGCCAGCAGGTGTTCTACATCGGCACCAACCGCCCGGACGTGCTGACCGAAATTCGCCGCCATATTCTCGCCGAGTTCAACCATCTGCCGGTGGCGGGCGAGTACATGCACCGCGATATTTACGACATCGCCGAGCAGTACGGGAAAGACACCTTCCTGATGATCGACAAGCTCGGCACCGATAAAATGCCGTTCTTCTTTACCATGAAGGGCCGCACCGACGCGATGCTGGAGAAAGTGTCGCTGTTTAAGCCGCACTTCACCGACCGCTTTATGCAAAAGCTGGGTCACGTCTTCCCGTCGCACCTGCCGGAGCGAATGAAAACCTGGCGCGATAAATACGAACACCACCTGCTGCTGAAAATGGCGGGCGACGGCATCGAAGAGGCTCAGGCCTGGCTCGGGGAATATTTCCAGAATGCCGAAGGGGATTTCTTCGTCTGCACCGCAGAAGAAGGCAGCAAAGCCTTCCTGCACCGCTTTGCCGCCGCGGGTGCGGCGATCCGCTA
This sequence comes from Klebsiella sp. RCJ4, assembly GCF_009025755.1. NCBI lineage: Bacteria > Pseudomonadati > Pseudomonadota > Gammaproteobacteria > Enterobacterales > Enterobacteriaceae > Klebsiella > Klebsiella sp. RCJ4. Next base: position 216,455 of record NZ_WCIN01000004.1, read on the forward strand.
CCAGGCGGTTCACGCCGATGAGGTGGAAGATATTCTGGCGCTGGACATCGCCCTGCGCCGTAACGACACCGAATGGTTTGAGCATCTTCCCGCCGATATCGATAGCCAGCTGGTGCATAAGCTCTATTACGGCCACTTTATGTGCCACGTTTTCCATCAGGATTACATCGTGAAAAAAGGCGTCGATGCCCACGAACTGAAAGAGAAAATGCTGGTGCTGCTGAAGGAGCGGGGCGCCCAATATCCGGCCGAGCATAACGTCGGCCATCTGTATGAAGCGCCGGAAAGCTTAAAACGCTTCTATCGCGAAAACGATCCCACCAACAGCATGAACCCGGGGATTGGCAAAACCAGTAAGCAAAAATACTGGGGCGAAGCGCAGGATAAACCGACGAGCGCGACCGAACCGCAATAATCCGCACGGGGGACTGTTCAGCCGCGGGGCTTCTGTATTACGCTGCACGCCGGAGAAATTTCCTCTCCGGCAAACCCGTTTAAGGAATTAATCCATCATGTCCGCAGTGGATAAGCTACACGACGCTGACTTAGAGATCCGCGAAGCGCTGCCCGATGACGCCCACGCTATCGCCGCGCTGTACGTCTGGCACGTGCTCAATGGACGCGCCTCTTTTGAAGAGATCCCGCCAACCGTGGATGAGATGCGCAAGCGAATCAAAACCGTGCGCGATAGCGGGCTGCCGTGGCTGGTTGCCCTGTGGCGCGGCACCATCGTCGGCTACTGCTACGCCACCTTTTACCGCCCGCGTCCGGCCTACCGCTACACCCTGGAAGAGTCGATTTACGTTGAGGCGGGAATGGGCGGACGCGGTATCGGCAGCGCCCTGCTCTCCCGGTTAATTGAGAAATGCGAACAGGGACCGTGGCGACAAATGCTGGCGATTATCGGCGACGGCCACAGTAACGCCGGGTCGATTGCGATTCATAGAAAGTTCGGTTTTAGCGTGGCGGGTCAGCTGCGCAGCGTCGGCTATAAGATGGGCGACTGGCGGGATACCTTGATTATGCAGCGCCCGCTCGGCGATGGCGACTGGACGCTGCCGGAGTAACCCCCCGGCTCGCGCTGCGCTTAGCCGGGCTACGGTACAGCGCGGTTCGGTAGCCCGGATAAGGCGTTTACGCCGTAATCCGGGGAAATGGGGGTTAATCGTTCTGCGCGGTCTGCGCGCCGCCTTTCAGCATCGCATCGGCCATCTGCGCTTCACGCTGCTTTTTATAGCTGAGCGCGGAAGCCGGAACCGGCATCACTTTTCCCGTTTCAATCCACGTTCTCAGGCGGCTGGCGTCGGCGAAGTGGGTATATTTGCCAAACGCATCCATCACCACCAGCGCCACCGGGCGCTGATTAATCACCGTACGCATAATCAGGCAGTGGCCCGCCGCGTTAGTAAAGCCGGTTTTGGTCAGCTGAATATTCCAGTTATCGCGGTAGACCAGATGGTTGGTATTGCGGAACGGCAGCGTATACGCCGGATGGGCGAATGTCGCCATATCTTCTTTGGTGGTGCTCAGCTGGCCAATCAGCGGATACTGCTCGCTGGCGATCAGCAGCTTAGTCAGATCGCGGGCGGTAGAGACGTTATGAATCGACAGACCGGTGGGCTCAACGTAGCGGGTGCGGGTCATCCCCAGCGCCTGCGCCTTGGCGTTCATCGCGCGGATAAAGGCGTCATAGCCGCCCGGATAATGGTGCGCCAGGCTGGCGGCGGCGCGGTTTTCCGACGACATCAGCGCCAGCAGCAGCATATTGCGGCGGCTGATTTGGCTGTTCAGGCGCACCCGTGAATAGATCCCTTTCATTTCAGGCGTCTGGCTGATATCAACGGTCAGCATCTCATCCAGCGGCAGATGGGCATCAAGCACCACCATCGCGGTCATCACCTTGGTGATCGACGCCATCGGGCGAACCAGGTCCGGCTGGCTGGCATAGATGATTTTTTTGCTGGCAAGGTCGACGATCATCGCACTGCCGGAAGCGATATCCGGCTGGGAGGCGGTCACCGCCGTGGAGGTTTTAGCCAACGCCTGGGGCGCAAAAGGCACAGCCAGCAGCAACGTCAGGCTGAGCAAAGAAACTCGAAATTTGGTCATCGTGAACATTCTGAAAAGTATTTTTGCACGTTATGAACGTACGCCGCGGCGCTGGGGTGATGACGCCGCTGGCAAAAATCATCATACCTTGTCAGAACGCGAGCTGGCTAATAAGAATCGTGAACAAATGCTGCATTGCCGACATAAAAATCTATTTATGCCGGCAATGAGTTAAATCAGAAGAGCCGATATCCGTATCCCCAGAGAATAACGGTAATCGCCAACAGCACTTCCAGCACCAGCACCCCTATCGCCAGAGTCGAGCTGGCGAAGCTCAACCCCTCTTCTTTGTTGATCCCCAGGAACGTGGGAATACCGAGATACAGGAGATAGCCGGTGTAAAGCAGCGCGACGGTCCCGACCAGCGCGCACAGCCACACCAGCGGATAGAGCGCCACGAGCCCGCTGAGGAAAAGCGGCGTGGCGACATAGCCGGCGAAAACCATACAGCGCTTAAGGGAAGGCCGCTGCGGATAGCTTCGCGCCATCCACCAGATAACCCGCCCCATCACCGCAACCCCGGCGAGCATCACGGCGTAAAACAGCACCGCCAGGGCCAGCCCGGTCATCAGCGACAGTTTTACCACCGTGCCGTCGCCGAAGTTCCAGCCCAGCTGCGTGGTGCCAATAAAGGCGCAGATAACCGGAACCGCCGCCATGACCAGCACATGGTGCGTATAGTGATGCGAAACGGTTTCGTTTTCGCTTTTAATAACGCTCATCTCTTGATTAGGATGAGAGAAGAGTCCCCAGACATGGTTCATAGCGTCCCCCTTGTCACGGCGTGGTACAGCACTGATCCAAGTATAATTCACCTTGTAGATTATTTTGTGTACAGCGAGAAAAATGCGCTTCCCCCGCATTTTTATCATCAGGGTGTATGATTAAGGGACTGACGTTTTATGGAGTTAATCTTTATATGGATATCAATAACCTGATTTCCCAGTACGGCTACGCGGCGCTGGTCATTGGCAGCGTGGCGGAAGGCGAAACCATCACGCTGCTCGGCGGCGTGGCGGCACATCAGGGATTATTGAAGTTCTGGCTGGTGGTTATCTCGGTCGCCCTCGGGGGGATGATTGGCGATCAGCTGCTTTATTTACTCGGCAGGCGCTTTGGCGGACGGATTCTGCGGCGATTCGCACGCCAGAAAAAGCGGATCCAAAAGGCCCAGCGGATGATCCAGCGTCGCCCCTACCTGTTTGTCATCGGCACCCGCTTTATGTACGGCTTTCGGGTTATCGGCCCGCTGCTGATTGGCGCCAGCCGCCTGCCGCCGAAGGTGTTTCTGCCGCTGAATATTGTCGGCGCGATTATCTGGGCGTTAATTTTTACCACGCTCGGCTATCTCGGCGGGGAAGCGATTGGCCCGTGGCTGCATCATCTGGATGCGCATCTGAAGCACTGGATCTGGCTGATTCTGGCGGTGGTGCTGGTGGTTGCGGCGCACTGGTGGCTAAAGCGCCGCGAGGCAAAGAAGAAAGAGTGACGAGAGTTCCCGGATGGCGGCGTAAACGCCTTATCCGGGCGACAACCCCACAGATCGCATGGGCCTGTAGCCCGGCCAAGCGCAGCGCGAGCCGGGGAAACAGAACTACTTCGCCGCCTGATGATACCCGCCGCCCAGCGCGGAGGTCAGCTGGATGCTGGCATCAAGCCACTGGCCGTGCAGGCGCAGCGCGGTGACGCGCTCCTGCAGCGCCGGCAGCTTCGCCAGGCTGACGCGCGAGCCGGAAATAATCCCGGCGTTCATCCGCGCCTGCGCCAGCGCGACCATCCGCTGAGCATCTTTTTCAACCTGCTGCTGCTGCTGATTTTTCGCCATCAGCGTTTCCATCTGGCTGGCGGTTTTCGCCACCTGATTAACCGCATCGACCACCGCTTTGTTGTACTTCGCTATCGACAGGGCATTTTGCGCGCTGGCGATATCCAGATTCGCGTTCAGGCGGCCGCTATCAAAGATCGGCAGGGTCAGCCCGGCGGTGACGCCCATCTGCTGGGCAGAGTGGCGGAACAGATCGCTGAGATGCAGGGCATCCTGCTGCAGGAAGGCCATCAGGTTGATATCCGGATAAAACGCGGCTTTCGCGGCATCAACTTCGCTTAATGAAGCCTCGATATACCAGTGCGCGACCTGCAGGTCCGGGCGTCGCGCCAGCAGCTCATATCCCAGCTGGTTGGGCATTTGCGCGCTGACGGCGGGTAAATCCGCCGGATGAAGATTCAGCGCCTGGCTCTGGCTGTTGGTCAGCGCCATCAGCCGCGCTTCAATCTCCTTCATATTGCCCGCCACGTCGGCGAGCTGCTGATCGGTTTTACTGACGTTAATATCGTTCTCGGCCCCTTCGGCCGAGTTGGTGATCCCGCGTTGATACAGCGCAGTATCCACGGTAACGACATTATTCTGTTCGCGCTTCACCTGCGTCAGCACGTTTTTAATGGCCGCTTCGGTCTGCCACTGCCAGTAAAGGCGGGCGACGCTGCCGGCCAGCAGTTCGCGGGTCTGGGCTTCTTCGGCGACCTGGGCTTTGACTTCACCGATGCGCGCTTTGAGTAGCGCGCGGTTTTTACCCCACAGATCCAGATCCCATCCGGCGGTCAGTCCGAAGGTGCCGTTGGTGTACCACGGCCCGGTATTGCCGTCGGTATCGGTGGCAAACGGCCCCATCAGCCCCTCGGAGGACATTTTCTGCCGTTCAATATCGGCGGAAAAATCCAGGTTCGGCCCCAGGCTGGATTGCGACATCCGCGCCTGCGCTTCCGCCAGCCTGATGCGCTGTTCGGCAATCTGCATGTCCGGCGCATTGGCTAAGGCACGCTGAATCAGGCTATTGAGCTGAGGGTCATGGTAATCCTGCCACCAGTTGCTCTGCGGCCAGCCGTTTTTCACGGCGGCGGGCAGTTCCGTTGCGACGTGGGATGCCGGGGTTTGCTGCTGGAGCGGCTTGCCAGTATCGTGCGATGGCGCGCAGCCCGCCAGCGCGATAACCAGTGGCAGGCCAGCCAACGCGCGTATGCTCAAAGTCAGGTTCATGAAATCGGTCAGATGATTAAATAAGGTCGGGTATATTAAGCTACTTGCATCCTAGCCGTTTAGTAAAGCGTGTGCCGTAACTATTAGCAGACTAAAAATAAACTTCTCATGGAGTGACAATGAGTCAGAACATCTATGACGATCCCGCTTTTTTTGCCGGATACGCCACCCTCGACCGTTCAGTCAAAGGGCTGGAAGGCGCGCCCGAGTGGCCGACCCTTCAGCAAATGCTTCCGCCATTATCCGGTTTACGGGTCGTCGATCTTGGCTGCGGCTACGGCTGGTTTTGCCGCTGGGCCCGCGATCGGGGCGCCGCGCAGGTGGACGGGCTGGATCTCTCCAGTCGAATGCTGGAGCGCGCCCGCGAAATGACGGAGGGCGAAGGTATCCGCTATCGCTGCGAAGATCTTCAGACGCTTACCCTGCCCGCCGATAGCTGCGAGCTGGTCTATAGCTCGCTGGCGCTGCACTATCTGCCCGACGTGGCGCCGCTGTTCGCCACCGTTTACCGGGCGCTAACGCCCGGCGGTACGCTGCTGTTCTCCGCCGAGCATCCCATCTATACCGCCCCGCCGCGTCAGGGCTGGCAGGTGGATGAGAACGGGCAGAAAAGTTGGCCGGTGAGCCACTACCAGCAGGAGGGCGAGCGCATCAGCAACTGGTTTGCCGACGGGGTGAAAAAGCAGCACCGCAAGCTTTCCAGCTGGATAAACCAGCTGATCGCCGCCGGTTTTATCATCGATCATCTGGATGAGTGGGGACCGACGGCGGAGCAGATTGCCGCTCAGCCGGCGCTGGATGAAGAAAAAGAGCGGCCGATGATTTTTCTCCTGCGCGCGCGCAAGCCGGCGTAATAGGCAAAAAGGCCCGGAAGTTATCCGGGCCATAAGGCTGATGTTAGCTTCGTGCTCAGGGCATTACTCTTTTAAGCTGCCGCCGTTGGTGGCGATTACCTCTTTATACCACCAGAAGCTCTTCTTGCGGCTGCGCGCCAGGGTGCCGTTGCCTTCATCGTCGCGATCGACGTAGATAAAGCCATAGCGTTTGGACATCTCCGCCTTCGACGCGCTCACCAGGTCGATAGGCCCCCAGCTGGTGTAGCCCATCAGCTCAACGCCGTCCTCTATTGCCTCACGAGCCTGCACCAGATGGTCGTTAAGGTAGCTGATCCGGTAATCGTCGTTGATGCTGCCGTCGGCTTCCACCTTATCCTTTGCGCCCAGGCCGTTTTCCACGATAAACAGCGGCTTCTGATAGCGATCCCACAGCACGTTCAGCAGCGTGCGCAGGCCAAGGGGGTCAATCTGCCAGCCCCACTCCGAGCTTGCCAGGTGCGGGTTCGGCACCATGCTGAGAATATTGCCGCGCGATTTTTTGTTCAGCTCTTCGTCGGCGGTCACGCAGCCGGTCATGTAGTAGCTGAAGGAGATAAAATCGACGGTCTCTTTCAGGGCTTCGCGATCGGCATCGGCGATCTCAAGGCTAATGCCGTTGTCGCGGAAATAGCGCAGCATATAGCCCGGGTAAGCGCCGCGGCACTGGACATCGCCAAAGAACTGCCAGCTGCGGTTCTGCTGCAGGGTTTCAAAAATATCGTCCGGTTTGCAGCTCAGCGGATACATCAGGCCGCCGAGCAGCATGTTGCCGATTTTGCCCTCAGGCACGATGTCATGGCAGGCCTTAGCCGCCAGCGCGCTCGCCACCAGCTGATGATGAATGGCCTGGTAGACTTCAGCTTTGCTGCTGTCGGCCGGCAGACCGACGCCGGTCATCGGCGCGTGCAGGGACATATTGATTTCATTAAAGGTCAGCCACAGTTTGACCTTCGCCTGGTAGCGCGCAAACACCGTACGGGCGTAGCGTTCGAAGAAGCCAATGACTTTGCGATTGCCCCAGCCGCCGTAGTTTTTCACCAGCGCCCACGGCATCTCATAGTGGGACAGGGTCACCAGCGGAGTAATATTGTGCTTCGCCATTTCATCAAACAGCTTATCGTAAAAGGCCAGCCCGGCTTCGTTTGGCTGCGCCTCATCGCCCTCAGGGAAAATACGCGCCCAGGCAATGGATACGCGCAGGCAGTTAAAGCCCATCTCGGCAAAGAGGCTGATATCCTCCGGATAACGATGGTAAAAATCGATAGCAACATCTTTTATACCGCTATCGCCAGGCACGCGTTCTACGACGTCGCCAAATACGCCGCGCGGCTGGACGTCAGAAGTGGTTAATCCCTTCCCGTCTTCCAGATAAGCGCCTTCAACCTGGTTTGCCGCGGTCGCGCCGCCCCATAAAAACGCCTGTGGGAATGTCTTCATTCATCTCTCTCCTGTGATTAACGGCTTACGGACAACAGCGGCTGACCGGCATCCACCGCGCTGGCGGATACGATGTCGAGAGCACGAAAATCGTCGCTGTTGCTGATAATAATGGGCGTCGCCAGATCGTAACCGGCGTTCAGAATCGCCTGACGGTCAAACTCCAGCAGCAGATCGCCCGCTTTGATTTTGTCGCCCTCTTTAACGTGGGCGGTGAACGGTGCGCCATCGAGCTTGACGGTGTCGATGCCCACGTGGATGAGCAGCTCGATTCCGCTATCGCTCAGCAGACCGATGGCATGTTTCGTCTGAAAAATCGAGGCGACCTCGCCCGAGAACGGCGCAATAACTTTGCCCACTGAGGGGATAATCGCCACGCCCTGGCCAAGTAAACCGCTGGCGAAGGTGCTATCGGGAACCTGATCCAACGCCAGTACGCTGCCGGTCATCGGCGCCAGGATGTCGTTTTCCGAGGCCGGAGCCACCACAACGGCCGCCTGTTCAGCGGTGCTGCGCGGCAGCCCGGCGACTAACGTGAGCGCGCAGGCGATAATTAAAGCGGCAACCGTCCCCAGCGCGCCGCCCCACACCGTGGCGTCAATGCCCTGCGGCGGGATCATCTGCGCCAGGGTGAAAATATTACCGAAACCGAAAGAATAGACGTGGCTGTCGCTAAAGCCGACAATCGCGCCGCCGATGGCGCCAGCGACGCAGCCGAAGATAAACGGACGGCGGAGCGGCAGATTCAGCCCATAAATCGCCGGCTCGGTCACGCCGAAGATCCCCGCGGATACCGCCGAGCCCGCCAGCACTTTTTGCCGCGCATCGCGGGTGCGCAGGAAAATCCCCAGCGCGGCGCCAACCTGCCCCATCACCGCCGGCAGCAGCATCGGCATCATCGAATCATGGCCAAGCACGGCAAGGTTGTTAATCATTAACGGTATCAGGCCCCAGTGCAGCCCAAAGATGACGCACACCTGCCACAGCGCCCCCATCGCCGCGCCGGCAAGCCAGGGCGCAACCTGATAGATAAGCTGATAGCCGTTGGCCAGCTGCTGGCTCAGCCAGGTCGCAACCGGGCCGATAATCAGAAACGTGAGCGGGACGACCACGGCCAGGCAAATCGCCGGGGTAAAGAAGTTCTTCATCGACGAGGGCAGTATCGCGTTGCTGCGCCGCTCAATCCAGCAGCTCACCCATGAGGCGAGGATAATCGGGATGACCGATGAACTGTAATTGATAAAGGTCACCGGAATCCCAAGGAAATACTCCGTCGCGGCGTCAGGCACCATACTGGCTTCAAAAGATTGAATCATCAGCGGGTGGGTTAACGCGCCGCCGATCACCATGGTAATAAAGGCGTTGCCGCCAAATTTCTTACCGGCGGTATAGCCGAGAAACAGCGGGAAAAAGAAGAACAGCGCATCGCTGGCGGCAAACCAGATTTTGTAGGTTGCCTGCTGCGTCGTTAACCAGCCGCAAACCACCGCTAGCGCCAGCAGCCCTTTGAGGATCCCCGAGGCCGCCAGGACGCCGATAAACGGGGTGAAGATACCGGAAACCACGTCGATAAGCTGGCCGATAATCGACACTTTTTCGCCTTTCACCGCCACCGGCTCGCTGTCATCCGTCAGCCCGGCTTCGCTGCGCACCGCCAGCCAGACATCGTGCACGTGGTTACCGATGACCACCTGAAACTGGCCGCCGCTTTCCACCACCATGATGACGCCAGGATTCGCCTTCAGTCCTTCGGCATCCGCCTTCTTGCTATCTTTGAGCTTAAAACGCAGCCGCGTTGCGCAGTGAACCAGACTCACAATATTCTCTTTGCCACCAACCCGGCTGAGAATATCCTGCGCGAGTGCTTTATATTCCATGCTGTTTTTCCTTACTTCCGCTGCCCGCAGGCATCGTTAACTGAGTATTAAAAATAAAAAAAACCCGAGAACAACGCCGTGTAGGCGTTGCGCTCAGGTTTTGCCTGCGTAATGCAGTAACAATCCAGTTGTAGCGCGGGAGCTATGCGCCAGGCCCGATCGGCGCTTAGCGTCCCTCTTTTCTCACCCGCTCAATATGAATGGCGAGAAACATAATTTCTTCCGTCGTCAGCGGCCGCTGGTAGCTCTTTTGCAGGTGCCGGGCGACGGTTTCCGCACACTTCCACGCTTTAGGGTAGTTATCCTTTACCGCGCTGTGCAGCGTCACATCATCATCTTCGACCACCGTTCGCGTCAGCATGCGCTGGGCGAAAAACTTGAGATGGGTGACAAAGCGCTGGTAGCTCAGCGACTCTTCGTCGTAGTTCAGCGTCAGCTGATACTTCACCAGCTGCAGGATCTCCTGCATGACCCGGGTGACGTGCATCACTTCCGGCATTTCGCTGTTGAGCTGCGCCGTGACCAGATGCAGGGCGATAAAACCCGCTTCATCTTCGGCCAGTTCAACCCCGAGCCGTTTGCTGACGATCGCCCGCGCCTCCTGCCCTAACTCAAATTCCTTCGGATACAGCCGCTTTATTTCCCACAGCAGCACATTACGAATGGCGATGCCCTTCTTCTGCCGCTCAATCGCAAAGTGGCAGTGGTCGGTCAGGGTAATGTACAAACTATCCTGTAACTTACCGAGACGACCGCGCGCCAGATCGATGATCCGATCGCAGGTCGTCATCACTTCTAATGGTATCTGACTGAGTAATTCACCTAAACGGCCAACCAGTTCATCGCTCTGCAGCGCGAAGACCTTTTCAATTTTACTTTCATCAAGAGAGTCACCAACGCGTTTCTGAAAGGCAAGTCCTCGGCCCATGACCACCTGTTCGCGCTGCTGCTCATCAACAACCACCACTACATTATTATTAAGTACTTTGGCGATTTGCATATGAACCCCAAAAACAAAAAAACCTGACCCCGACGGATGCCAGGAAATCAGGTTTTGCCTGCCGGAGCAGTAACAATCGGTAGTGAGTATTTCACTGTCCGCCGGGTAATCTCAATGGGACAAGCTAAAAAATGTGATGCCGGTCAGATAGTTTAGCTACGCCAGTCGTTAATCGTGCGCGCTATGCTGGTTGAATCCTGTAGGGTGCGTACCGCGCTGAACAGGTCAGCCGCTTCGAGGTACTCTTTACGCAAATAGCTCAGCCACTGTTTTATCCGCGCGACGTGATAAAGGCCGGTGTCGCCCTGCTTTTCCAGACGGGTGTATTTTTGCAGCAGTTCGACCACCTGCGGCCAGGGCATACGCGGTTCGTTATATTTTATCACCCGGCTCAGGTTTGGAACGTTCAGCGCGCCGCGGCCAATCATCACCGCATCGCAGCCTGTCGCGGCCAGGCAATCCTGGGCGCTTTGCCAGTCCCAGATTTCACCGTTGGCCACCACCGGGATAGTCAGGCGCTGACGGATTTCGCCAATAGCCTGCCAGTCAATGCGCTCCGCTTTATAGCCATCCTCTTTGGTGCGGCCGTGAACCACCAGCTCGCTGGCGCCCGCCTGCTGGACCGCATCGGCAATTTCAAACCGCCGCTCGCCGCTGTCCCAGCCAAGCCGAACTTTTACCGTGACCGGCAGATGGCCGGGAACCGCCTCGCGCATCGCTTTGGCGCCGCGATAGATAAGCTCGGGATCTTTGAGCAGCGTCGCCCCGCCGCCGCTGCCGTTCACCAGCTTTGACGGGCAGCCGCAGTTAAGGTCAACGCCCCAGGAACCGAGCTCGACCGCGCGAGCGGCGTTTTCCGCCAGCCACTGCGGATACTGCCCGAGCAGCTGTACGCGCACGCGGGTGCCGGACGGCGTCAGGCTGTTGTTATGCAGTTCCGGACACAGTCTGTAGAACGATTTTACCGGCAGGAGCTGATCCACCACGCGCAAGAATTCGGTGATGCAGAGATCGTAATCATTCACTTCGGTCAGCAGCTCGCGCACCAGCGAATCGAGCACGCCTTCCATCGGCGCCAGTAATACACGCATATTGTTTTTTCATTGCCCGGAAAAAAGAGGCGCTATGTTAGCGCCTCTGGATGCGGGTTGAAAGGGGCCGAGATCGGTTTTCCCGGCGGCGGCGCTGCTGCTTCCCGGCTTGCGCTGCGCTTAGCCGGGCTACAAGGTCACCTCTGTCTGCGCCCCGGGAAATGCACAGCCGCTTAACGTGGTTCCAGGCAGTTATCCTCTTTCCAGCCGTACAGCCACTCGATGCCGCGATAAAACTCGCTCTGGGTCTTGCCTTTCCACAGCAGGTTGCGTACCTGGCGTTCAACGCCGGCGGCGTGATAGACCCGCCCCATTTCACGCGTCGACCAGACGATCCGCGCGGTACGCGGAATACGTACCGACTCATACAGCGCGAAAGCGCGGGCGGCGTCGCCGTCGCACTGCGCCAGGGCTTTACCCAGCGTCACCGCGTCTTCCAGCGCCATACAGGCCCCCTGGGCCATATACTGCGCCACCGGGTGAGCGGCATCGCCAACCAGCGTGATGCGGTCGTTGCCCCATTTCTCTACCGGCTCGCGGTCGGCGGTGGACCAGCGCCGCCAGGAGGTCGGCTTATCCAGCATCTGCCGGGGACGCGGGTGAATGCCTTTAAAGTAGGAGAGCACCTCTTCTTTACTGCCGTCGCGCACGCCCCACTCTTCTGTCTCCCGGCTGTGGAAGGTCACCACCAGATTGTACTGCTTGCCGCCGCGCAGCGGATAATGCACCAGGTGGCAGTGCGGACCGGCCCACAGCACCGGCGCGTTAATGCGCAAATCGTCCGGCATATCGGCGGCGTCGACCACCGCGCGATAGACTACATGGCCGGTCACCCGCGGCGTATCGCCCAGCAGGCTCTGGCGCACCACCGACTTCACGCCGTCGCAGCCGATCAGGATATCCGCCGTCCAGCTGTTGCCTTTGTCATCGAAAACCGTCACGTCGTCGGCGGTCTGGCGGATATCCACCACCTGGGTCGAGGTGCGGTACTCCACGCCCGGATGACTCTGCGCCGCCTCCCAGACGGTGGCGTGGATGTCTACCCGGTGGATCACCGCATACGGCCCGCCAAAATGGTCGCGGAACGCCTGTCCGGTCTCAATATGCACCACCTCTTCGCCGCTTACCGCATCCATCATGGTGATATGGTCGGTAAATACCGCCCGCTGCCGGGCGACTGCGCCGACGCCGAGGCTGTCCAGCGCCGAGAACGCGTTAGGGCCAAGCTGGATCCCCGCGCCGATTTCGCCGATTTCATGCGCCTTTTCCAGCAGCATCACCTTGATGCCCTGGCGCGCCAGAGAGAGCGCCGTGGCCGCTCCGCCAATACCACCGCCGACAATAATTGCTCGCATCACTTTTGCCATGTTGCCTCCTAAGCCGGGATCTTATCTTGTTGGTTTTCCGGCGCGGCGGCGATAAACGCCGGTAGCCGGGTGCAGACGTCATAGACCGCCTGGCAGCGCGGATAGTGGCTGAGATCGCAGCCCATTCTCAGCGCGTTGGCCCACTGCGGAACCAGACAGCAGTCTGCCAGCGTGGGCGCATCGCCCACGCAAAAATCGCCGGATTTCGCGTGGCGCAATAGCTGCTCGACGGCGCTGAATCCCTGCTGGATCCAGTGCGCATACCAGCGCTTTTTCTCCTCTTCGCTCACCTTCAGTTCGTCGCTGAGGTAGCGTAAAACGCGCATGTTGTTTATTGGGTGAATATCGCAGGCGATGGCGTAAACAATCTCCAGGACCCGCATCCGCGCGCTGTCCTCCTGGGGCAGCAGCAGCGGCTGCGGATAGTGCCGATCCAGCCAGTCGGCAATCGCCAGCGACTGGCCGAGAGATTCACCATCATCAGTAATCAACGTTGGCACCAGGCCAACCGGATTCAGCCGCCGGTACTCCAGCGCGTTCTGCTGACCGATGCGGATATTGACGCCCACGCTCTGGTAGTCGATGCCTTTCAGCGCCAGCGCGATGCGCACGCGGTAGGAGGCTGAGCTATTGAAAAAACTGTACAGCTTCATCATTCACCTCACACCACGCGCACGGCGATTGGCGTCAGTCCATCTACGTTGCCGGTGATGACATCGCCTTTCACCACCGCGCCGACGCCTTCCGGCGTGCCGGTGAAAATCAGATCGCCGGGCTGCAGCTCAAAGAAGCCGGAAAGATAGCTGATGGTTTCATTGACCGACCAGATCAGGTGACGAATATCGCTGCGCTGATGATCTTCCCCGTTTACCTGCAGCCAAATTCCGGCCTGGTTCACGTCCGCCGTATCCGCTTTATGCAGCGGCGCAATCGGCGCGGAAAGGTCAAAAGCTTTACCAATCTCCCACGGACGGCCCATCTGGCGCATCTCCATCTGGCGATCGCGGCGGGTCATATCCAGCCCCGTGGCATAGCCCCAGATATACTCATGGGCCTGCTCCAGCGGGATATCGCTTCCCCGCTTGCCAATCGCCACCACCAGTTCAATTTCGTAGTGATAGTTGTCGGTTTGCGTCGGATACGGTAACTCCAGCGTCTCTCCCGCAGCGACGGGCACCACCGCATCGGCTGGCTTACAGAAGAAAAACGGCGGTTCGCGATCCGGGTCAAAGCCCATTTCACGCGCGTGAGCGGCGTAGTTGCGGCCCACGCAGTAAACGCGGCGCACCGGGAACTGCTCATCGCTGCCGACAACCGGAACGCTAATCGGGGCCTGGGGTGCAAAAACGTATTGAGTCATGATGGATTCCTTATTCTTCATTTTTAATAACGCGCTTCGCGGAACAGGCCGAGCGCTTCCTGCACGGGACGGTCCGAAAAGCTGAATAACACGGTATCTTCGGCAGAGTTAAAAGAGACGGCGTGCCAGGTCGGCACCACGAAGATATCTTTTGCCTGGAAGGCGAAGGTCTGTTCGCCAATGGTGACCTGGCCGCTGCCTTCCACCACGTGATAGATAGTGCTGTCGGTGGTTTTCGCCGCGCGTGAGGTAAACCCTTTCGGTAACAGCTGCAGGAAGGCGCCCATCGACGGCATCGGATAGCCGCCGGTAACCGGGTTGACGTAGCGCATTTTATAGCCGTCCCACTCGTCGGCATCGCCCATACGCGTCAGGTCGTGCAGCGCTTCGCGGCTGCGGTCGTAGCGATAGTTAAAGATGGGCGAAGAGTTACCGACCTGATGGCGCAGCGGCAGCATATTGGCGGCGTAGCGCGGCAGGTAGTCTCCCTCTTTGCGGGTCACCGGCTGCTGATCTTCCGGGTAATCCTCAGCGAAGCCGCAGCCCAGATAGTTCACCAGCGGCAGGTCGAGGCCGTCGAGCCAGACCACCGGCTCATTGCCGGGATTGCCGTGATCGTGCCAGCGCCACTGCGGCGTCAGAATAAAGTCGCCGGCGCGCATGGCGGTGCGTTCGCCATCGACGGCGGTAAATGCCCCTTCACCTTCAACCACAAAGCGCAGCGCCGACTGGTTATGACGGTGGCTCGGCGCCACTTCGCCGGGCATGATCAGCTGTAAACCGGCGTACAGCGAGGAGGTAATCGATGACTGTCCGCGCAGCGCCGGGTTCTCCAGCACCAGCACGCGGCGTATCGCCTCTTTCGCGCCAATCAGCTCGCCGCTTTTCAGCAGCAGCGGACGAATCTCCTGATAGTTCCAGTAGGCCGGTGCACAGGTAGGATTCGGCGTTTTCGGCACCAGATGGTGCAGCGATTCCCAAAGCGGCGTCAGGTTTTGGCCGGAAATATGCTGATAGTACTGCTGACGGTCTTTATTGATTTCCATTGAAGATTGAGTCATGAGCGTTCTCCTTATTTATTCACGATGCCAGCAGAAGGCAACGCGGCAGGTACAGATGTTGGGTTGCGGACGGCAAGCGTCAGCAGGACAAGCATCACGGCGCTAACGACGGCCGGTACTGCGATAACAAAAAACAGGGTGTCAAAAGAGAAATTCATCGCCATCATCACGCCGCCGGAGAGCGAGCCGACGATGGCGCCGCAGCGGCCGACCGCATTTGACCAGCTCACCCCGGTCGCGCGGCTTTGGGTGGGATACAGCGTAGCGGTTAGCGCATTCAGCCCTACCTGCGAGCCGCTGATGCCAATCCCGGTGCCGAAAATCGCCAGCGCCATCAGCCACAGGCCGTTCTCGCTCAGGCCAATCATGACGATACAGACCGCCCCCAGGCCGTAGCTCAGCGCCAGCACCCGATACGGGTTGTAGCGATCCATCAGCGCGCCGAGCAGCAGCGCGCCAAAGGTCCCGCCAATCTGGAAGGCGGCGGTGACCCACGAAGCGTGCTGTAAATCAATCCCGCGGTGGTTAAGCAGCGTCGGCATCCAGCTGGAGAGCAGATAGATAATCAGCAGGCTCATAAAGAACACCACCCATAGCATTAAGGTGATGGCCAGCTGGCGACCGGTGAACAGCTGGCTGATGCTGCCCTTCGCCCCTGCGGCAGGCTCATCAAGCCAGAAATGGGTATCGGTATAGCGTTCGCCGGTTATGGCACTAACGTTTTTGGCAATCACCGCCTGCGGGAGCTGGCGACGGATCTGCCAGCGCGGAGATTCGGGAAGCAGCGGTATCAGCGCCACCGCCAGCAGCAGCGGCAAAACGCCGCCCAGCACCAGAATACCGTGCCAGCCAATCAGCGGGACCAGCTGCGCGCTGACCACGCCGCCGAAGGCCGAGCCGAGGGTGAATCCACAAAACATCAGGGTCACCAGCGCCCCGCGCCGCCGGGCGGGCAGATATTCCGAGGTCATGGTAATGGTATTAGGCATCGCGCCGCCGAGGCCGAGACCGGTCAGAAAACGCAGGAACACCAGCATCTGTAGATCGGGGGCAAACGCGGAAAGCAGGCTGAACAGGCCGAACAGCGCGACGCAGAACTCAATCACCCGTTTGCGGCCAAAGCGGTCGGAGAGCGGACCGCAGAGCAGCGCCCCGGCGGTCAGGCCCAGCAGCCCTGCGCCAAATAGCGGCGCGAGGTCACCGGCGGTTAATTGCCAGTGGCTGCGGATATCCGGCGCAATAAAACCAATCGCGGCGGTATCGAAGCCATCAAGCATCACCACCAGGAAACAGCAGATAATCACGCGCCACTGCCGGGCGCCGACCGGCGCAGCGTTGAGTAGTTTTTGTAGTTCAAGTCGTTGAGTCATGATTATGCCTCAGAGCAGGTAGGGGTAGATGTTGTATTTATTTCTTTTATGTTGCGAGTTTGTAACTGTGGCAATGAAATGTACAATGGTATTTCGGGCATAGACATAACCTGGAGGTTATCGCTGATGGCAGACTGGACGCAGAAACTGAAGCTGCACCATTTACAGATGCTGGTGGCGCTGGGGGAGCAAGGCAATCTCACGCAGGTGGCGAAAATGATGAACATTACTCAGCCCGCGCTCTCCAAATGGCTCAGCCAGTTTGAAGACGAAGTCGGCATGGTTTTGTTCGAACGCCACAGCAAAGGTCTGCGCCCGACCGAAGGCGGAAAGCTGCTGCTTCAGCACGCCCAGCGGCTGATTAACGATATGTCGCGTTCGCAGTATGAAATCGAGCGTTTTAAACAGGGCGGACAGGTGGGCAGCCTGATGATCGGCTGTTCGCCGGTGGCGACCGACTGCGTCTCACAGGCGATCCTCGAACTGCTGAAAGAGATGCCGACCCTGCACCTGAATATCGAAGAGAAAGTGATGACGCCGCTGCTTAACGACCTGCTCGCCGGCGTGGTGGATGTCGTCGTCGGGCGCGTCGGCGGGCGGGCGCTGGAGCTGCCGCTGAGCTACCGGGTGCTCTACACCGAACCGGTCTGTTTTGTCGCCCGCCCCGATCACCCGCTGGCCCAGAAATCGCGATTAAGCTGGGCCGACCTCTCTCCGTGGCGCTGGATCGTCTGGCCCACCGGCACGCCAATTCGCCTGAGCATCGACAACGCGCTGGTGGATAACGGCGTGATGCTGCCGGAAAACACCATTGAGTCCGCCTCGATGAACGTCACCAGCAATCTGCTGCAGAGCAGCGATATGGTCTCGATTCTCTCATTGCGCCTGGCGCAGCGCTACGCGGCCCAGCACCAGCTGGCGATTCTTAATTTGCCGCGCATTGAACAAAAAGGTAGCGTTGGGGTGTTCTGGCGAAAAAGTGAAGCGCCGTCGCTGGCGCTGAGCCGATTTCTCCATTGCCTGTCCCTGCAATCTTCACTCTGACCGTCGCCCGGTCCGGTGTTCACGGTCTCTATCGCAGGTATGCGCAGAATTCATGATGTGATCGGTAGCACATTTTTGGCTTTAATTGTATGATGAATGCGGTTCATCAAGGGTTATTACCATGAGTAAATCACTGATTATTATCTGGCAGTATCTGCGCGCTTTCGTGCTCATCTACGCCTGCCTGTATGCGGGCATTTTTCTCTCTTCGCTCCTGCCGATCGCGATTCCCGGCAGCATTATTGGCATGTTGATTCTGTTTTTTCTGCTGGCGCTGCAAATCTTGCCTGCACAGTGGGTCAACCCCGGCTGCAATATCCTGATTCGCTATATGGCGCTGCTGTTTGTGCCTATCGGCGTCGGCGTCATGCAGTACTGGGATTTACTGCGCGCGCAGTTTGGCCCGGTGGTGGTCTCCTGCGCGATAAGCACGCTGGTGGTCTTTTTAGTGGTCAGCTGGAGTTCACACCTGGTTCACGGTGAGCGCAAAGTGGTTGGGCAAAAAGGAAGTGAAAAATGATCCATGAAATCTGGTGGTCGCTGCCGTTAACCCTGGCCGTCTTTTTCCTTGCCCGCAGGCTGGCGGCGCGGTTTAAATTTCCGCTTCTCAACCCGCTGCTGGTCGCGATGGTGGTGCTGATACCTTTTCTGCTGATTACCGGCATCTCCTACGAGCGCTATTTCCTCGGCAGCAAAATTCTTAACGACCTGCTGCAGCCGGCGGTGGTGGCGTTGGCCTTTCCTTTGTATGAGCAGCTGCACCAAATCCGCGCCCGCTGGAAGTCAATCATCACCATCTGCTTTATCGGCAGCGTGGTGGCGATGGTCACCGGCACTACCGTTGCCCTGATGATGGGCGCAACCCCGCAGATTGCCGCCTCTATTTTGCCGAAATCGGTAACGACGCCGATCGCCATGGCGGTGAGCAGCAGCATTGGCGGGATCCCGGCGATCAGCGCGGTCTGCGTTATTTTCGTCGGCATTCTCGGCGCGGTCTTTGGCCACACCCTGCTGAATGTGATGCGCATCCGCACCAAGGCCTCGCGCGGGCTGTCGATGGGTACCGCATCCCACGCCCTGGGGACCGCCCGCTGCGCTGAGCTCGACTATCAGGAAGGGGCGTTCAGCTCGCTGGCGCTGGTGCTTTGCGGGATTATTACCTCGCTGGTCGCGCCGTTTTTGTTTCCGCTCATTTTAGCAGTGGTTGGTTAAATGTGATTTAAGTCACATTTTTAAATGCAACACGAATTAGTTGCAATGACAATGAGATGTTTATCACATATACAGGTTGTAACCACCCGTACACTAGATTTCCATTACATTGTTATGAGGCAACGCCATGCACCCACGTTTTCAAGCTGTTCTTCCCCAACTGGCGGCGGACCTGCAAGCGGCCATCGCCCCGATGCTGGCCGACCCGCATTTCCCGGCCCTGCTGAATGCAGACCAGGTGGCAGCGCTGCAAAGCGCGACGGGGCTGGATGAAGACGCGCTGGCCTTTGCTTTGTTGCCGCTGGCGGCGGCCTGCGCGCGGGCCGATCTGTCGCATTTTAACGTCGGCGCGATTGCCCGCGGCATCAGCGGTACCTGGTACTTCGGCGGCAATATGGAATTTCTCGGCGCCACCATGCAGCAAACCGTGCACGCCGAACAAAGCGCCATCAGCCACGCCTGGCTGCGCGGCGAAAAATCCCTGCGGGCGATTACCGTGAACTACACCCCCTGCGGCCACTGTCGTCAGTTTATGAACGAACTGAACAGCGGCCTGTCGCTGCGCATCCACCTCCCCGGGCGCGAAGCGCATTCGCTGCAGCACTATTTGCCGGACGCTTTCGGCCCGAAAGATCTGGACATAAAAACCCTGCTGATGGATGAGCAGGACCACGGCTTCCCGCTCAGCGGCGACGCGCTGGCTCAGGCGGCGATTCAGGCGGCCAACCGTTGCCATATGCCTTACAGCAACTCACCATCCGGCGTTGCGCTGGAGCTGAAAGACGGTACCCTTTTCACCGGTAGCTATGCCGAAAACGCCGCCTTTAACCCGACGCTGCCCCCGCTGCAGGGTGCGCTGAATCTGCTGAGCCTCAACGGATACGATTACCCGGATATCCAGCGCGCGATCCTGGCCGAGAAGGCCGATGCGGCGCTTATCCAGTGGGACGCCACCGCGGCGACGCTGAAGGCGCTGGGCTGCCATAATATCGATCGCGTACTGTTAGGTTAGTCACATTCTGCGGGCCAAACGGCCCGCGCTGTTGAAAATCCCCGCAATTAAACGACGGTTTCTTGCGCTTGCCCGACGGGTAAAGTAGCCTGAAGCTTCCTTCGTCCACTATTGAGCCAGGTTCATGTTAAAGCGTGTGTTATACAGCCTGTTAGTCCTGTTCGGCTTGCTGCTGTTAACCGTGTTGGGACTCGACCGCTGGATGAGCTGGAAAACCTCTCCCTATATTTACGATGAGCTACAGGACCTGCCCTACCGCCAGGTCGGCGTCGTGCTCGGTACCGCCAAGTACTACCGTACCGGGGTTATCAACCAATATTATCGTTACCGGATTCAGGGCGCGCTGAACGCCTACAATAGCGGCAAGGTGAACTACCTGCTGCTCAGCGGCGATAACGCGCTGCAAAGCTATAACGAGCCGATGACCATGCGCCGCGATTTAATTAAAGCCGGCGTCGATCCGGCGGATATTGTGCTGGACTATGCGGGTTTCCGTACGCTCGATTCGATTGTCCGCACCCGTAAAGTCTTCGATACTAACGACTTTATTATTATTACCCAACGCTTCCACTGCGAGCGCGCGCTGTTTATTGCCCTGCATATGGGGATTCAGGCGCAGTGCTACGCGGTGCCGTCGCCGAAGGATATGTGGAGCGTTCGCCTGCGCGAGTTCGGCGCCCGCTTCGGCGCGCTGGCGGATCTCTATATTTTTAAACGCGAACCGCGCTTTTTAGGCCCGCTGATCCCGATTCCCGCGCTGCAGGAAGTTCCCGACGGCGCGCAGTCCTATCCGGCGGTAACGCCGCAGCAGCTGCTGGAGCTGCAGAAAAAAGAGAAGTAAAGCCTCCATAAAGTGAGCGTGATAACTGGCGTCTTATCGAGCGGGAATACTTTTCCGATTACGCGAGTGAGTATCGGGATACTGAGGATAGATACCCTGAATAATTCGAGTGGCAGGAAGGCGGCAAATTATCATCCAGAAAATGCAAAAGGCAGACGCCTGAACTGACGCCTGCCTTCATTCACTAATCGTTACTTCTTCCGCGCATACTTCAGCGAATCCAGCGCCACGGCGAAGATGATAATCGCCCCTTTGATAATGTACTGCCAGTACGGGTTCACGCCGATATAGGTCAGACCGTAGTTGATGACGGTGAAGATTATCACCCCGGTCACCACGCCAAATACGGTACCGACCCCGCCGCTGAACGATACGCCGCCGACCACGCAGGCGGCAATCGCATCCAGTTCATACATAAAGCCAAGGTTGTTGGTCGCCGAACCGATACGTCCGGCTTCCAGCAGCCCGCCGAACGCGTAGAACACGCCGGAGAGCGCATAAATCATCAGCAGGTTCAGGGCGACGTTGACGCCGGAGACCTTCGCCGCTTCCGGGTTACCGCCGATAGCAAAAATGTTTTTACCAAAGCGGGTCTTGTTCCACAGGATCCATACGAAGAACACGGCAATCAGCGCATAGAAGGTGATATACGACAGGCGGAATGAGCCCAGCGCCACAAACCCCTGGGCAAACTGCGAGAAGTGGCTATCGAAGCCGGAAATCGGCGACGCGCCAACAAAGTCGTAATACAGGGAGTTGATACCGTAAACGATGATCATCGTGCCGAGGGTGGTGATAAACGGCGTCACGTTCAGGTAAGCGATGATAATACCGTTGATAAGACCAATGACCGCGCCGATCGCACACACCAGCAGGATAACCAGCGGGATCGGCATCGTGGCCATCTCCGGGAACACCTTATTGGCATTGTCCACCGCCTGCAGCATCGTGGCGGCGATAACCGCCGCCAGGCCGACCTGGCGTCCGGCTGATAGGTCGGTTCCCTGGGTGACAATA
Source organism: Klebsiella sp. RCJ4 (assembly GCF_009025755.1). Lineage (NCBI taxonomy): Bacteria > Pseudomonadati > Pseudomonadota > Gammaproteobacteria > Enterobacterales > Enterobacteriaceae > Klebsiella > Klebsiella sp. RCJ4. The sequence goes on from NZ_WCIN01000004.1 coordinate 238,162, forward strand.
AGTCCGGCCACGCCGAGAGCGATAATAATACGCACCGAAGACTGGGTCAGAATATTACTTAAGTTCAGCAAACTTAAGAAAGTCGGATCCTGGAAAATAATAATGGCCAGCAATACTAAAAGAACCACGTAAATCCCACCTTCTTTCAAATAGGTGAGAAAACTCTTTTTATTTAACGCACTCATGAGGAGCCCCTGATCTTAAAGGTGCAACGACGCAAGACGGAGAATTTCGTTTTGCGTGGTGGTTTTAGTCTCAACAATTCCGGCAACAAGACCATTGCTCATTACCAGAATACGGTCAGTAATACCCAGCAGCTCCGGCATCTCGGAGGAAATAATAATGATTCCTTTGTCTTTTTTTGCCAGCTCGGCGATCAGCTGGTAAATTTCGAACTTCGCCCCAACGTCAATGCCGCGCGTGGGTTCATCGAGCATCAGAATTTCCGGCTGGGTCAATAACCAGCGACCGATAATCACTTTTTGTTGGTTACCACCGGACAACGAACCAATTTGCGTGTGCTGCCCCGGGGTTTTCACGCGCATCGAATCAATCACCCATTGGGTATCGCTTTTCATGCGTGAATTATCCAGCAATCCGACCTTATTCTTGTATTTCTTAATATTGGAGATCAGCGAGTTAAAACCGATATCCAGGTAGGCATAAATTCCCGTCGAACGGCGCTCTTCGGTCACCAGCGCAAAGCCATGGTTGATGGCTTCATTGGCATTATGGTTATTAATCTTCTTACCGTGCAGCTTGATCGTCCCGCCGGCCTTCTCGCGAATACCAAATAACGTCTCCACGATATCGGTACGTTTCGCGCCAACCAGTCCGGCAATCCCCAGGATTTCGCCTTTGTGCAGATCGAAAGAGACATCGCGAATCGATGGCTGGCGCAGTGAGGTTAAATTGCGCACCTCAAGAATTACCTCACCCGGCTTATTCTCCTTGTTCGGGAAGCGCTGATTGAGGGAGCGGCCCACCATCATCGCGATGATCTTATCCATATCCAGCCCTTCCAGCGGCTGGGTGGCAATCCACTGGCCGTCGCGCAGGATGGTAATTTCATCGCACAGCTGGAAGATCTCTTCCATTTTGTGGGAAATATAGACTATGCCGCAGCCGCGCTCTTTCAGCTTGCGGATAATTTTAAACAGATGGTTGACCTCTTTTTCGGTTAACGAAGAAGTCGGCTCATCCATAATCACAATTTTGGCGTTATAGGAAAATGCCTTCGCAATTTCAATCATCTGCATTTGCGATACCGATAGCGTTCCGACGCGAGCGCGCGGGTCGATATCAATATCCAGCTCATCGAAAATCGCTTTGGTATCACGATACATTTTGTCCTGATCGACAAACATGCCTTTGGTGGGATAACGCCCCAGCCACATGTTGTCCATTACCGAACGTTGCAATACCAGGTTTAATTCCTGATGAACCATTGAAATACCGTTTTCCAGGGCTTCTTTTGCCGAATGGAAATCGATCTCTTGTCCCTGAAAAAGAATACTGCCGGAATCTTTTTGATAGATTCCAAATAGGCATTTTAATAATGTAGATTTGCCCGCGCCGTTCTCCCCCATTAACGCGTGAATAGAGTGGGGACGAACCTTGAGGTTCACATTATCGAGAGCCTTGACGCCAGGAAACGATTTGTTGATGTTGCTCATTTCCAACAAATATTCGCCTGACCGTTCGCTATTATTGCTGACCATAGTTATACCTGGCTGCGTGCGTGCATACCCCAGCCGACGCATTAACGACGAGCCGGGACGGGTTCTGTATCAGGAATAATCGGGCGTACAAGCGCGTACGCCCGCAGCTTATTAAGCGATTACTTACCGATAAATTCGCTCAGATTATCTTTATCAACGCCAACGTACGGTACGCGGACAATCTTATTATCAATTTTCCATTGAGTACCGGCAGCCGGTTCTTTACCATCGGCCAGGTTTTTCGCCAGATCGAAGGTGGCTTTCGCCTGATTGTTGGCATCGTTCAGTACGGTACCCGCCATGGCGCCGGATTTCACCAGCGCCAGCGCTTCAGGCAGCGCATCGACGCCGAATACCGGAATGCTGCTCTTATTGTGCGCTTTCAGCGCTTCTACCGCGCCCATGGCCATCGCATCGTTGTTAGCGATGACGACTTCAATTTTGTTAGCATTCGGGCCAGACAGCCAGGCATCCATCTTATCTTTCGCCTGAGCGGTATCCCACATGGCGGTATCTAACGCCAGCTGCTGAGTTTTGAAGCCTTTATCGTTCAGCTCTTTAATAACGTAGGTGGTACGCGCTTCCGCATCCGGATGGCCCGGCTCGCCCTTCAGCAGGACAAACTGAATCTGGCCGTCTTTATTCAGATCCCAGTTCGGGTTCGCTTTCCAGTGCTTGGCAATCAGGTCACCCTGAATCACGCCGGACTCTTTTGAGTCGGTACCGACGTAGTACGCTTTATCGTAGCTATCCAGCGCCTTGCGGGAAGGTTCTTTGTTAAAGAACACCACCGGCACGTTCTGGCCACGCGCTTTATCGATGACCGTCCCCGCCGCCGCCGGGTCAACCAGGTTAATCGCCAGCGCCTTCACCCCTTTTGCCAGCAGGACGTCAATCTGATCGTTCTGCTTGGACTGGTCGTTTTGCGAGTCATTCATCAGCAGCTGAACATCCGGCGCTGATTTGCCATCTTTTTCAATTGCCTTACGTACCACCGACATAAAGTTGTCGTCGTATTTATAAATGGTCACGCCGATACGGGTATCTGCTGCGTGAGCCGCGGCGCCAAATAACATGCTAGCCATTACAGCAGACAGGGTTAACACCTTCTTATTCATGGAATCTCCGGTTTTATTATGCAGGGTCTTTGGTGTGAAAATGGCTGGCGAGCGTTACATTTATGTTACTGCACAGCGACATTCACGACTGTAATTCTGTCTTCCGTGTAGGGTAACGCTCCTGAAAAACGGCTTTATTAATCGTTTAACCGCCGATTACTGCTGTAAAAGTGATTAATCACCGTGACATAGTATGTTCAGACTTGTAAACGCAGCAATCATAGTCAGCTTAATGTTAACAAACTGTGAAATCACTCACATATTGAAAGCGGTTACATCAGGCAGATAATTAGTTAGTGATCGGCCCCACAATTTGCCTCTGCGCCACCGAATGTCGGCGCACCAGCGTCGGCATAAAGCAGTGGCTGGCGTCACGATCCAGCTTTCCCGCCGCGCCCTGTAGCGCCAGCTCTGTCGCCAGTTTCGCCATCGACATAATCGGATAACGGACCGTCGTCAGCTGCGGGTCGGTGTAACGGGAAATGGGGATATCATCAAAACCGATCAGTGAAAGATGCTGCGGTACGGCAATGCCGTTATCTTTAAGCGTCGTGAGCGCGCCGGCCGCCATACTGTCGTTGTAGGCGAAAACCGCGCTCAGACCAAGGTTGCGCCCCAGCAGTTCGACCATCGCCGCCTCACCGCCCTGCATATCCGGCGACCCGGATCCCACCCAGCTTTCGGGAGCGACAATGCCGTGTTCATGTAACGCCCTTAACCACCCTTCTCGCCGTAAATCATCATCTTCAATGCCGTGATTGGAAGAGAGGTAGCCGATGCGCTGGTGACCATGATTGAGCAGCATGCGGGTCGCCATCAGCGCGCCGCTGACGTTATCCAGCCCAACGCAGCGGTGGGCGTATCCCGGCACGATGCGGTTAATCAGCACCATTCCCGGCATATGCTCCATAAAATCCCCCAGCTCCGCGTCGCTCAGCGCTTTAGAGTGGACGATCAGCGCTGAACAGCGCTGGCGAATCAGCACCTCAATGGCGTTACGCTCTTTTTCCGCTTCATGATAGCTATTGCCGATAAGCACATATTTCTGATGCTGCTGGGCGACGGTATCAACCGCTTTGACCAGCGCGCCAAAAAAGGCGTCCGACACGTCCATCACGACCACGCCGATGGTATCGCTGACCTGCGTCGCCAGCGCCTGCGCGTTGGCGTTCGGCCGATAGCCCAACAGCGTTACCGCCTTCATTACCGCTTCTCGCGTATCCGGGCTCACCAGCGCGCTGTTATTCAGCACGCGCGAAACCGTCGCGACGGAAACACCCGCCTGGCGGGCGACATCACGAATGGTGATCATACTCACCGACCTGTAGAGCATTGCAGTACGTCACACTCACCTCCTGTGTTCAGCAAGGAGGCTATTCTGGCAGCGACGTGCCGTACGCTACGTGAGTGAAGTCACAGGGATGGAAACGGTTACATCCATTTTGTTAATGATTGTGATCCAGATCGTTATCTGGATGTATCTTTTAATGATGTCCCCGACGCACGCAGGGTGAATTGACGCCATAGCCACTCAACGGGCCCCTGGCGGAAATGACGTAGCCAAAACCACGAGAAGAGAATATTAACCGCCCATACGGCCGGTACGAAGGCTAACAGCTGTAAGCGGTCATACTTCATAAACAGGCCGAAGCGGTAGAACAGGGTAGTGCAAATCAGGGTCTGCAGCAGATAGTTGGTTAGCGCCATGCGCCCGACGCAGGCAATCGCCCCCACCAGACGACTCTGACACAGCTGCGGCCAGAAGCCCCAGGCCAGCGCCGCGTAGCCGATGGTTTGCAGCGGCGCGCCCAGCTCCCGCGGCGCCTGTAGCAAAAATGCGCACCAGCGGTAGTCCCAGCCAAGATGCCACTGGGCAATAATCGAGGGCAAGTTGACCACCATTCCGGCCGCAATCAGCAGCCCGCCGGTACGCCGATAGTGGCGAAGGCTGAACTGCCCTTTGAGCCAGCCGCTGCGCATCAGCGCGGCGCCCATCAGCATCATACCGGCCAGCTGCCAGCCGTACTGCGCGCCCAGCGCCAGCAGGTTATCCGACAGCATATCCGCTCGATTGCTCACCGCTTCAAAGCCGCCTTTTAGCTTCCAGTACTGCTCGTACTGCAAATTTGCCGCGTCCGGCAGCCACGAACGATTGGGCGTATTGCCGGAAATCAATCCCAGCAACAGCAGTACCGCCACGCCGATAACGTACAGCACCACGCCGGTATTAAACAGCGATTTGACATCGTGCGCGTCGCGCACCATTCGCCAGCCCACCAGCCCGACCAGCGCATAGGCCAGCAGAATATCGCCGTCCCAGAAAAACAGTCCGTGAATAAAGCCAAGCAGCGCCAGCAGCGTCAGGCGCGACTGGATCCAGCGCTTGCCGCGCGGCAGCAGAAGCTGAAGTCCGGCGCCAAACAGCAGGGCGAAGAGGGTCAGGAATTTGACCTGCGCCAGCAGATCGAGAATCGCCCAGGTCCAGGCGTCGCTGGCGGAAATGTTCCCGGACCACGCCGGGTTGAGGTAAGCGGCCTTCGGTAAACCGAAGGCGCTGATATTCAGTAGCAGGATACCGAGGATGGCGACGCCGCGGACAAAGTCCAGCGTGACATTTCTCTCCATGTACCCTGCTCCGTTTTAGTTGTGGTGACGTACGGCGCGCAGGAACTCCTGGCGGGTATTCTGGCTGGATTTAAACAGGCCGCCCAGCGACGTGGTGGTGGTGGCGCTGGTCGCATCGCGAATGCCGCGCGCTTTCACGCAGTAGTGCACCGCATCGATGGAAACCGCGACGTTGCTGGTCCCCAGCAGCGTTTGCAGCGCGGTGAGGATCTGCTGCGTCAGCCGCTCCTGCACCTGCGGACGCTGGGAGAAGAACTGCACGATACGGTTAATTTTCGACAGGCCAATCACCGAATCTTTCGGGATATAGGCCACCGTAGCTTTGCCGTCAATGGTCACAAAATGGTGTTCACAGGTGCTGGTCAGGGTGATATCGCGCACGGTCACCATTTCATCAACCTGCATCTTATTTTCGATGACGGTGATTTTGGGGAACCGGGCGTAGTCCAGTCCGGAGAAGATCTCATCGACGTACATTTTGGCGATGCGATGCGGGGTCTCCATCAGGCTGTCATCACTTAGATCAAGGTTTAACAGCTGCATAATCTCGGTCATGTGTCCGGCGATCAGACGCTTGCGAGTTTCATTATCAATTTCTTGTACTGGCGGACGCAGCGGCGTCTCCAGCCCACGAGCGACCAGCGCTTCATGAACGAGTATGGCTTCTTTACTCAGTGATGACATTTTTGTTCTCCTGCAGGTGTGGCGCTCTTTGCTCTTCTGAGGGCAAAGTTTGTATTCATTGTGCGTGAGGTGACGCACAGAATCCAGTAGCCGCATCGATAATTGTTGAAATTGGCGTCACCTCTCGTTCCACGCCGCCAGACCAGCGCACTACGATGCGTCACGCAACGCCCTGCTCACCTTACCGCAACCAAGCCAATCGCCGACCCATAGCGCGACGCCTGCCGCTGCGGCAAGGTCAGCATGTTGGTTAAAAGTTGCATTAATGATGCAATACGTTCCGAAAAGGAGGAAGTGAAAGTTACTCACGAGGGCATGAAATATCTGTATTATGGAAAATTACGCCTGAGACACTTAAGGAGCCCTGCATGGAACTGCTCGAAGAGCACCGCTGTTTTGAAGGTCGGCAGCAACGCTGGCGGCACGACTCCGCAACGCTGAACTGCGCAATGACCTTCAGCATCTTTTTACCTCCCGCCGCCGCTGACGCGCCGCCGCCGGTTCTCTACTGGCTCTCCGGCCTGACCTGCAACGATGAAAACTTCACCACCAAAGCGGGCGCTCAGCGCGTCGCCGCCGAACTGGGCATTGCGCTGGTGATGCCGGACACCAGTCCGCGCGGTGATAACGTTGCCGACGATAGCGCTTACGATCTGGGGAAAGGTGCTGGCTTTTATCTCAATGCCACCCAGGCGCCGTGGTCCGCGCATTTCCGCATGTACGATTACCTTCGCGACGAGCTGCCGCAGCTGATTGCCCGCGAGTTTAATCTCAGCGGCCGCTGCGCCATCAGCGGGCATTCCATGGGCGGCCACGGCGCGCTGGTGATGGCGCTGAAGAATCCGGGCCGCTTCGTCAGCGTTTCCGCGTTCGCGCCTATCGTTAACCCGACCCAGGTTCCCTGGGGCAAAAAAGCGTTTACCGCCTATCTGGGAGCGGATGAAGCGGCCTGGCAGGCCTGGGACAGCTGCGCGTTAATGCAGGCCAGCAGCGAGTCAGATGCGATTCCAACCCTGATTGACCAGGGTGACAGCGATACATTCCTCGCCGAACAGCTGCAGCCGGCGGTGCTGGCGGAAACCGCGCGTCAGAAAAGCTGGCCGTTAACCCTGCGTATTCAGCCCGGTTACGATCACAGCTACTACTTTATCGCCTCATTTATTGAGGACCACCTGCGTTTCCATGCCCGGCACCTCTTCTCCTGATCCTTCAATGCGTCGTGAAGCCTCTTCCCGGCGCATTGATGCTTTTCCATCTGGCTTCACCCTGAGCGCCTTTAGCGAGGGCTGGCAGGGAAATCCGCCAGCCCTCTTTTGTCGCCCGGTTAGAAGCGGTAATCGACGGCCATAAAGTAGCGGCGGCCTTCTTCCGTATAGCTATAGTCGTCGCGGCTCAGATCCTTATCGCCCACGTTGAGTACCCCGGAGCGCAGCTTGACGTTTTTGGTGACGTTCCAGGCCGCGCCGATATCAAACATGGTGTAGCCGCCGGGCGTTTTGCCCGTCGCGCTGACCGAACGCTGTTCGCCGGTATAGTTGGCGGTGACGTAGAAGGACCAGTCGTCCAGCGGTTTCCAGTCGAGGGTACCGTTAGCGGTATGGAACGGCAGCGTTTGCAGCGGTTTATCGCCGCCGTTACTCAGGTCGCGACCATCGTTGTAGGTGTAGTTGACCGTCAGCTTCCATTCGTCGCCGAACGGCACCTTCAATTCCGTTTCTACCCCTTTGATACGCGCCTTATTGACGTTGAAGTAGCGGAATACCGGCACACGCTTACCGTTCACGGTTTTCCAGCCGACAAAATTCGGGTAGCCCGGCGCTTCGCTGGCGCTGGAAGTACGCAGGATATCGATCATATCGTCAACGTTATTCTGGAAGGTGGTGACGCTTCCTTCCACGCCTTCAAGCCAGCCTTCTTCACCGCGATAGTAAAGACCCAGTTCGAAGCTTTCGCTGGTTTCCGGTTTCAGATCGGGGTTACCGATAATGCTGCACGAGCCGCGGCAGGAGTTGGTGGTCCAGTCCGGGTTCAGCTGCAGCAGGGATGGCGCTTTAAATGCTGTCGCCCAGCCGCCCTTCACGGTCACGGTATCGGTGGCGTTATACACCAGATAAGCTCGCGGGCTCCAGTGATCGCCATAGGTCTGGTGATCGTCCATACGAATGCCGGTCGTTAAGGCCAGAGGCTCGATGATCCGCCATTCATCTTCGAGGAACAGCGCGTACTGGCTGGCGGAAGTGGATTTACCGCCGCTGCTCAGGTTGACCGGATCTTTCAGCTTATCGTGACGCCATTCGCCGCCGAAGGTCAGCAGCTGGTTGATCATGCCCAGCGGCAGAACGTATTTGCCGTCCACCGAGTTACTCTCAGATGTGATCGTGCCGGCCTGGCCCGGATTTTTATTATCCACTTTCTCGCCGTAGAATTTCAGCTCGCTATTGCCGACATCCCAGCGGCCGTTGTGGCTCAGGGAGTAGTTCTGGCGCTCGAGGCGGTTGCGGTCAAGAGAGTCGGAATCCCGATCCTGGCGATCGAACCCGTAGCCAGCGGTAATGTCCTGATTATCGGTGGGCGTCCAGGCGAATTCGACGTTGCCGTCGCGGCTGGTGAAGCCTTCAATACGCGGCGTTTCGCCAGCTGCGTTGCTGGAAGCCTGCTGATCGTCCTTGGCGCGCTTTGCCAGGCTGCCGTAGGCTTTCATCCCCAGCACGCCGTCAATCAGCGGGCCGCTGGTAAAGAACTGACCGTTGTACGTATCGCCGCGATCGCGGTGTTCCTGAATGGTGGTATCCGCGCTGAGGGTGCCCGTCCACTGCTGACCGACTTTTTTGGTGATGATATTGACCACGCCGCCGAGGGCGTCGGAACCATAGAGGGAAGACATCGGCCCGCGCACCACTTCGATACGCTCAATGGCATCAACCGGGATCCAGTTGAGGTCAAAATCGTTGTGGCGGAAAACGGCGTTGCGCGAGTTAACGCGTTTGCCGTCAACGAGGATCAGCGTATAGCCGCTGCTGAGGCCGCGAATGCTCACCCCTTTGCGGTTATCCCCTTCGTTGGTGAGCTGCACGCCCGGCACTTCCCGCAGTACATCCTTCAGGTTTTGTACCGGTCTACGCTGCAGATCCTGTTGGGTGATAACGCTAATACTGGCGGGCGCATCTTTGACGCTCTGTTCAGTTGCCGCAGCGGTGACGACCAGCGTTTCTTCGTTAACGTCGGCGAGCGCCGGAAACGCCAGGGATACGACGGACGCGCATAATCCGGCCCGGACAAAAGGGTTTAGCCTGAACATTCCATATCTCCATGAGGTGTACAACAAAACAAACAAAAAAGGTCCTGCTCACAGGTACTGTCGGCATAGCGCTCTAACGGCGTATGCGCGCAATTTTTTACAGTAGATGTGGCTGGTCGCCCCTTGTCAGTCTGACCCTCTGCAAGATACGGGGATTGGCTTCATCCTGAATTTGGTGGAAATGATAAAGATAATGATTACAATTATCAATAAAATTATGAATAACTGTATCAACATGTAAGAATCGCAGACATAAAAAAACCCTCTCGATGAAAGGGTTTTATCTTACGGCGTCAGCTGACCTTAGCTTTTAAAACGCTCCGGGAACTTCATTTCGCTGTAGCGCACAAAACGCGTTCCTTTCGCCAGCTTGTAACCGAACCAGATCACCAGGAACAGCGGAATGCCGATATAGGTTGCCGCCACGCCGCCCCAGTCGATGGTATCTTTGAGGAACGCTTCGTAATTCTGGCCCAGGGTAATGATCAGGCACAGCACGAAAGCGAAGATCGGCCCCAGCGGGAAAAAGCCGGAACGATACGGCAGATCGTTAAGATCGTTCCCCTGCAGCACGTAGCCGCGACGGAAGCGATAGTGGCTAATAGCAATCCCCAGCCAGGCGATAAAGCCGGTCATGCCGGAGGTATTCAGCAGCCACAGGTAAACGGTCTGATTACCGAACATCGAGCTCAGGAAGCACAGCCCTGCAATCACCGTGGTGGCATACAGCGCATTACGCGGCACGCCGCCTTTAGACAGCTTAGAGAAAATACGCGGCGCTTTGCCATCGCAGGCCAGGGTGTAGAGCATGCGGGTGGACGCGTACATCCCGGAGTTACCCGCCGACAGTACCGCCGTCAGAATAACCGCGTTCATAATCGCCGCCGCCGACAGCAGCCCCGCGTGCTGGAAGACCAGCGTGAACGGGCTGACGGAAATATCTTTCACGTCGTTACGCAGCAGGCTCGGGTCGGTATACGGAATAATCAGGCTGATGATCAGGATGGCGAACACATAGAACAGCAGGATACGCCAGAACACCTGCCGCACGGCGCGCGGAATGTTCTTCTCCGGATTTTCCGACTCGCCGGCCGCGATGCCGATAAGCTCGGTTCCCTGGAACGAGAAGCCGACAATCATCGCCACGCCAATCATCGCCGCAAAGCCGCCGGCAAACGGCGCATCGTCGACAACCCAGTTGCTCCAGCCCGCCGGCTGTGCGCCTTTAAAGATGCCAAAGATCATCATCACGCCGACAATAATAAAGATGATGACGGTGGCCACTTTGATCAGCGAGAACCAGTATTCCGCTTCACCAAAGCCTTTTACCGAGATCCAGTTCAGCAGGAACATGATGCCGAGGAACAGCGCGCTCCAGACCCAGCCGGGTGCATCGGGGAACCAGTAGGTCATCACCAGCTGAGCGGCAACGAGGTCAACGGCGATGGTCACCGCCCAGTTGTACCAGTAGTTCCAGCCCAGCGCGAAGCCAAAGCCTTCCTCAACGTAATTCTGCCCGTAGGTGGCAAAAGAGCCGGACACCGGCATAAACGCCGCCAGCTCGCCGAGGCTGGTCATCAGGAAATAAACCATCAGGCCGATGAGAATATAAGAGAGCAGCGCCCCACCCGGGCCCGCCTGAGAAATCGTTGCGCCAGAGGCAACAAAAAGACCTGTACCTATGGAACCGCCAATCGCGATCATGGTCAAGTGGCGCGCCTTCAGTTCACGACGTAAACCGGGCGCTTCTGTGGTTTTAGTATCCGAAACCATGTGAAAATGCTATCCATCCAAAAAACGAGGCGAGATTGTAGCAGAGTGTCTGTGATCCATCCGATACAATTGCAAAGTTATAAGAGAGCTTCATGATCGAGCATGGATTATTAGTAAAGCATGAAATCCCGAAAACGCCAGCGCGCGTGGCGTCCGCTTTTACACGTCGCAATAATGCAGAAATCGCTGTAATGCCTTGGAAATATGCTTCTGCCGGTGATGAATGCGCCACAAGGTGCGGGTTAAGCGCGGCAGCGGAATCGTCAGCTCCACCAGCGATCCAACTTCAAGCTGCTCCGCCACCACGCGTCGCGACAGGCAGCTAATGCCCAGACCGTGGCGCACCGCGTGCTTGATGGCTTCCGAGTTGCCCAGCTCCATCCCAAGATGAAACGCCGGTAAATGCGAGAGTAATAAATAGTCGACGATCTCCCGGGTCCCGGAGCCGTGCTCGCGTAAAATCCACGGCGCTTCCGCCAGCCGTTGCAGCGTCACCTCCCCTGCCAGCAGCGGCGAATCCGGCGCGGCAAAGACCACCAGCTCATCTTCCAGCCAGGGTTCGGCGATAATATCCGCGGCGTGACAGGGACCTTCAATCAGCCCGATATCCACGCGCAGATCGGCCACCGCATTGATCACGTCCTGGCTATTGCCCACGCTCAGCTCCAGCGGTAAATCCGGCAGATCCCGTCGATAGCGCGCAATGATTTCCGGCAGAATATAGTTGCCGATGGTGCTGCTGGCGTAGACGCGGATCGCGCCGTTGTCGCCGCGAAACAGCTGCTCTATCTCCAGCGCCCGCTCCAGCAGCGCCAGCGCCCGCGGATAAAGCAGCCTGCCGTGCTCGTTGACCACCAGCCTTTTCCCTACGCGGTCAAAGAGCTGCACCCCCAGTTGCCCTTCCAGTTCGGTCAGCGCCGCGCTAACCGCCGACTGGGAAAGCGCCAGCATTTGCGACGCCTGAGTGGTCGATCCGCTTTTTAAAACTTCAGCAAAAACTTCCAGCTGACGTAGCGTGATATGCATATTTTTTCCTGCCTTTATAGACGACTCGCGATCCGCGGCGTGAGGCTGAGGCCCATCGTTCTCAAACCGCGAAACCGCGTTTTTACCACTTATTTCGATTAATTATAAATATATAATCAATTTTATATTTAAACCAGCGAGTCGTATGCTTTTCCCAGACAAAGGAGAAGGTTATGACAGCACTCACTTTACCGACTAAACATCGCCCATTGCGGCACTTTGCACCTGGACTGGCGCTCACCGCCCTGCTCACCGGCGCAGCGCTGTGGGCCGGTAGCTTTCCGGCTATCGCCGGCGCGGGCTTCAGCGCCCTCACGCTGGCCATTTTATTCGGCATGGTCATCGGTAACACGGTTTACCCGAAAATCTGGCAGCCCTGCGACGGCGGCGTGATTTTTGCGAAGCAGCACCTGCTGCGTCTCGGCATCATCTTATACGGCTTTCGCCTGACGTTCGCCCAGATTGCCGACGTCGGCGTCGGCGGTATCGTGATTGACGTTCTGACGCTTTCCAGCACCTTTTTGATCGCCTGTTTTCTTGGGCAAAAGGTTTTCGGCCTCGATAAACATACCAGCTGGCTGATTGGCGCCGGCAGCAGCATCTGCGGTGCGGCAGCGGTACTGGCGACGGAACCGGTCGTCAAAGCGGAGGCCAGCAAAGTCACGGTCGCCGTCGCCACGGTGGTGATTTTCGGTACCATTGCCATCTTCCTGTACCCGGCGATTTATCCCTTCCTGGCGCACTGGTTCACGCCGGAAGCCTACGGCATTTATATGGGTTCGACGATGCATGAGGTTGCTCAGGTTGTCGCGGCAGGCCACGCGGTGGGTCCGGACGCGGAAAACGCGGCGGTGATTGCAAAAATGCTGCGCGTGATGATGCTGGCTCCGTTCCTGCTGTTCCTCGCCGCGCGCGTGAAGCAATTAGCCCCGGCAAACGGCGGTGAGAAAAGTAAAATCACCATTCCGTGGTTTGCGATCCTGTTTATTCTGGTGGCGGTGTTTAACTCCTTCCACCTGCTGCCGAAAGCGGTAGTTGATATGCTGGTGACCCTGGATACCGTACTGCTGGCGATGGCGATGGCCGCCCTCGGCCTGACCACCCACGTCAGCGCGCTGAAAAAAGCCGGCGCCAAACCGCTGCTGATGGCGCTGATGCTCTTCGTCTGGCTGATTGTCGGCGGCGGCGCGATTAATCTGGCCATTCATAGCCTGATGGCCTGAAGCCCCTCGCTACTCAGGTTGTATTAAGGATGATGTAACTCTCCGGCTAAGCCGCTATCATTACCCTCCCCCCAGCGGCTTAACTGGAGTTTTTTTATGAAATATATTGGAGCGCACGTCAGCGCCTCCGGCGGTGTAGCCAACGCCGCCATTCGCGCAGCCGAAATCGGCGCGACCGCATTTGCCCTCTTTACCAAAAACCAGCGCCAGTGGCGCGCCGCCCCTCTGAGCGACGAAACCATTGCTGAATTTAAAGCCGCCTGCGAAAAGTACCAGTTCGGCCCGGGGCAAATTCTGCCGCACGACAGCTATCTGATAAACCTCGGTCATCCGGTTGAGGACGCGCTGGAAAAATCCCGCGATGCCTTTATTGATGAACTCTCCCGCTGCCAGCAGCTCGGCCTGACGCTGCTGAATTTCCATCCGGGTAGCCATCTGCAGCAAATCCCGGAAGACGAATGTCTGGCGCGTATCGCCGAATCGATCAATATCGCGCTGGCAAAAACCGAAGGCGTCACGGCGGTCATTGAAAACACCGCCGGCCAGGGCAGTAACCTGGGCTTTAAGTTTGAGCATCTGGCGGCCATCATCGACGGTGTGGAAGATAAATCACGCGTCGGCGTGTGCATTGATACCTGTCACGCCTTCGCCGCCGGCTACGACCTGCGCAGCGCCGAAGAGTGCGAAAAAACCTTCGCTGATTTCGACCGAATTGTGGGTTTCCAGTATCTGCGCGGTATGCACCTGAACGATGCGAAAAGCGCGTTCGCCAGCCGCGTTGACCGTCACCACAGCCTGGGTGAAGGCAATATTGGCCATGATGCTTTCCGCTGGATTATGCAGGACCGCCGCTTTGACGGTATCCCGCTGATTCTGGAAACGATCAATCCTGATATCTGGGCGGAAGAGATCGCCTGGCTGCGGGCGCAGCAAACGGAAGAGGCCACGGTCTGATATGAACGACAGGGAAAAGCAGATCCTCAAAATTTTGCGGCGCAATCCGCTAATTCAGCAGCATGAGATTGCCGATATTCTGCAGATTAGCCGCTCCCGCGTGGCCGCGCACATTATGGACCTCACGCGTAAGGGGGCCATCAAGGGCAAAGGCTACATCCTTACCGAGCAGGAGTACTGCGTCTCGCTGGGCGCGGTGAATATGGATATCCGCGGAATTGCCGATATTCATTATCCTCAACCGGTCTCCAACCCGGGGAATATCCAGTGCTCCGCCGGCGGCGTGGCGCGGAACATCGCGCATAACCTGGCGCTGCTGGGCCGCGATGTGCATTTGATTTCCGCCGTCGGCAGCGACTTTTACGGCGAAACGCTGCTGGAGCAAACCCGCCAGGCGGGCGTTAACGTGCAAAGCTGTATCCGCCTGCACGGCCATAACACCGCCACCTACCTCTCCATCGCTAACCCCCAGGAAGAGACGGTGCTGGCGATTAACGATACGCATATTTTACAGTCGCTCACGCCCCAGCTGCTGAATCAGTACCGGGATCTGCTGACGCATGCCGGCGTCGTTCTGGTCGATTGTAATTTGACGGAGCAGTCGCTGGAGTGGGTATTTACCCTGGCTAACGGCATTCCGGTATTTGTTGATACCGTGTCCGAGTTTAAAGCGCACCGCATTCGCCCATGGCTGGGGAAGATCCACACCCTCAAACCCACGCTGCGCGAACTCCAGATCCTCTGGGGACAGGCTATCGAAAACGACGCGGATCGCGATCGGGCGCTAGCATGGCTGCACGAAAGGGGAACTCAGCGGGTGGTGATTTGCTCGGAAGACGACGCTGTTTTCTGTAGCGAAGCAGGGGGTGAACGCTTCCGGATGAGTCTGCCGGACCATACGACGATAGACAGCTTCGGCGCCGACGATGCGCTAATGGCAGGGCTACTTTATAGCTATCTCGACGGTAGCGACTTTAAAGAGAGCGTCGCTTTCGCCATGGCCTGCACCGCCATCACCCGCGCCAGCGACGGTATCAACAACCCCTCGTTGTCCGTTGATAACGCGCTCAATTTACTTCCCGGCGTGGCGTAGCGCGCACCGCAGGCGCGGTGCGCGCAGCCTGTTATGCCAGGCCAATAAAGAACCCGGCAATGGTGGCGCTCATCAGGTTAGAGAGCGTGGCCGCCGCCAGGGCGCGCAGCCCAAGCTGGGCAATCTCCGGCGCGCGCTGCGGTGAAATGGCCGAAAACGCCCCGACAACCACGCCGATCGAGCCAAAGTTGGCGAAACCGCACAGCGCGAACGAGATGATCGCAACGGTTTTCACGTCCAGATTGCCGCCGGCTTGCAGATAGGGAGAAAAGTTGAGGTAGGCGACGAATTCGTTTATCGCCAGCTTTTGGCCAATCAGGCTGCCCGCCAGCGTCGCATCGCTCCAGTCAACGCCCATTATCCATGCCAGCGGCGCGAGCAGGAAGCCGAAAATTCCCTCCAGCGTGGCGTGACCGTAGCCAAACCAGCCGCCAATGCCGCCGATAATACCGTTCAGCAGAGCAATAATCGCCACAAACGCCATCACTACCGTTGCCACCCCGGCGGCAATTTTCAGGCCGGTCATCGCCCCTGACGCCGCCGCCTCGATAACGCTTTTCGGCGGCGTCTCGGTGAAGGAGAGATTGTCGAAAGTGACCTGGGATGCTTCGGTTGCCGGACTCAGCATACGGGCAAACAGAATCCCGCCGGGGATAGCCATAAGCGAAGCGGCCAGCAGATAATCAATCGGCACGCCCATACCGGCATAGCCGATCATCATCGACCCGGCGATCGACGCCATCCCGCTGCAAATCGCGGTAAACAGCTCATTGCGGTTGAGCTTGTTGATAAACGGTTTGACGATCGCCGGGATCTCATTTTGCCCAAGAAAAATGGTGGTCACGGCGACAAAAGACTCAATTTTGCTGATATTCAGCGCCTTCTGGAAGATGCCGCCGAGAATCCGGATCAGCAGCCCCATCACGCCGAGGTAGTAAAGCAGGCTTATCAGCGCGGTGACAAAAATGATGGCGGGCAGCACGCGGAAGGCGAAGATAAAGCCGGCGCCGTCAAACAGCACGTCCATCTTCGGGCCGACCAGTGAACCAAAAATAAACGCGCTTCCGGCGTCGCTATAGGACATGACTTTATGTACCCCAAGCGCGGCCTGCTCGACCAGCCACTTGCCCGGCGGAAAGTAGAGCATCACCCCGCCAATGACGATTTGCAGCAGCAGCGCCGCCCCTACCGTTCTGACGCTGATGCGTTTTTTATTGACTGACAGCGCAAAGGCAATGGCCAGCAACACCACCATCCCCAGAAGACTTCTCATGATGTCCATAATGATATCCTTACCTGGTGGAAAACCCGGCGTGGGCCAGGCTTTCGGTATCGTTGATATCGGGGCGGGCAACCGCAAACGGCCCGCAACTGCCGTCAGGCTACCTGCTGATACTCTTTGGCAATCTCGCAGGCCAGAATGGCGTTGTTGAAGACCAGCTGAATATTGGATTTCAGGCTGTCTCCGCCGGTCAGCTCCGCAACGCGGGCCAGCAGGAACGGCGTACTCGCTTTCCCCACCACGCCCTGCTCTTCCGCCTCCTTCACCGCCCGGTTGATGGCGGCGTTGATTTTCTCTTCCGGCATCGCGAACGCTTCAGGAATGGGGTTCGCCACCACCATGCCGCCATTCAAACCCGACTGCCATTTCACCGCCATCGCTTTGGCGATCTCTTTGGCGCTATTGAGGCGAATGCTGACGTCAAACGGGCTGGTTCGGCAGAAGAATGCCGGCAGCGCAGAGGTTTGATAACCAATAAGCGGAACGCCAAACGTTTCTAAATATTCGGTCGTTAAACCGAGATCGAGAATAGATTTTGCACCGGCGCAGACGACGGTGACGTTGGTATTTGCCAGCTCCTGCAAATCGGCGGAAATATCAAACGTGTGCTCGGCTCCGCGATGTACACCGCCAATTCCGCCGGTGGCGAAGACTTTAATTCCGGCCATTGCGGCAATAATCATGGTGGACGCCACGGTGGTCGCGCCATTTAATCCCGCGGCGACAACAAAGGGTAAATCACGACGACTGACTTTGGCGACGTTATGCCCTTCGCGGCCCAGCAGTTCAATTTCTTCACGGCTTAAGCCAACTTTCATGACGCCATGAATAATCGCAATGGTTGCCGGCACCGCCCCCTGGCGACGAATGGTTTCTTCTACTTCCAGCGCCGTTTGCGCATTTTCCGGAAATGGCATGCCGTGAGAAATAATGGTCGATTCCAGCGCCACTACTGGCTGATTATTTTTCAACGCCTGCTGAACTTCCGCAGAAACCTGTAATAATTCAGAGGAAATATTTAATTCAGACATATTCTTTCTCCACTACCTTTTTTACGTTGGCGTAAGATAATTCAGGGTTATTGGTGAATTCCGATGAGAGCGCCAGAGAAGAGCATCCCTGAGCAAACTTCACCGCTTGCGAAAATGAACAGCCGTCGAGCCAGCAGCAGGCAAGGCCAGCCATCATGGCGTCACCGGCGCCGGTGACGTTAACGACCTGCGTTTTCAGCGGCGCTGACCAGCCGCGTTCGCCCTCTTTCTCACTGTAGTAAACCCCGTCGCCGCCCATGCTCAGCACCAGGCGCTTCAGGCCACGCTGATGAAACCAGTCGGCAACGCTCGCGACGTCATCCGTGCCGAACAGCGCGATGCCGCTCAGCGTTTCAGCTTCAATTCGGTTCGGTTTCAGGGTGTGAATACGCCCCAGATGCTGTCTGATTTTCACGCACTTCCAGGCTGAAACCGGATCGACAAAAACGGGCGTTGCGCCGCAATTCTCCATCAGCCAGGCGAGAGCGGCCTCGCTGATATTGCAATCAACGACAATCACCGCAGCGTTGCGGATAAAATCATGATGCTGTCTTAAAAACGCTGGCGTAATATGTTCAGTGATGCTCATATCATTAATCGCCACCAGCATTTCACCGGTATTATCAAGCAGCGATAAATAGCTTGAAGTACCTTCCCCCTGGATAACCTGACATTTATCGACGTGAACCCCGGACTGTGCCGTTTGTTTTAATAGAGAGTGGCCATAAAAATCGTCACCGACAACCGATAATAGCCACGCTGTTTTATTTAACAAGGCAATGTTTTGCGCAATGTTTCGCCCTACGCCGCCGGGAGTATATTTTATTTTCCCGGGGTTAGAATCCGCATAGTTCAACGATACATTGGAATAACCAGCAACATCCATATTTGCCGATCCAATAATTACAACGTAATCATTTTCAGGCATAAAAATACCCTCCAGCATAAAAAATGCTATGGCAGTGGAATTATTGAATATCAATAAATAATCATACGCCCATTCATCACCCCTCAATAAACACATGTTTGAATGTGAACATGTGTTTATGTTAAGCGCAATGTTTTTAAAGTAAAGAGGTCAGCAAGAGGGATTTCATATGAACATGAACAAAATCACAAAAAATGCCCCGTATGGTTTTTAAACAGTTTAAAAATGCGAAGGAGAGCACATACGGCAGGATGAGCGGGAGGAGATGAGGCATAAAAAAAGGGCAGAGAAGACTCTGCCCTTGAGAACGATTTAGTAGGTCGATCAGGCTGCTTTTTCGACTACCTGAACTTCAGGACGTTTCAGCACCGCGTAGGAGAGCCCTGCGACCAGCGTACCGACGACAATCGCCATCAAATAACCGAGTACCGGCGTAATCGCGCCAGGAATCAGCAGGACGAACAGACCGCCGTGCGGCGCCATCAGCTTAGCACCGACCGCCATGGACATCGCGCCGGTGACCGCGCCGCCAACGATACAGCAGGGCAGGACGCGCATCGGGTCGCGAGCAGCGAACGGAATCGCGCCTTCGGTGATAAAGCACAGGCCGAGAACCAGTGCGGCTTTACCGCCTTCCTGCTGCGCTTTGTCGAACTTGTTACGCGCAACCAGCGTCGCCAGACCCAGCGCCAGCGGTGGAACCATACCCGCCGCCATAATGGCCGCCATCGGCGCATAAGTTTGGGTGGACAGCAAGCCAACACCAAAGGCGTAGGCCGCTTTGTTCACCGGACCGCCCATGTCGGTACACATCATACCGCCGAGGATCGCACCGAGCAGAACCGCGTTTGCCGTGCCCATGGTTTGCAGCCAGTGGGTCAACGCTTCGAGGATCCCGGCAACGGGTTTACCAATCAGGTAAATCATCGCCAGACCTACGATCAGGCTGGAAACCAGTGGAATGATCAGGATTGGCTTCAGCGCCTCCATACTTTGCGGCAGTTTCAGCTTCGTACTGATCGCTTTCGCCACGTAACCGGCAAGGAAACCAGCGATGATACCGCCGATAAAGCCGGACCCGGTGCTTACCGCCAGCATACCGCCGATAAGACCCGGCGTCAGGCCCGGACGGTCAGCGATGGAGAAGGCGATAAAGCCCGCCAGTACCGGCACCATCAGCGCGAAGGCTGAGCCCCCACCGATTTGCATCAGCGCGGCGGCCAGGGTGTCTTTCACTTCAAAGGCTTTAATACCAAAAGCGAAGGAAAGCGCGATACACAGACCGCCCGCCACTACCATCGGCAGCATGTACGACACGCCGGTCAGCAGGTGGCGATAGGCGCCAGCGGACTCTTTTTTGCCTTCCGCCGCGGCCTGGGATTTACCCGCAGGCTGATACGGTTTCGCTTCAACAACGGCTTTATCCAGCTCCTGAGCGGTTTTCTTCAGCGCCAGACCGGTGGTGGTGCGATACATCGGCTTACCGGCAAATTTCGCCAGATCCACTTCGATATCGGCAGCCACCACTACCAGATCCGCCTGTTCAACTTCTTCCGGGGTGATTGCATTGCCCGCGCCCACGGAGCCGCGCGTTTCAACTTTCACCCACCAGCCGCGTTTTTTGGCTTCGGTTTCAATCGCTTCCGCCGCCATAAAGGTGTGCGCCACCCCGGTCGGACAGGCGGTGACCGCCACGATGCGTTTCGGACCGTTGGTCGCTGCAGGTACAGCGGCAGCGGCCGGGGCACTGTAAGGCGTTGCATGGCTTTTGGCCTCACCGAGGAACAGCTCCGGGTGCGCTACGGCGCGGTTAATATCGCCGAGATAGACCTTTTTGCCGTTCAGCGCGCTGTCGGCCGGCAGCGCCGTGCCCAGCACAATCGCCAGCTCAGCGTCGTTCGGGTTATCAATCAGTTCGAGTTGCGCTTTTTGCGCCGCAGTGCTTAACAGGGTCTTCGCCATATAGGCGCGAGCCTGTCCAAGCCCGGCATCAATAATCAGCAGCGTTTTCATTATGCCTCTCCTGCTGTTAATTAAAGGGTTGTAAGTCGACGCGCGCCATCATTGCGGCCAACTGGGTACGATCGGTAATACCGACATTGCTCTGACTCACCGCCAGCGCGGCAACTGCCGTTGCCAGGCGCAGCGTATGTTCGCTGGACTCACGCATCAACAGGCCATAAATCAGGCCGCCAACCATGGAGTCACCGGCGCCAACGGTGCTTACCACTTCAACGGAAGGCGGCTTGGCAATCCACTCACCGGATGCGTTAACCCACAGAGCGCCTTCTTCGCCAAGGGAGATAACCACGTGGGCAATTCCCTGCTCACGCAGCGCATGAGCGGCTTCAATCACATCTTTCATTTCAGGCAGCTTGCGGCCCGCCCAGATTTCCAGCTCGCGGCGGTTAGGTTTAACCAGCCACGGCGCCGCTTTCAGACCGGCAACCAGCGCTTCGCGGCTGCTGTCAAAAATGATGCACGGGCACTGGCTACGCAGACGGGTCATCCAGTCAGTGAACGCTTCCGGGCTGACGCCAGACGGCAGGCTACCGCTCACGCAAACCATATCGAACTGGCCCAGCCAGCTCAGGGAATCGTTAACAAAACGCTCCCAGTCGCCCGGCGTGACTTCAAAGCCGGAGAAGTTGAAATCGGTGACTTCGCCGTCTTTCTCCGTCAGCTTGACGTTGATACGGGTACGGCCCTGAACAACCTGAAAACGGTTAGCAATGCCCAGCTCGCTGAACAGCTGCTGAAAACCATCCTGATTGTCTTTACCGAGGAAACCGCCAACGGTGACGTCGATACCGAGATCTTTCAGCACTTTTGCAACGTTGATCCCCTTCCCTGCGGCGTGCAAACCGGTGGTGCGAACAAGGTTAACCTCACCGCGTTCAATTTCCGGGGTAAAACCCACCAGGTCATAGGCCGGGTTTAAAGTAATCGTTGCGACACGTCTGCTCATTTATGCGCCCTCCCCAAGGCCTGCGGCGATCGCTTCGCCAATCGCATCCAGCGCCTGCTGCGCATCTTCACCCTGCGCGGTAAAGCGCAAGCGGTGACCTTTTTTCACGCCCAGCGCCACGACCTTCATCAGGCTGCGGCCGTTGGCCGGCTTGCCCGAACCATCAAGGTTGGTGACGGTAATGTCGCTGGAGAATTGTTTAATAGTATTAACCAGCATCGTGCCGGGACGCGCGTGCAGCCCGTGCTCGTTGCGGATAACGTATTCCGCGCTGAGAACATCTTCCGCAATCGCGTCGTCGCTGGTCAGCAGCGCCAGCAGCGTGGCGCCATCAGCCTTCAGCAAACGGTCAGCTTTTTTGTCGAGCAGCAAATTGCTCAGGCGATTAAGCACGGCGGTCGGCTGGTCATCGGCCATCGCGACGGTGATCAGTAGAGAAACCGGCTGCTCATCGCTGGTAAAGGCGCTGGCCGCGCGGCTGACGGCAACGGCGCTGCGCAGGTTGCCTTCGGTGCTGTCGTTCAGCCAGATGCCCTGACCGAGGTTCAGCGGTTTATCATTAATCGTACGGCTAACAAAGGAAGCATCGACCGCGCCGGCTTCTTTCAGCCGAGCGGCATTCAGCGCCTGCAGGGTCAGCAGGTCGCTGGCGACAACGTCCAGGGTCAGCGTCTCGTTATCCAGCTTCAGCGCTTCGCTCTGCTTTTCACCCATCAACAGGGCGCGCAGCTCTTCAGCGGTCGTCGCGGACTTAAGTTGTTCAGCAACGGAGTCGTCGCTCAGCACGTGGGTCAGCTGACGCAGCAGCCCCAGGTGTTCATCCGAGCTGGCGGCGATACCGATGGCGACGTAGGCGGTTTGCCCTTCGCCCCAGGTCACGCCCTGCGGGAACTGATACACCTGAACGCCGGTTTTCAGTACCTGATCGCGGGTGTCGGTGGTACCGTGCGGAATCGCAATACCGTTGCCAAGGAAAGTGGAGGTTTGCTGCTCGCGAGCCAGCATCCCGTTGATGTAGCCGTCTGCCACGTTGCCCGCGCTGACCAGCGCGGAGGCAACCTGACGAATAGCCTCTTCTTTATTACCGGCCTGCTGACCGGGATGAATATCCTGCACAGATAACTGGAACATGGTTCTCCTCTCCTGCTGAATTGAATCGTTTCAGCTACTTTGAGAAAAAATGCGTCATCTACCTGCCGGAGAATCTCCCGATGACGCTGAAACGTTTCAAGAAGTCTGTACCTTTATTAGCCGCCAGGCAAGAAAAGTTCGTTTTCTGATAACAGAAGTTAGAGATACAGCACACTTTTGCTGAAGCGGGAGCGTCGAGGCCGGAAAAACTTCAGCTTTCTGCTGAAGTTTGATTTTGAAACATCTTTTTGATTTATTCGTGCCCTGGTACTGTTCATTTTCTGAGTGACGGCGTAAACTCCGCGACTCCTGAAAACCGATGAACGCCGACATGCAAAACAGTAGCGCCGCCCTGCCACGACGCGGGTTTGATTTCACCTCTTCCGCCTTTCTGATCGTCGCCTTCCTGACGGGTATCGCCGGGGCACTCCAGACGCCAACGCTGAGCCTGTTTCTGACAAACGAGGTTCACGTACGGCCGGCGATGGTCGGCTTCTTTTTTACCGGTAGCGCGGTGATCGGCATTCTGGTGAGCCAGTTCCTCGCCGGGCGTTCGGATCGCAAAGGCGACCGCAAGCGGCTGATTGTCTTCTGCTGCCTGATGGGCGTGCTGGCCTGCGTGCTCTTCGCCTGGAACCGTAACTACTTTATTTTGCTGTTCATCGGGGTATTTCTCAGCAGCTTCGGCTCCACCGCCAACCCGCAGATGTTTGCCCTCGCCCGCGAGCATGCGGACAAAACGGGCCGCGAGGCGGTCATGTTTAGCTCGATTCTGCGCGCTCAGGTATCGCTGGCATGGGTTATCGGACCGCCGCTGGCCTACGCGCTGGCCATGGGTTTTGGCTTTACGGTGATGTATCTCAGCGCGGCAGTTGCCTTTGTGGTCTGCGGCGCGATGGTCTGGTTTTTTCTTCCCAGCATGCGTAAAGAGCCGAAGATCGCTACGGGCCATCTTGAAGCGCCGCGCACCAACCGCCGCGACGCGCTGCTGCTGTTTATCATCTGTACGCTGATGTGGGGAATCAACAGCCTGTACATCATTAATATGCCGCTGTTTATCATCAATGAGCTGCATTTACCGGAGAAGCTGGCCGGGGTCATGATGGGCACCGCCGCCGGGCTGGAAATCCCGACCATGCTGATTGCGGGCTACTACGCCAAACGCTTCGGCAAGCGTTTCCTGATGCGCATCTCAGCGGTGGCCGGCGTGCTGTTTTACGTTGGCATGCTAACCGTCCATACCCCTGGACTACTGCTGGCCCTGCAGGCGCTGAACGCCATTTTTATCGGTATCCTGGCCGGTATCGGCATGCTCTATTTTCAGGATCTGATGCCCGGACAGGCGGGCGCGGCCACCACGCTTTATACCAATACCACGCGCGTTGGCTGGATTATCGCCGGTTCGCTGGCGGGAGTCGTT
This sequence comes from Klebsiella sp. RCJ4, assembly GCF_009025755.1. Taxonomy (NCBI): domain Bacteria; kingdom Pseudomonadati; phylum Pseudomonadota; class Gammaproteobacteria; order Enterobacterales; family Enterobacteriaceae; genus Klebsiella; species Klebsiella sp. RCJ4. The sequence continues at coordinate 262,437 of NZ_WCIN01000004.1, forward strand.
GCGGAAGTCTGGAGCTATCACGCCGTATTCTGGATTGCGCTGGTGATGGGGGTCGTCACTCAGGCCTGTCTGTGGCGTATTAAAGACGTTTAAGGGTATCCGCGCGGGCTTGCACCGTCACGAAGTGCTCAGCTCAAGATGAAGCAGCCAGGTCATGGCGTCTTCGCGATTGGTGGCGCACATTTCCGCTTCCGGCTTCAGGCTGGCGCACACTTTCGGCCTTAACGGCGAGCCAAAAATAGCGCAGAGATTATTTTGCGATAGCTGCACGCAGCGGGTGTTTGCCGGCTTGCCTTGCGGCATGCCCGGGATAGGGCTGGAGATAGAAGGAGCGATACAGCAAGCTCCGCATTCAGGGCGGCATTCCATAATCGACTCTTCCGATAACGCTTTTAGCAGCCCAGCCTAAACGTTTTACCTGAAGATAGCAAAACCGACGAATTCCACTTGCCTGAAAGGCCCGGCGCGAGTAGTTTTACGCGATATTTTCGACCCTTTAAGTGACAGGATTACCGCAATGCCAAGAGCGAATGAAATTAAAAAAGGTATGGTGCTGAATTACAACGGCAAACTGCTGATTGTTAAAAATATTGATATTCAGTCACCCAGCGCCCGCGGCGCAGCGACGCTGTACAAAATGCGTTTCTCCGATGTACGCACCGGCCTGAAAGTGGAAGAACGCTTCAAAGGCGACGACATCGTCGATACCGTCACCCTGACCCGCCGCTTCGTTGACTTCTCCTATATCGATGGCAACGAATACGTCTTTATGGATAAAGAAGATTACACCCCGTATATCTTCACCAAAGAGCAGATCGAAGAAGAGCTGCTGTTTATGCCGGAAGGCGGCATGCCGGATATGCAGGTTCTGACCTGGGACGGCCAGCTGCTGGCGCTGGAACTGCCGCAGACCGTGGATCTCGAAATCGTTGAGACGGCGCCGGGTATCAAAGGCGCATCCGCAAGCGCGCGTAACAAACCGGCGACGCTGAGCACCGGCCTTGTTGTTCAGGTGCCTGAATACCTGAGCGCGGGAGAGCGTATCCGCATCCATATCGAAGAGAGCCGCTACATGGGCCGCGCGGACTAAACTCCGCGTTTGCAATATCCAGGAGGGCAGCCAGCGGCTGTCCTTTTTATTAGCCCCTTATCCGCAATCTCCCCCTCCGCCAAAAGCTGTTATACCAATAATGGCGAGGTTACTACTAATCTCACCGGCTCTCTCCGCATACTTTGCGACCTGACCGTTTACCGCGACAGAATTGCATGATCAAGCTCACATTAAGCGGATAAATAAGGCTCACCAATTTAATTTGTTGTCATATATCTTTACACTGGCTATGTTAATTATTGGTTAATCAGGTGTGTTAAGAATGACAACCATTGCGACAGTCACGCTGCCGGAAGGCGTACAGCTTCCTCGATACGATCGCAGTCAGCTGCGTTCGCGTATTGTGCATTTCGGTTTTGGCGCGTTTCATCGCGCGCACCAGGCCCTTCTCACCGATCGGGTGCTCAACGCCGGCGGCGGAGACTGGGGGATTTGTGAGATTAGCCTGTTCAGCGGCGATCGGCTGATGAGCCAGCTTCGCCAGCAGGACCACCTGTTTACCGTGCTGGAAAAAGGCGCCGAGGGCAATCAGCCGATTGTTGTCGGCGCCGTTCATGAGTGTCTGAATGCGAAACTGGATTCGCTGGCCGCCATTATTGAGAAATTTTGCGAACCGCAGGTCGCCATTGTCTCTCTGACCATCACCGAGAAGGGCTACTGCATCGATCCGGCCAGCGGCCAGCTGGATATGACGCAGCCGCGCATTATTCACGATCTGCAAAATCCGACGCTGCCGCAATCGGTTCCCGGCATTCTGGTGGAAGCGCTGGCGCGCCGCCGACAGCGGGGGCTACCGCCGTTTACCGTCCTCTCCTGCGATAATATTCCCGATAATGGACATGTGGTAAAAAACGCCGTGCTGGGAATGGCCGAAAAACGGGCCCCCGAGCTGGCGCAGTGGATTGCCGAACACGTCAGCTTTCCCGGTACCATGGTTGACCGCATCGTGCCCGCCGCCACCGATGAGTCGCTGGCAGAAATTAGCGCGACGCTAGGCGTGGAAGACCCCTGCGCAATCAGCTGCGAACCCTTTATCCAGTGGGTCATTGAAGATAACTTTGTTGCCGGTCGCCCGGACTGGGAAACCGCGGGCGTCCAGATGACCGATGACGTTTTACCGTGGGAACAAATGAAGCTACGGATGCTCAACGGTAGCCACTCGTTTCTCGCCTGGCTTGGCTATCTGGCTGGCCATGCGCACATTAGCGACTGCATGCAGGATCCGATTTTCCGCAGCGCCGCCTACCGCCTGATGCTTGACGAACAGGCGCCGACCTTATCCATTCAGGGCGTTGACCTGACGGCGTACGCTGACAGCCTGATCGAGCGCTTCAGCAACCCGGCGCTGAAGCATCGCACCTGGCAAATCGCCATGGACGGTAGCCAGAAGCTGCCGCAACGTATGCTTGAGGGTATTCGCGTCCATCTCGCTCGGGGCAGCCGCTGGCCGCTGCTGGCGCTCGGCGTGGCCGGCTGGATGCGCTACGTCAGCGGTATTGACGATGCCGGAAATGCGATTGATATTCGCGATCCGCTGGCCGATAAGATGCAGAAACGGGTTGCTGCCAGCGATGAACACCAGCGCGTGGCGGCCCTGCTTACGCTGGAAGAGATCTTTGGCCGCGACCTGCCGCAGAACCCGCAGTTTGTCGCTCATATCACCGCCGCATGGCATCAGCTCGCCGCTTTTGGCGCGCGTCAGGCGATTGCCGGCACGCTGAACGCTTAACAATTTCTGCCTTTTAGCGGACAGATCCTCCTTCTGTCCGCGGTAGGACTTCTCTTTTCCCCTTTTTTTCGTCAGGATAGCGTAACTGTTACAACATTACATTTATCCTGGAGAAAAAGTGACCAAAACCAATTTGATCACGGGGTTTCTCGGCAGCGGCAAGACGACGTCGATTCTGCATCTGCTGGCCCATAAGCCCGCGGATGAAAAATGGGCCGTGCTGGTCAACGAGTTTGGTGAAGTGGGCATTGACGGCGGGCTGCTGGCGGAAAGCGGCGCGCTGCTCAAAGAGATCCCCGGCGGCTGCATGTGCTGCGTGAACGGTCTGCCGATGCAGGTCGGGCTCAACACCCTGCTGCGCCAGGGCAAACCCGATCGCCTGCTGATTGAACCCACCGGGCTTGGCCATCCTAAACAGATCCTCGATATGCTGACCGCCGCAATATACGAGCCGTGGATCGACCTGCGCGCCACCTTATGCGTGCTGGATCCGCGCCAGCTGCTGGACGAAAAAATTGTGACCAACGACAACTTTCGCGACCAGCTGGCCGCCGCTGACGTCATTATCAGTAATAAAGCCGACCGCGCAACGGAGGAAAGCCAACGCGCATTCGCCGCCTGGTGGCAGACCTATGCCGGCGATCGGCGGTTCGTCAGCGCCACGCGGGGGAATATCGACCCGGCACTGCTTGATTTGCCGCGCCGCAATCTTGCGCCGCTTCCCGCCAGCCCCGAACACGCGCACGGCCACGGGCAGAAACAGGGCCTTGCGGCACTGAGCCTCCCTGCCCATCAGCGCTGGCGTCGCAGCCTCAATAGCGGCCAGGGCTATCACGCCTGCGGCTGGATTTTTGACGCCGAAACCGTTTTCGACACCGTGGCCCTGCTCGAATGGGCGCGCCTGGCGCCGGTCGGGCGTGTAAAAGGCGTGATGCGCATCGCGGAAGGAGTGGTACGCATCAACCGCCAGCAGCGCGATCTGCATATTGAGACGCAGAACGTTTCTCCCCCCGATAGCCGTATCGAGCTGATTGCCGATACCGAAACGGACTGGAACGCACTGCAGGCCTCCTTGTTGAGGATTCGTTTAAGTTAAGACGGCTATGGTTGCCGTCGTTTACCCAACACACGATAGTTATGATTAAAAATCGAATTCCCCTAATCCTGCTGCTGAACGCGGCGGGTGTTGCGCTTTTTTGTTCATGGTACCTTCCCGTTAACCATGGTTTCTGGAATCCGCTGGACTCAGCGATCTTCTATTTCTTTAACCATCTGGTTGGCGTGAGCACCGCTTACACCTGGCTGCTGGCGATTATCAACAACCGCGCATTTGATGCCTGCTCGCTACTGGCAATGGGCAGCCTGATGCTAAGCTTCTGGTTCAAAGAGCAGAGCGCCGGACGCCGCCGGGTGATTATCATCGGCCTGGCGATGCTGCTGGCCGCCGTCATCATCAATCAGCTTGCCCAGCACCTGATGCCGGTTAAGCGCGCCAGCCCTTCGCTCTCTTTTACCGATATCACCAAAGTGAGCGATGTGATCTCCTTCCCCACTAAAGATGCGTCTAAAGATAGCTTTCCAGGCGATCACGGTATGATGCTGCTGATTTTTGCCTCATTTATGTGGCGCTATTTTGGTCGCCGGGCGTTTGCCATCGCGCTGGTCATATTCGTGGTGTTCGCTTTTCCACGCGTAATGATTGGCGCTCACTGGTTTACCGATATTGCCGTCGGCTCATTAACGGCGGTACTCATTGGCGCCCCCTGGGTATTGATGACCCCGCTGAGTGATAATGTCATTGCGTTATTTGAGCGTTATCTTCCGGGTAGAAAAACTAAAAATTAAATCTATCTTTACAATTAATTAATATCATTCATAAGGGATCGTTCTGGGTCCCTTTTTTTGTCCGCGCGTTTTTTCTCATCCGGCATCATCTTCCCGTCATAGTAATCATGTTAGAAATGAGTAAATTGCGTATTTTTTACCCATTGCTGTCGCTATTTTGCCCTTTGCCGATGATTCACTTTTTGTCGCAAAAATACTTATAAGAAAATGCGTAAAACCGCTCGCCATCCCCCGGTTGATCGGGTAACCTCAATCTCGTTTTGCCTCGTCAGCGACATCAATTCAGAGAATGAATAAATTTGTGCGTCAGTCCACAGTTTTATGCTTACGGAATTGTCTCATTGCGACCAGGTAATTAGGCTCTAACACGTTTGGCATTTTTTATAACGACATTGTCGTTAAGGACAACAAGGGATAACACACAGCATGGTCAAATCTCAGCCGATTTTGAGATATATCTTGCGGGTCGCCCCCGCGATTGCAGTTGCGGTTCTGCTTTCCGCGTGTAGTTCAAATAGTACCGCCAGGAATATGCATTCTGAGACGCTTGCTGTGGGTAGTGGCGATTTATCATCACTGCAAGCCTCTCAGGATGAATTTGAAACAATGGTCCGCAACCTGGACGTTAAGTCCCGCTTGATGGATCAATATGCCAGCTGGAAGGGCGTGCGTTACCGCCTCGGCGGCAGCACCCGTAAAGGCATCGATTGTTCCGCCTTTGTGCAACGGACTTTCCGCGAACAGTTTGGCCTGGAACTGCCGCGCTCGACTTCAGAGCAGCAGGATTCCGGAAAATCGATCAGCCGCGCGCAGCTGCGCACCGGTGATTTAGTTCTGTTCCGTGCAGGTTCTACGGGCCGCCATGTAGGGATCTACATCGGCAACAATCAGTTTGTTCATGCTTCCACCAGCAGCGGTGTGACGATTTCAAGCATGGATGAGCCGTACTGGAAAAAGCGCTATAACGAAGCGCGACGCGTTCTGAGCCGTTCGTAATCGTCTTCTGCCGTTGGTTAATCCCTTGGCCAACGAAAGAAATAAAAAAAACACTGCCGAGGCGGTGTTTTTTTTTGCTCGCCAGCCAGGAAACTTCGTAAAATAAGCGATGTCTTTAAGCAGGGATAGAAAAAGCGATTTCTATCAGCCCCCTGGCGCAAATCAACAATACGGACTGACTATATAGCCTATGCCTACCCGTCATCTCGCTCCCCGGCGAAAAATCTGGCTGACCAGCATATGTGTTGGAATAGCCGTCGCCCTGCTGGCCGGTAGCATCCAGTTTATGGTGATTTATCACAACCGTGCGGAGCGTTTCGACGCCATTATTCACAACGTTCATACGTATCTGCAGGACTACTTTCACGATTTGAATCAGACGATTCAGGGCATGCAGCCGCTGGTCGATCAACCCTGTGAAAACGTTGCCTCAGGCTTAACCGCCCATGCGGCATTCAGCCCGAACGTCCGCGCCATCCTGCTGGTCAAAAATGGCCTTGCGTTTTGCTCCTCCGCCACAGGCGCTATGAACACGCCCTTAACCCAGCTCATTCCGCAGCTTAATCTTACTCAAGCGGTCGATATGGCGATTCTGCCCGGGACGCCAATGATGCCGAAAAGCGCCGCGCTGGCGCTGTGGGTCCGCAGCCCACACGGCGGGAAAGACGGTATTTTTGTCTCGATTAATGCCAACCTGACGCCCTATATTCTCTACTCAGCCCGACAGAATGATTTCAGCGGCCTGGCGCTGGCCATTAAGGACACCGCCATTTCCACCTTCAGCAACCAACTTATCGACCCGCAGACGCTGCTCTCGCCGCCCATTCGCCAGACGCAAATCGACGGCCTGCCGCTGAAGGTTTATCTCTACGCGAACAGCTGGCTGGCGGAGAATACGCAGTTTGCTCTGCTGCTGGGCGTCGTGTGCGGGCTGCTGGCCGGGCTTTTAAGCTACTACATCCTGACGATTAAATCGGACCCGCGCAAAGAGCTGCTGCTGGCGATCAAAAACGATCAGTTCTATGTGGTTTATCAACCGGTGGTGAGGTCAGAGACGCTGCGCATCAGCGGCGTTGAGGTGCTGATGCGCTGGCGACATCCCGTGGCCGGCGAGATCCCTCCCGATGTGTTTATCAACCTTGCTGAAACCCAACAGATCATTATTCCGCTCACCCGCCATCTGTTAAAACTGATTGCGCAGGATGCGCCTGTTCTGCAAACGCTCCTGCCCGCAGGGAGCAAGCTGGGAATAAATATCTCCCCCCTTCATCTGCACGCAGGCAGCTTTCAGCAGGACCTTCAGCACTTCGCCGCCGCCATGCCGGCCGGCCATTTTAGCGTGGTGCTGGAGATCACCGAGCGCGCGATGATCGATAAGAATCGCTCCTTAGGGAACTTCGACTGGCTGCACGAACAGGGCTTTGAAATTGCGATTGATGATTTTGGTACCGGCCATAGCGCGCTAATCTATCTGGAGCGCTATAACTTTGATTACCTGAAGATAGACCGCGGCTTCGTGCAGGCTATCGGCACTGAGACCGTCACCTCGCCGGTGCTTGATGCCGTTATCACCCTGAGCCGCCGCCTGAAGCTCACCACGGTCGCTGAAGGGGTGGAAACGCAGGAACAAGCGGAATGGCTGCGCGACCACGGGGTAAACTATTTACAGGGCTACTGGTTAAGCCGGCCGCTGACGCTGGACGCGCTGATCGCCGCCCATGATGAACCGGCGAAATATTTCACAAGCCGCTAAGGGTCCTTTATTATTTGCTATCAAAGGTCAGACCGCTTCAGGTCTGGCATTGGAGGGCGACATCCTGGTTATTTTTGCACGCATCAGCCTGATCCTGCTGACCTTATTTAGCCTGCAGAGCCAGGCGCAAACGATTAAAGAGAGCGACAGGTTCGCTATTATCGGCGAACCGAAATACGCCGCGGGCTTTGACCATTACGATTATGCCAACCCCGCCGCGCCTAAAGGCGGGGCGATTACCCTCGCGGCCATCGGTACTTTTGATAATTTCAACCGCTACGCCATGCGCGGCAACCCCGGTATTCGTACCGAAAGCTTATACGACACGCTATTCACCACCTCTGATGATGAGCCCGGCAGCTACTATCCGCTGATCGCCGAGGATACGCGCTATGCCGATGATTTTTCATGGATGGAGATCGCGCTCAATCCCCGCGCCCGCTATCACGATGGCAGCCCCGTCACCGCCAGCGATGTCGCGTTTACCTTCCAGAAGTTTATGACCGAAGGGGTGCCGCAGTTTCGCCTCTATTATAAAGGCACCACCGTAAAAGCCATCGCTCCGCTCACCGTACGCATTGATTTAGCCAAACCGGGCAAAGAGAACATGCTTAGCCTGATGACGCTGCCCGTCATGCCGGAAAAATTCTGGAAAAACCATAAACTCAGCGACCCGCTATCCGCCCCACCGCTGGCCAGCGGCCCGTATCGCATCACCGCCTGGCGCATGGGCCAGTACATTACCTACTCGCGGGTTAAGGACTACTGGGCCGCCGACTTACCGGTCAACCGCGGGCGCTGGAATTTCGATACGCTGCGCTACGACTATTACCTGGACGACAACGTCGCTTTCGAAGCCTTTAAGGCCGGCGCCGTCGACCGTCGCGAAGAGAACGTTGCCAAGAACTGGGCTACCCGCTACGTCGGGCGCAATTTTACCCACGGCTATATCGTTAAAGATGAATACACCAACACCTCGGCGCAGAATACGCAGTGGCTGGCCTTTAACATTCAGCGCCCGGTATTTTCCGACCGCCGGGTACGCGAAGCCATTACCCTCGCCTTTGATTTTGAATGGATGAATAAGGCGCTGTTTTATCACTCCTACAGCCGCGCCAACAGCTTCTTTCAGAATACCGAATACGCGGCGCGCGATTATCCGGATGCCGACGAGCTGGCGCTGTTAACGCCGCTGAAAAAAGAGATCCCGGCCGAAGTTTTCACGCAGATATACCGCCCCCCGGTTTCCAGCGGCGATGGTTTCGAACGCGCAAACTTGCTGAAGGCGGATGCCATCCTTAACCAGGCGGGATGGATAGTGAAAAACCAGCGGCGGGTTAATGCGAAAAGCGGCAAACCGTTACGCTTTGAGCTGCTGCTTGCTTCCGGCAGCAGCGATCGCTGGGTCCTGCCCTTCCAGCACAACCTCCAGCGGCTCGGCATCGTCATGGATATTCGCCAGGTCGACAACTCCCAGTACAGTAACCGCAAGCGCAGCCGGGATTACGACATGATGCCCAACGTCTGGCGCGCCACGCCCTGGCCCGGCACCGACCTGCAAGTCTCCTGGGACTCCGAATATATTAACTCCAGCTATAACGCCTCAGGGGTACAAAGCCCGGCCGTCGACCGGCTCATCGCGCAGATTATTCGCTGGCAGGGTAATAAAGAAAAGCTGCTGCCGCTGGGCCGGGCTCTCGACCGCGTGCTGACCTGGAACTATTACATGCTGCCGATGTGGTATATGGCGCAGGACCGAACCGCATACTGGGACAAATTCTCCTTCCCGCAGACCCGCGCGGTCTACTCCTCCGGTTTCGAAAACTGGTGGTACGACGCAAGCAAAGCGGCCAGACTCCCCGCGGACAGACGCTAAGGAATTAAGATGGGTGCATATCTGCTCCGCCGACTACTGCTCATCATCCCCACCCTGTGGGCGATTATCACCATTAACTTTTTTATTGTGCAGATCGCGCCCGGCGGTCCGGTCGATCAGGCGATTGCGGCGATTGAGTTCGGCGACCGCGGCGGCTTGCCCGGCGCCGGAGATGGCGGCATGGCCGCCAGCCATGCGCGTACCGGGGTCAGCAACATCAGCGATGGGCACTATCGCGGCGGGCGCGGGCTGGACCCGGAGGTGATTGCCGAGATAACCCACCGCTACGGCTTTGATAAGCCGCTGCACGAGCGTTATTTTAAAATGCTCGGTGATTATCTGCGCTTTGATTTTGGCGATAGCCTGTTTCGCAGCTCATCGGTACTGCAGCTGATTAAAGACAGCCTGCCGGTCTCAATCACCCTGGGCCTGTGGAGTACGCTCATCATCTATCTGGTGTCGATTCCGTTGGGGATCCGTAAAGCGGTCAGCAACGGCAGCCATTTTGACGTCTGGAGCAGTACGCTGATTATTATCGGCTATGCCATCCCGGCGTTCCTGTTTGCCATTTTGCTGATCGTTATCTTTGCCGGCGGCAGCTATTTCGATCTCTTTCCGCTGCGCGGGCTGGTGTCAGCCAACTTCGACAGCCTGCCCTGGTACCAAAAAATCCTCGACTATCTCTGGCATATCACCCTACCGGTGCTGGCAACGGTGATCGGCGGTTTTGCCGCCCTCACGATGCTGACCAAAAACAGCTTTCTTGATGAAATCCGCAAGCAGTACGTGGTTACCGCACGCGCCAAGGGCGTCAGCGAAAAGCAGATCCTTTGGGGCCACGTGTTTCGTAACGCGATGCTGCTGGTGATTGCCGGTTTCCCGGCCACCTTTATCAGTATGTTTTTTACCGGCTCGCTGCTGATTGAGGTGATGTTCTCGCTAAACGGACTGGGACTGTTGGGCTATGAGGCCACCGTATCTCGCGATTACCCGGTCATGTTCGGCACGCTCTATATTTTTACTCTGATTGGCCTGCTGCTGAATATCATCAGCGATATCAGCTATACGCTGGTCGATCCGCGAATCGATTTTGAGGGCCGCTAATGTCATTTTTTAGTCCCGTCAATCAGGCCCGCTGGGCGCGTTTTCGCCACAACCGCCGCGGCTACTGGTCGCTATGGCTCTTTTTAGCGCTTTTCGCCTGTAGCCTGAGCGCAGAGCTTATTGCTAACGATAAGCCGCTGCTGGTTCAGTACCGCGGCAGCTTCTACGTTCCGCTCCTGAAAAACTACAGTGAGACCACCTTCGGCGGCAGCTTTGCCACCGCCGCCGACTATCAGGACCCGTGGCTGCAAAAACGGCTGGCGGATAACGGCTGGGCCCTGTGGGCGCCGGTTCGTTTCGGCGCGACGACCATTAATTTCGCCACCGACGCGCCCTTCCCTTCGCCGCCGTCAGGACAGAACTGGCTGGGCACCGATGCCAACGGCGGGGACGTGCTGGCGCGTATTCTGTACGGCACGCGCATTTCCATTCTCTTTGGACTGCTGCTGACCTTCTTCTCCAGCGTACTGGGGGTGATGGCCGGCGCCGTTCAGGGGTATTACGGCGGGAAGATTGACCTCTGGGGGCAGCGGTTTATCGAAGTCTGGTCGGGAATGCCGACGCTGTTTTTGATTATCCTGCTCTCAAGCGTTGTACAGGCCAACTTCTGGTGGCTGCTGGCCATTACCGTGCTGTTCGGCTGGATGACGCTGGTCGGCGTGGTCCGGGCTGAGTTCCTGCGCACCCGTAACTATGATTATATCCGCGCCGCGCAGGCGCTCGGCGTCAGCGATCGCGCCATTATTCTGCGCCATATGCTGCCTAACGCCATGGTCGCCACCCTGACCTTCCTGCCGTTCATTCTGTGCAGTTCGATAACCACCCTGACCTCGCTCGATTTCCTCGGCTTTGGCCTGCCGCTGGGCTCCCCTTCGCTGGGCGAACTGCTGTTGCAGGGTAAAAACAACCTGCAGGCGCCCTGGCTGGGCATCGCCGCCTTTCTGTCGGTGGCGGTACTGCTGACGTTATTGATTTTTATTGGTGAAGCGGTTCGCGACGCCTTTGACCCAAGCAAGGCGGTGTAGCATGACGCAACCTTTGTTAGATATCGATAACCTCTCCATCGCCTTTCGCCAGCAGGGTGAGACAACTCCCGTCGTCAGCGAACTGTCGCTGCAGATTGCCGTCGGCGAGACCCTGGCGTTGGTCGGCGAGTCCGGCTCCGGGAAGAGCGTGACCGCGCTATCGGTGCTGCGGCTACTCCCGTCGCCGCCGGTCAGCTATCCTGCCGGCGACATCCGTTTTCACGGCCAGTCGCTGCTGCACGCGGATGAACGCACCCTGCGCGGCGTGCGCGGTAACCGCATCGCGATGATCTTTCAGGAGCCGATGGTTTCGCTTAATCCACTGCATACTCTGGAAAAACAGCTGTACGAAGTGCTCTCTTTGCATCGCGGGATGCGCAAAGAAGCGGCGCGCGGGGAAATCCTCGACTGCCTCGATCGCGTCGGCATCCGCAGCGCGCCCCGGCGGCTGGCCGACTATCCCCATCAGCTTTCCGGCGGCGAGCGCCAGCGGGTGATGATCGCCATGGCGCTGTTAACCCGCCCGGAGCTGCTTATCGCCGACGAACCCACCACCGCGCTGGACGTGTCGGTGCAGGCGCAAATCCTCACGCTGCTGCGGGAGCTGAAGCAAGAGTTGAATATGGGGCTGCTGTTTATCACCCATAATCTGAGCATCGTTCGTCAGCTCGCCGACCGCGTCGCGGTGATGCAGAACGGCCGCTGCGTGGAACAAAACGGCTGCCGGGCGCTGTTTTCCGCCCCCGAACACCCTTATACCCGCCGCCTGCTGGATAGCGAGCCGTCGGGCGATCCCGTCCCGCTCGCACCCGATGCCCCGGTGTTGCTGCGGGCGGAAAATTTGACTATCGCCTTCCCGATACGTAAAGGTCTGCTGCGGCGAGTTGTCGATCATAACCGGGTCGTTAACGCCCTCAGCTTTCATTTGCGCGCGGGAGAAACGCTGGGGCTGGTCGGCGAGTCCGGATCGGGCAAAAGCACCACCGGGCTGGCGCTTCTGCGTCTGATTCATTCCGATGGCGCGATCGCCTTTGACGGTGAGGCGCTTCAGGGACGTAATCGTCGGCAGATGCTGCCGCTGCGTCGTCGCATGCAGGTGGTCTTTCAGGATCCTAACTCATCGCTAAACCCGCGGCTCAACGTGCTGCAAATTATCGAAGAGGGATTGCGCGTCCATCAACCGACGCTCACGCCGGCCGAACGGGAGCAGGCGGTGATTCAGGTGATGCAGGAGGTCGGCCTCGATCCACACTCACGGCATCGCTACCCTGCCGCCTTCTCCGGCGGCCAGCGTCAGCGCATCGCGATCGCCAGGGCGCTGGTCGTCAAACCGCAGCTTATCGTGCTGGATGAGCCCACCTCATCGCTGGATAAAACCGTACAGGCGCAAATCCTCGCGCTGCTGAAGGCGTTACAGCAAAAGCATCAGCTGGCCTATATTTTTATCAGCCATGATTTACGCGTCGTGCGGGCGTTGTGTCATCAGGTGATGGTGCTGCGGCAGGGGGAAGTCGTCGAGCAGGGTGAGTGCGAGCGCGTATTTACCGCTCCGCAGCAGGAATATACCCGTCAGCTGCTGGCGTTAAGCTGACGGTCAGAAGGGATTGTTGCCGGAGAAAGGTTCCGCAATCGCCACGCCGAAATTTTTCAGGCGGCAGGTTGCAGCGAATTCGTCCTGACGGTTAACAAACAGGCACGGTTCCCCTTCGCATTCAACGACAGAGCTGTCGACCTCGATGTCGCTAAGCGCCTGGCTGAGCTTATGCATGACCGGCCACGCGCTTTCGCCATCGGGGCTGAGTAATTTCAACGCCACGAGGCTGTTTTCACTCTGGGCGCCGTTTTGCGGAATCGGTTCAACTCTTGAACCTGCAAAACCGGCCAGCCAGCGATAGCTCTGCGGCAGACGGTGTACGATAGAGAGTTGCAGTGTATTCACGTGTTTACCCCGGAAGCAAAATACTTCACAATAATTTTACATCAATACTAACACATTATTGACAACCAGTCCTCTTCCTGCACAGAAAACGCTTACACCAGTGGCATAGCCGTGTTATTGGTTTGTAATGTAAAAGTTTATAATTGTGCAGATGGAACATCTTCGGGCTATATGTACCCGTTTCTGTGATCTAAAACAACTTTTTTATCGCAATCATGCGACTTTTTAAACGATTTGATTTTACATAAAATAAACAAATCGCTGAACAGAGAAGCCAGATTTGGTTGACATGCATCAAAAAAAGGGGCGATATCGCCCCCTGAAAGTCGCTTAGCGCGCGGCTTTGCGCCGTCGGCTGGCGTAGAGGTAAATGAGGATGGAGCTGCTGGCGCAGAAGGCGATAGAAATCAGCATTGGCCAGGCGGTGGTAAACGTCGCCATCGACAGCAGCGCGCCGACAATGGCGCCAATCCCGAAACGGAACGTCCCTGCCAGCGAGGAAGCGGTCCCGGCCATATGCGGAAACTCATCGAGAATCACCGCCATCGCGTTAGAGGAGACCATCGAAACGCAGCCGATGAACGCCGCCACGCCAAACACCAGCGCCCAGAACCCCACGCCAAACAGCGCGCACACGACCATCCACGCCGCCATCGCAAACTGGATCCATAGCCCGGCGCGGAACATGTTCAGCGCCCCAACCCGCCGCACAAAGCGGCTGTTGATCATGGTCATGACAAACAGGAAGACGACGTTCAGCGCAAAATAGTAGCCAAAGTGCTGCGGTGAAACGTGGTTGATATTGATATAGACAAACGGGCCGGCGCTCAGAAACGAGAACATCCCGGCGAAGCTGAAACCGCTTGCCAGCATATAGCTCAGCACCCGCTTATGGCGAAACAGCGTCGCGAAGTTGCCGAGCGTAGTGCGAATATGAAATTTCTGCCGGCGTTCCGGCGGCAGGGTCTCGCTAATAAAGAAGGCGATCATCGCCGAGGCTAATAGCGCCGCCACCGCGAGGATCCAGAAGATCGCATGCCAGCTAAACCACACCAGCACCGCTCCGCCGACCATCGGCGCCACCAGCGGCGCGACGGTGGTCACCAGCATGACGAACGACATCATCCGCGAGAACTCTTCCTTGGGATAGATATCGCGCATCAGGGCGTTAATCACCACGCTCGCCGCCGCGGCCGCCAGGCCGTGGAAAAAGCGCATGGTGATCAGCATATCGATAGTCTGCGACAGCGCGCAGGCCACCGCCGCCGCGGCAAAAACCAGCGTGCCCCCCAGTATCACCGGTTTACGCCCCATGCTGTCCGCCATTGGGCCATATAAAAGCTGGCCCAGGGCAAAGCCCAGAATATAGGTACTGAGCGTCATCTGCGCGCTGCCGTCCGGCACATTAAACTGCGCCGCAATCACCGGCAGCGCCGGAAGATACATATCGATCGACAGCGGCATTAACATGGCCAGCAGGCCAAGAATAAACACAATCCCTAATGAAGAATTCTGCTTTGCCGTCACGTTTTACTCCGCGCATGTTGGCCGCCAACGCTGGCAATTTCTTCTGCCGTCAGCGGACGATATTCACCCGGCGCCAGCGACGCATCAAGCGCGATATCGCCAATACGTTCGCGATGCAGGCCAACCACATGATTCCCCACCGCGGCAAACATCCGCTTCACCTGATGGTAGCGCCCTTCGCTAATGGTCAGGCGGACTTCGGTCGGCGTCACCACTTCCAGCACCGCCGGTTTGGTCAGGTCTTTCTCATTATGCAGCTGAACGCCTTTGGCAAACTGCTCGGCGGTGGACTCATCCAGCGGATTTTCCAGCGTCACCAGATAGGTTTTTTCGCAATGGTGGCGCGGGGAAGTAATGCGGTGCGACCACTGGCCATCGTCGGTCATCAATACCAGTCCGGTGGTGTCGATATCCAGACGCCCCGCGGCATGCAGCTTGTGCGCCACCGGCTCGTCGAGGAAATAAAGGACCGTCGGATGATCCGGATCGTCGGTGGAACAAACGTAACCCTGCGGCTTGTTGAGCATAAAGTAGCGCGGGCCGGTCTGCTGAACCAGCGTATTGCCGTCATACTCGACGTCATGCTCCGGCAGAAGCTTGAAGGAGGAGTCTTTTACAATGTCGCCGTCCACGGTAACGCGGCTGCCGCGGATTTCACGCCCGGCAATAGCCCGGCTAACGCCAAGTTGCTGAGCGATAAACTTATCAAGTCGCATGAGATTTTTTTAGCCTGTACAAGTGCTGGAGCGGGCAACGCGCCCGAAAAAGAAGAATTTCATGGGGTAGTATAACGGGCTATTAACACCACTCAAGGGAAAAGATTCGTGGCATACTATTCGCGAGTTAATTAACCGCCATAAATTCATGACATTTACATTACGTCCCTACCAAAAAGAGGCGGTCGACGCGACGCTCGCCTGGTTTCGCCGCCATCATGAACCTGCCGCGATTGTGCTGCCGACAGGCGCAGGTAAAAGCCTGGTTATCGCCGAACTTGCGCGCCTGGCGCGCGGTCGCGTGCTGGTGCTGGCGCACGTTAAAGAGCTGGTGGCGCAGAACCACGCCAAGTATTGCGCGCTCGGCCTGAAAGCGGATATTTTCGCCGCGGGCCTCAAGCGTAAAGAGAGCCACGGTAAAGTGGTCTTTGGCAGCGTGCAGTCGGTCGCCCGCAACCTCGACCAGTTTCAGGGCGAGTTTTCGCTGCTGATCGTCGACGAGTGCCACCGCATCAGCGACGATGATGACAGCCAGTATCAGCAGATTATCAGCCACCTTCAGCAGGTCAATCCGCACCTGCGCCTGCTGGGGCTGACCGCGACGCCTTTTCGCCTCGGTAAGGGGTGGATTTACCAGTTCCACTACCACGGCATGGTGCGCGGTGATGAAAACGCGCTATTTCGCGACTGCATCTACGAGCTGCCGCTGCGCTATATGATTAAGAACGGCTACCTGACGCCGCCGGAGCGGCTGGATATGCCGGTGGTTCAATATGACTTCAGCCGCCTGCAGGCGCAAAGTAACGGCCTGTTCAGCGAGGCTGATTTAAACCACGAACTGAAAAAACAGCAGCGCGTCACGCCGCATATCGTCAGCCAAATCGTTGAATTTGCCCAAACGCGCAAGGGGGTGATGATTTTCGCCGCCACCGTTGAACACGCCCGTGAAGTGACCGGGTTGCTTCCGCAGGGCGAAGCGGCCTTAATCACCGGTGAAACGCCGGGGCCGGAGCGCGATCGCATCATCAACGGGTTTAAAGCTCAGCTGTACCGCTATCTGGTTAACGTCGCGGTACTGACGACCGGCTTTGATGCCCCGCATGTCGATCTGATCGCCATCCTGCGCCCGACCGAGTCGGTGAGCCTTTACCAACAGATCGTCGGCCGCGGCCTGCGCCTGGCGCCGGGTAAAACGGACTGCCTGATCCTCGATTACGCCGGTAATCCGCACGACCTTTACGCGCCTGAAGTGGGAACGCCGAAGGGGAAAAGCGACAACGTGCCGGTCCAGGTTTTTTGCCCGGCATGCGGTTTCGCCAATACCTTCTGGGGGAAAACCACCGCCGACGGCACGCTGATTGAACACTTTGGCCGCCGCTGTCAGGGCTGGTTTGAGGATGACGAAGGCCATCGCGAGCAGTGTGATTTTCGTTTTCGCTTTAAAAACTGCCCGCAGTGTAACGCGGAAAACGATATCGCCGCCCGCCGCTGCCGCGAGTGCGATACCATCCTGGTCGACCCCGACGACATGCTGAAAGCCGCGCTGAAGCTTAAAGACGCGCTGGTGCTGCGCTGTAGCGGTATGGATCTGCAGCACGGCGCGGATGACAAAGGCGCCTGGCTAAAAATTACCTATTACGATGAAGATGGCGCGGATGTTAGTGAGCGCTTCCGCCTGCATACGCCCGCCCAGCGTACCGCCTTTGAGCAGCTCTTTATCCGCCCGCATACCCGAACGCCGGGCGTGCCGCTGCGCTGGATAACGCCCGCCGATATCCTCGCCCAGCAGGCGCTTCTGCGCCATCCGGACTTTGTCGTGGCGCGCATGAAGGGGCAATACTGGCAGGTGCGGGAGAAAGTATTTGATTATCAGGGCCGATTCCGCCGGGCCAACGAACTGCGCTAATCGCCCTCACGTCTGAGGTTTTGGTTGCTGCAAACACCTATGGCGGCTATAATGCCGCCCGCTTTTGCATTCGCAAAGCAGATAATCTGCCTGCTGCTGGGTCGCCTGTAGCAGGATTTATATATAGAGAGACATCAATGTTTACTATCAACGCAGAAGTACGTAAAGAGCAGGGTAAGGGTGCGAGCCGCCGCCTGCGTGCAGCTAACAAATTCCCGGCCATCATCTATGGCGGCGAAGCTGCGCCAGTAGCAATCGAACTGGATCACGACAAAGTGTGGAACATGCAGACCAACGCTGAGTTCTACAACGAAGTTCTGACCATCGTTGTTGATGGCAAAGAAGAGAAAGTTAAAGCTCAGGCTGTTCAGCGTCACCCGTTCAAGCCGAAGCTGACTCACATCGACTTCGTTCGCGCTTAATCGCCGACTGAAAGTTGTATGGCAAGCGCCCCGCTCCGCAAGGTTCGGGGCGTTTTGTTTATCAGTCGAGTAGCGTTGACCTGTTCAGCGCAAGATGCTGCACCAGCATAATCGTTTTCGCATCGACGATTTCCCCTTCGCGAATAGCCTGCAACGCTTTTTCCAGCGGCCACTCCAGCACTTCGATATCTTCCCCTTCCGTCGCCAGTCCGCCACCGTCGCCGCGCCGATCGTCGGCAGAGTATTCGGCAATGAAAAAGTAAAGCTTCTCCGTCACCGAACCGGGGCTCATGTAAGCGGTGAATACCGGCTCAATGCGCGTGACGCGAAAACCGGTCTCCTCTTCGGCTTCGGCAACGATGCGCGCTTCCGGGGAAGCGTTATCCAGCAGTCCGGCGGCGGCTTCGATCAAAAATCCATCATGACCGTTAATCCACACCGGAAAGCGAAACTGGCGAACCAGCACTACCGTTTGCTTTTCACGATTGTAGAGCAGGATCACCGCGCCGTTGCCGCGGTCGTAAGCTTCCCGGCTCTGCTCCTGCCAGCGTCCGTCCCGGCGCAATAGTTCAAAAGTATATTTCTTGAGCGTGTACCAGTTATCCGATAACAGCGTTTCGCGGATATGGCGAACGCGCGGTGCGTCAGCGTGCATGTTTTTCCCCTTTTAGGTGACAGTTAGCAACATAACATGCATAATCGTGCACAAACAAGATCACTCATGAAGGTATTTTGATGCTCGCCAGCCAGAGAAAACAGCAGATTTTGCAGATCCTCGCCGAGGAAAAACAGGTGATGTCCGGGGATCTCAGCCAGCGCTTTAGCGTATCAGAGGACTCCATTCGCCGGGATCTGCGGGAGCTGGCCGCGGAAGGCAAGCTGCAGCGCGTCCACGGCGGCGCGCTGCCGGTTTCCGAAGCCATCGCGCCTATTGAAACAAGAAAGAACGTGCAAATCGCCTCAAAGCAGAGCATTGCCCAGCGCGCGGTTGAGCTCATTCAGCCCGGTCAGGTAGTGGTTGTCGACGGCGGCACCACCACCGGAGAGATGGTGCGCCTGCTGCCGGATAACCTCGCGTGTACCGTGGTCACCCATAGCCCGGGGATTGCCGTCGCGCTGGTGGAAAAACCGCTCATCGAGGTGATTTTGATCGGCGGCCGGTTGTTTAAACATTCCGTCGTCAGCGTCGGGTCTGCGGCCCTCGAGAGTATTTCCCGTATCAACGCCGATCTGTTTTTTATGGGCGTCACCGGCGTTCACCCACGGGCGGGATTCACCACCGGTGACTATGAAGAAGCGGGCATTAAACGCGCGCTGGCGGCGCGGGCTGCCGAAACGGTGGTGATGGCGTCACAAGAAAAGCTTAACTCCGCGTCGGCCTTTGCCATCGGCGAGCTGGGGGCAGCCAGTACGCTGATCGTGGATACGACCCTGGACGAGGCGCTGCGACAGCAGCTAACCCTGGCGGGGGTAGAAATCCTCTACGCCCTGTAATGCGGGTTCAGGCAAAAAAAATCCCGACTCGACGTCGGGATTTTACGCATTAATTTCCGCCAGAAGTACGGCGCTGTAGCTGGTCGCGCAGGTTCGGCGGCGTGCCTTTTATGGTTAAGGTATCCGTAGCCGGATCCCAGAACACCCGCTCGCCCAGCAGCATAGCGTCAAAATTAATGGTTAACCCGCCGCCGCTGCCGGCAAACTTGGTTAACTGACGCAGCGTGCTGCGATCCGCCGGGAAGCTCTCTTCCAGCTCGTAGCCTTGTTCGGCGGTAAATTCCTGAAAGGTCTTCTCGCTGACGCCCGCCAGCTCTTTCGACAGCGACTCCAGCTCGATTTCCTCACCGGCCTGCAGCTGTTCGTTGCAGTAGCTGTATACCTGCTGGCGCACGTTTTGACGTTCAGATTTATCCAGCTGCGCATCGGCGGCGAAATCATCCAGCGCCTGCAGCAGGCCGCGGTTCTGCGCTTTGGCGTTCAGCCCTTCGCTGGCGCCGAGGAAATCCATAAAGAAATCCGCCACCTTGCGCCCTACCCGCCCCTTCAGGAAGGTCAGATAGCGCGTTGACTCCGGGTTGGTTTCCCACTCGGTTAAATCAATACGCGCGACGATATCCGCGTGATTGATGTCCAGATAATGGGTGGAGCTGATATCCAGCTCTTCGTTGACTCGCATGCTGCTTAGGTTGTTCAGCACCGCCACCATCAGATATTCCACCGCCAGATAACGATACTGGCAAAACAGCACAATACCGCCTTCTGCAAAGGGATATTTTGCCAGTTCGTCGCGCAGGCGCCCGGTAGCGGCGCGGCTAAACGGCAGGAACGCTTCTTCGCCCTTACGCTGCCCGCGCAGCGCCTGCGCCAGCTCGCTCTCTTCATTAAACAGGCCGTAGGCTTTATTTTTTGCGCTGTAGACACGATGTAGTTCGGCCATCATCTCGACAACCGTCGCCGTCGGCTCCAGCAACGATTCGCGCAGCACCAGCTCCAGATTTTGTTCATCACGTTTGATTAACTGATGCAGGGCAATCTGGTCGATATCCAGACTCATGTTAAACTCTCCTTTTAGACCGGGCGGTATTCAACCACCGCGGGGGCAACGACGCAACCGCCGCGTGACTCTTTGCGAGCGAAGCCGCGCGCTTTTGCGTCGTGGCGAAAAAATGCGGAAAAAAAGCTGCTGCTACGGTAATATGTTGCCCTTTCACGAACAAACAGATTTTGAGTTTATGCCGCAATTATCCCGCTATAGCGATGAACACGTCGAACAGCTGCTCAGCGAGCTGACGAGCGTTCTGGAAACTCATAAAGCGCCCGTTGACCTTTCACTGATGGTTCTGGGCAATATGGTGACTAACCTGATCAACAGTAGCGTCGCGCCGGCGCAGCGTCAGGCCATCGCCCGTTCTTTTGCCCAGGCGCTGCAGTCATCTGTCAACGACGATCCAGCGCACTAAGGATAACGAACAACAGTATATGGTGACTCTTCGTCAGCCCTACCGAGAAAAAGTCTCCCAGATGGTCAGCTGGGGGCACTGGTTCGCCCTTTTCAACATGTTGTTGGCTATGGTGCTCGGCAGTCGCTATCTGTTTGTCGCCGACTGGCCAACGACGCTTGCCGGACGCCTCTTTTCGTACGTCAGCCTCGTTGGTCACTTCAGCTTCCTGGTCTTTACCAGCTACGTGCTGATTCTTTTCCCGCTGACTTTTATCGTCGTCTCTCAGCGCTTAATGCGCTTTATCTCGGTTATTCTGGCGACCGTGGGCATGACGCTGCTGCTAATCGACAGCGAAGTTTTCACCCGTTTCCACCTGCATCTTAATCCCTTTGTCTGGGAACTGGTTATCAACCCCGACCAGAACGAGATGGCGCGCGACTGGCAGCTGATGTTTATCAGCGTACCGATCATTTTCCTCCTGGAGATGCTCTTCGCGACCTGGAGCTGGCAGAAGCTGCGCAGCCTGACGCGCCGCCGCCACTACGCCCGACCCGTTGCCTGGTTCTTCTTTATCTCCTTTATCAGTAGCCATCTGGTCTATATCTGGGCGGATGCCAACTTCTATCGTCCGATCACCATGCAGCGGGCCAACCTGCCGCTCTCCTATCCGATGACGGCGCGCCGTTTCCTGGAAAAACATGGCCTGCTCGACGCGCAGGACTACCAGCGCCGTCTGGTGGAACAAGGCGCGCCGGAAGCCGTCTCGGTGCAATATCCGCTGAGCGATCTGCGTTATCGCGATCTCGGTACCGGTTATAACGTGCTGCTGATTACCGTTGATAACCTTAATTATTCGCGCTTTGAGAAAAACATGCCGGCGCTGGCCGGGTTCGCGAAAGACAACGTGAACTTTACCCAGCACATGAGCTCCGGCAACACCGCTGACAGCGGCATGTTTGGCCTGTTCTACGGTATTTCCCCGAGCTATATGGACGGCGTTCTGTCTGCGCGCATCCCTGCGGCGCTGATTACGTCGCTAAATCAGCAGGGCTATCAGCTGGGCCTGTTCTCATCAGATGGCTTTAGCAGCCCGCTCTACCGTCAGGCGCTGCTGTCAGATTTCTCACTGCCCGTCGCGAAAGCGCAAAGCGACGAGCAGACGGCAAACCAGTGGATTAACTGGCTGGACCGCTACGCCCAGGATGAAAACCGCTGGTTCTCGTGGGTTTCTCTCAACGGCACTACCTTTGACGACGGGCAGCAGCAAAACTTCGTCCGCCGCTACGGTAACGCCGCGGGCGCGGTCGATACGCAAATTGGCCGCGTGCTGAACGCGCTGCGGGAAGCGGGCAAGCTGGACAACACGGTGGTTATCGTGACCGCGGGCCGTGGAATGCCGCTGAACCCGCAGCATGAGCAGTTTGGCTGGTCGCGCGAGCAGCTGCAGGTTCCCTTAGTGATCCATTGGCCGGGCACGCCGGCTCAGGAGATCGCGACGCTGACCGATAATAAAGACGTGATGACGACGCTGATGCAGCGTTTGCTCCACGTCTCTACCCCGGCCAACGAGTATTCGCAAGGTGAGGATCTGTTTAGCGCCGCCCGCCGTCGTGCCTGGGTCACCGCGGCCAATAGCGATACGCTGGCCATTACCACGCCGAAATTCACGGTTGTGCTTAATCACAACGGCACTTACCGAACGTGGAACAGCGACGGCGAGAAAATTAACGATCAAAAACCGCAGCTCAGCCTGCTGCTGCAGGTGCTGACCGATGAAAAACGCTTTATCGCTAACTGATTGATTATTTATAAATCAATCAGTCATTTCCCGGCTTGCATTCGCTTGGGGAACGGGTAATATTGTTCCCCACGAATCGGCACGTAGCGCAGCCTGGTAGCGCACCGTCATGGGGTGTCGGGGGTCGGAGGTTCAAATCCTCTCGTGCCGACCAAAAATCCCAGTAAAACCAGCCTCTTAAGGCTGGTTTTTTTATGCCTGTTTTTTGCGCGTGGAGTTAATGGGGTGAAACTGGGGTGAAACCCCGACAAAACTACATGACCGGGCAATCATCAAACTCCCCTAAGCCACGTTTCCATTGACGCCTGGAGCTGGCTGATCCGCTGACGAAACGCCGCGATATCCGCTTCCGCCTTAGTATCAAAGGCTTCGCTGCAGGAGTGCTGGTCCTGTAGTTTTTGAAAAAATCGTGATTTTGCCGACATACTTTTACTGTCCGTCAGGAAATTAGAGGTGGGTCTGTGCATCAAGATACTGCTGCTGTTTAAGGTAGCGTATCAGCACGCGCCCTTCAGGCATGAACGCCGTGCCGTAACGCACCAGACCGATGCCCCTGAGTTCGGCATCAATGGCATAACGCAATTCCCCCGGAATAGTCTGCTCAAGCAGAACCACATCAATTTTCTTAAGCCGCGGCTCGTACTTCAGCAGTACAGCCGATAACGCTCCCATCAGTTCATGGGCAGTCCCTGGCATCCCCTGCAGGATTTTAGTCATATCCGGCAGACCGTAGTCCGGCAGGTGCGCCAGCGTACCGGCGCGGCAGTTGAGGATACGCTGCATATTGTCCAGCACAGAAATGATGGTCTGGTTCTGCTCGCTGACCTGATACAGATCAATGCCGCCAGTAAAATTGCCGTAGAGCGTTTCATATAGTGACGGACGGGGTGACTCACTCATCTTTCAGCGCCTGCAGGGTCAGCCGGTTGTTGCCCGCTTCGATGACGCGTGCCTTATCCGGATCGAGGTCATCGCGGCTCAGCACCACCCGCCAGGTGTTGTTCTCCTGGTCCGGCGACATAAACATGCCAGCCACCGCAACATACTGCGCGGTTTCCTCCATCGGCATATCCACCATCACCGCCCCACCCGGCTGCAGACGAATATCTTTCTCCGCTATCAGGTCTGCTTTAATAGCCTGACTGTCAGCCTTAAACAGTGACGGGTAGTCCGTCGTGTCGAAGGTTTTTCGGTCCTTGAGCTGGTAAATACGTACCACCGTCGACAGTGCCACGCCGCCTGCATTGCTGTTGACGGCCTCGCGGGCGCGAATATCCAGATGCAGGGTCTTTATCTGCTTATAAAAAATTGATTTAGTCACGGCAACGGTGCCGTCTGTCACTTTTTGCGTCAGCCCACAGCCAGCGAGTATCAGTGTGATACCCGCGGCCAGCGCAATCTGAGGAAAATTACCAGCGATAATCGCCATCTTCATCGGTCTCCCTGCGGTGAATATTTTCCTGGACCCGCTCATAGCGGCCAAGATTGATGTTTATAATTTGAGGGTGTACGACGGTATTCGTCGCATTCAGCGGCCGCATCACGGCGGTGCGGCCCAGCTGCACTGCACCAGCTTTGGGTTTAGTACTCATCGTCGCATCCGGCAGCAGGCAACGGTCGACACATAACTGCAGGCGCACATCGAGCCGTGAGCCAAGATACACATGCAGCAGAGCCATTAAATCCGTGTGAAGCTCCCCGCCCGGTAGCCAGCCCGGCACTTCAGCCGGGTCAGTGGTGGTCAGACGCATCAGTACCTGACTATTCACATCGGTGGCATAGTTACCCATCACCGGACGGTTTGTCAGGGTGACGGGCTGGCTGACGCTCATGGTCAGGGGCTTCTTCAGCGGCACGCGGCGTTTGTCGTGGTGCCAGATTTTTACCTGCGTGCCGGGTGCCAGCAGACGCACCAGTGAGGCCATGCCTTCTGCAGTCCTCCCCGGCAGCATCATGACCGGCAGCAGCGCCAGAAAGCGTGAGGCTGGCGCGGCGATACTGTCTGTACAGCCGTCAATCCCGAGCCCGGCCAGCCCCAGCAGGTACTGCGAAGTTTTGTCCTTACCGCCTTCCTCAAAAGTTGCCGGATACGAATATTTCCGCCAGATGCGGTAGTACTGGGCAATCAGCCGGTGATTGAAGATATCGAGGAAATCCGCCGTGGCTTCGTACCCTTCCCGCCGCTGGGTGATATCATCGATATAGTGCGTCGGCAGCGGAGACTCCACGCCATAAAGCCCCATAAAGGTGATACGTACCGTCGGCGGAAGATGCGGGTACTCAGCAGCGTCGAATGACCTGATTTCTGAAGCCGGGAAGCCCATCCCCGGGTGCGGCCTAAAACGTACCGGCTCATGACGTACCTGCCAGGTGCTGCCCGTAACCGGTTTGTCCGGCTGGCTCTGCTCCAGCAACTGACAGAAGCGGTAAAAATTGATATATGGCAGCCGGTCACCCAGCCGCTCCATCAGCCTGGCAGGCGCGGACTGTGATTCTCTTTCCACCGGATGCATTTTCCTTCTGGCTGAACGATGAGGGTAAGCTGGTTGAACTGGTTCATATCGACATACAACGCAAAAAACCGGTTAAGCATTTCACCAAACAGATGAATATCGCCCTCACCGGTAAAACCATTGCTGTCGAGGATCACTTCGATATCCAGGCCCCGTAGCAGGTAGCCCTGCTCAAAGCGCTGAAGGCGGTGATGCTCCACATGCTGAATAGCCTCCAGACGCCGGGTGTTCAGTTCATCTTCCTGCCAGTTATAGAGCGCAAGCGTCCCGCGCAGCACTTCAGCGGTACTCAGCATATTCAGGAATCCGGAGCCCAGGTGGCTCAGCACCCGCCAGTGGAATCGGTCTTCCGCAGGCGGGTAGACCGGCAGCGTCGGTTTGCAGAGGTTGCGTACTGAAAGCGGTGTACTGACCACCTGCTCACAGCTATCCAGCAGCGTGCTCTGCAATGCCCGGCGTGGTAACTGACCGTTGGTGCCGGTGATTTGTAGCGACACGGCTTCGCGGTCAAGGAGGCGGTCATCTTCCCACTGGTGACCGCCGAGGATAAGCCAGGTGTCATACAGCCCGGTCACACTGCGCTTCACGCGGGTATGGTAGTAACGCGGTGGTGCCTGGCGGCGCATCATCCCGCCTTTATGGCGGAAGGAGCTGAACGGCACATACTCCGCGTCGTTCGTCCGGTTTGAGCCGGTGACCGAATCCACGGAGTAAATCTCGGTGTGTCCGTCCTGCAGCCGTTTGGGGCGCAGCAGGTACTCACTTTCCAGGCCCGTAATGGTGAGCGGGTCCGCCTCCAGGGTGAACAGATTAATCACCGGCACGCAGTGCAGTCGAACCGCGTCATCGGTGACCGGCAGATCAGACGGCCACGGCGTGCTGAATACCACTTCAATGTCGAAGTACTCTGTCCCGGCAGGCGGCGTGATGCCGTCCAGGCCATTAAAGTGGACAAACATAAACTTGTCGCGGAAGGTGAAGTACTCCAGCAACAACTGGTAGCCGCTGAAGGCGGTATCCCCCTTCGGCCACAGCCCGTCTTCCTCCGCAAATCCTCCCGGCGAGAAGTACCCGTCAAGCCGAATACGATCGGTCTGCCCGGGCAGACGCATATACAGGGCAGCCTGTCGTTTCGTGAGCATCAGGTGCAGCTGACTGCTGACGGGTGCATCTGCGCCGAGATAGAGGCTCAGGCGGCTGAGGTCGGCATGCGACCAGTCCGCCTGACTACTGCAGGCCATGCGCATCCGCAACAGCGAACGTCCGTCAGGTTCGGTGGTCATGGTGACCGCTGAGACACTCAGGGGATTGAGCATTACATCCTGGGTCGTACGGTAACGACAGACCGTGTTCTTCGGCCCCACCGGGCGGGAGTACACCTCCAACCCCGCGGGCACGACTTCGGCCATTTTCATGGCATGCAGCGCTGGGGTAAGTGCCACCACCGAAAGCGACGGAATGGTACGCAGGTAATGCGGCCAGAGCATACTGACCAGCCCTTCGGTGAGTTCCGGCAGGTCGTCGTCAATCTTTTCGCGCAGCCGTCCCATCGAGAAAGCAAAGCCTTCAAACAGGCGTTCGACATACGGATCCGGTGTACCAGCTTTATCCAGGTCGAGCATCGCTGCACGATCGGGATGGGTTTGCGCGAACTCTTTTGCGGCTTCACGCAGGTAGCGCATTTCTGCATCAAAATAGCGCAGGGTCTGATCTTTCATATGCGTTCCAGCAGGAGTTAACCCTAGTGTTGTTGCCCGATGATTAAGCGTAGAAATGTGAGGGAGACAGGGAAAAATACGATATCTGCAGCAAGGGCCACAGGTGTGAGCACAATGTTGGTAGCAAGATTCTTCGGATAAAAATCGGTTTCATTGTCGGTCGCGTAAAATTCAACTTTATACTTTCGCCCCAGTGACTCGGTATTGGTGAATGTATAATTGAGACTTTTCCTTGGAAGAACTATGCCCTCAATATTGACATCTTTCCAGTATCCCCCCTTCGAGTTCTGGAAGCCTGAATGCTTAATGACATCTATATCGTATTCTGAAAGCTCACCTTCGCTTTTATTAACCCAGACACGTAACGAATCCTTAAAGCGAAAGACAGCATCCCCTTTTACAGAACGAGCCAACTGAAGCTTGAGCGTATTTTCTTCTTTACCTGCAATCAGTGGGATTTTGTCTGTTAATTTGTTTAAAGACAGTAACTCATCAGCCCCCCTTGTCAGAATATAGACATTTCTTTCACCTAAAAATGCGATACCTTCCGAAGGAATAATCAGAGGTATATTGGTCTTATCCTGAACAACAGAAGCGGAGATATTTTCATACTGAAAAATATCGGTGACACTATCCTGCATTTTCATAACATTCACCCGATGACTACCTGAGACTTTATTTCCTCCCCACAAAATTGCAGTACACCCGGACAGTAATAGCACCATGACAATGCATGCTACAAATTTAGTTATTTTCATGAAAGTTTATATTCCTGAAATCATTAATATCACCGGCATCATTTCCGGCACACATTTCTTTGCATTAACCGCACAGGACTGCCGCGCGGGCAGGATCGATAGCAATTAGCCCAGCAAGCAGGCTGTCCATTTCAGCGTGCAGGCGAGCTTTGTCCGACTCAGCCCGACCCGCTTTAATTCTCAGCAGCTTCAGATGGCGGGCCTGTACCTCAAACAGCAGCTCAGACTCCCAGTTCGTAAGGGTGCAGCTATGGACCAAAGCGCTCCAGCAGACCGGCCAGCAGTTCAAGTCCTTCAGCCAGTCCCTGTTCACCTTCGCGGTGCAGCTTCGCCCGGCAGTAGTACGTCGCGACGCGAATGTCTTTCGCGGTCGTGGTCAGCAGCTTCTCTGCCAGCCGGCAGATGAGTTCTGTATCCGCACCGGAAAGTTTGTTGACCTCCTCGCGCATCTGCTGAAAGTCATCGTCATAGCCCGGGTCTTCGCCAGCGGCCGATTGCCCGGACAGCGGCTGCAGCCAGCTGTCCCACTGCGCCACTCGCTCACGGGTTGCTACAAGTAATGGTTCCTGTTCTGTCTGGCAGGCGCTCAGTAATGTATTCAGCATGCTCATCAGTAGACCTCTTCTACTTCGCTGGCCTCGCTGGCGACCAGGCCTGATTCGGCCACGCCAGTCGTGCTGAAAATCGTCTCCGGCAGACGGAAGTTGCGCAGTTTCAGCAGCGCCAGTGGCCCCTCGCCCGCCTCTGTACGCAGGGTGTAATTGAGCGTGCGCCCGTCCTGTGCTTTCCAGCTCAGGCTGTAACTGCTACCAACGCCCGGATAAGCACTGACCACAGCTTTATCGAGCAGACGTATCCAGCCCCAGGCGCCAGGGATATCGGCGTACTGACGGGTTCCTGCCTGCGTGCTTACCCAGCTCAGGTTCGCCCCCGGAGCCTCGGTATCTGCAGGCCAGGCGAAGCGCTTCCACGCCGGCAACTGGTTTACATAGATCAGCTTCTGGCTGTCGATAATCATGTCAGTCTGCATTACCCCATCGGCAGTGCCCGGACGCAACTCGAAGTTCATGCCGGCACTGCCTTCGGTGAAAGCGACATCCGAGATATGGCTCAGGGTGTTGATGGCATTGAGGAACGCCGGATTAAAGGCCAGCCCCTGCGAGTTGATGCTGTCCGGCACCCAGTGGTTGCCCTCTTTGTGCAGCACGCCTCTGAGGCGGGTTTGCAGGAACTGCGCAATACGCCCGGAATCTGCATTGAGGTATTTAGCCAGCAGCGGCAGGGATACATCACTGCTGGAATTGTTAAACGGATAGCGTCCACCGAAGGCACTGTTCCACTCAGCAACCACGGCCTGCTGCCACTGGGCATTGAGGCTTTCGGCCGCCGGGGTCAGTACCTGCTGCCAGGCCTGCTCCATCGGCTGAACAAACACGGTACGGCCGAAGCCGCTCCACTCCAGGCCGAGACCGGCGGCAATCAGGCTGCCGTAGTCACGGGTTTCGGTGAGGTCAACCGACTTACCCTGAAATACGGTCTGCGCCAGCGTCTGTGTCATCGCCTGCGGGTCGGCGGCATTGGTCACCTGCTGCAGGCGCAGGCGCACCTGCGTCACGCGGGTCAGGAACGACTGCAGACTCAACTCCTGTGCACCTGTCCGGTTTTTGTCCATCAGCGCCAGTACCGGACCAAAGGTTGCATCCAGCGGGCCGTGAACACCAGCGCTCTGATCAATGGCATCCTGGTTATCACCGCCGAGCAGATTCTTCGCCGATTTCACCAGCGAATCCGAAATGGCTTCGCCTGTCTGCCCGGTGCGTCCCTGCACATTCAGGGTGTTCATCAGCGCCACCAGTGGTGACTGACGCACGTCGGCCATCAGGGTCAACTGGTCAATGGAATCCGACAGCGTGGTCGCCTGGTTCCAGCGCAGGCTGTTGAGGAACTCAAGCCATGCCCCGCTGAAGTCGGCAAAGTAACGTTCCGTCAGGCGATGTTTCAGAGCTTCCGGTGAGGTCTCGTCCTGTTTATTCATCTGACGCTTGCTGTCAGTCAGCACCCAGTCTAGTCCGTCCCGGCGTGCCTTCACCACCTTCTCGATAGCGGGCTGCACGGCCTGCTCCCAGGCCTGACGCGTAAACATCCCGGGCACGACTTCCGTGGTGCTGAACAGACGGGATGCATCGGTATCGCCGGTCATGTCTTCCAGGCGCATATCGACATAGAGGTGCGACACCTGAGTGAGCATCTTCTGGTACAGGGTCGATTCGCTGTTGCGTACGCCCATCAGACGAACCAGCAGGGAACGCGCCTGGCTGACCAGATTTTCATCAGCACGCAGTTTCCATTCAGGGTGCGCAACCAGCTGCACGCCATAAAACGACAGCAGAGAAGGCGCCATCCCCAGCCAGACGCCGTTTTTTACACCGTCACGCATCGGCCAGTCATTCAGCAATGCAGAGCCGAACCAGGCCGCGTCCATATGTTCCGGACGCGCCAGCATCAGGTAGAGTTTGAGCTGGTCATAAGTGTTTTTTGCCATCTGCTCACGCAGCGGGCTGCCCGCTGGCAATACATTAAAGGCATTAAGTTGTCTCTGCAGATGGTCAGCGGCGGCATCCCGCAGCAGCGGCAATGCGCTGTCCTGGTAACGTGGCCAGAGTGCGTCCAGCAACGCATTGTTCTGGCTTAGTCCGGCCTGCTCGTACCACGGCACGCCAAACTCAGAGCGGTACTGCAGACGGGACAGCGTTTTTTGCAGTTCAGACAGCGCGTGCAGGCGCTGCTCCAGGGGCTGATTCTGTCGGGCGGCAAGTGCCGCCTGGACATTAGCGCTGTCAATCTGGCTGCGGTTGGTGACATACGCGATGCCCATCCACGCAGCCCAGCCGACCATCGTAAGAGCAACAACAGACGCCATCACCCTGCGCCACGGAATGCCGGGCTTGTACGGACGTAGTCCGGCAGGGAGTGTCCGGACAGACTCCGGCAGGGCATCCCAGCGCTTATCCATGCCCCAGTGGTGCGGCACGGCACGTTCGGCACCGGCTGAAGGCTGACTGAACACCACGCCGGCCAGTAGAAGCGGACGGTACGGATTGAGTATCACCGACAGCGGTGCGGTCACGCTTTCCGGCTCACGAATGAGCTGGTCGGCAAGCGTCAGCAGGAAGTTATGTTTCACTTCACCGCAGGTCTGCTGCAGCCCCTGTGAAGTCAAATCTGGCGTCAGGGCGGACAGTTGCTCTGCCAGCCCTTCGGTACTGCAACCGGCAGGTAACAAACAGCCGGTTGCCTGCGTAATGCGCCCTTCCGGTTTACCGGCGCGTGGGTGCAGGGACCAGACATACAGCGGGAGCTGCCAGCCAAGCGCTTCCATACGTATGCTGATGGCGTGAGACAGGAAATCCATGGTGCTGTCTGAAGGTACCGGCAGCGGCTGCTCCAGCCCTGGCGCTGAGAGCTGGTCAAACGCTGAAGTGACCCATACCATGCCATCCACCGGACGGCGGCGCAGTTTGCGCAGCGCGGTAAGCCAGGCACTGTCGGCTGGCGTACTGAGGTCACCGCCCCACAGTAACAGCGTGCCGCGATCTTCCTGCCAGAGCTGAGTCGTGAGCCCTGGGGTCAGTTGCTCCACCTCAGATACAGTGCCAGTGACCAGCAGGATGCGTGTTTTACGGCCCCAGCGACGACCATAGAGGTTACGCATGGCTGCACGGATGGTATCAACGGTGACATTGCGTGGCGGTGTCTGCTTAACGCGACCTTCATCAGCAGGCAGGAGACTTTTACGCTTCGCCTGAAAACGCGACCACTGTTGTTTAATCGCCAGGCTAATAGTTTTGCCATGGCGGACAAGTAGCAGAAGAATTATCACCGCCACAGATACCAGCAGTTTAAGGCTATTACTGGTAAGTCCGAACGCATCGCCCTTTTTCCAGATAGCTAATCCGATCGCGGCAGCAATCAGTGCAGTAATACTGATGCGTCCCCAGTTACCACGCCACACTGAGTTATCCTTCACCATTCATCAGACTCCCTGTAGTTACGGTATTCACAAATCGCTGCTCTTTGTCACCCGAAAGCATCAGGCAATCTTCTTTTGTGAGCGCGGTTATGTCACTAACGACGGCGGCGATAATCCACGGTGAGAAAGGACCGCTAAGTCCGGCATATTTCTCCAGCCAATGGCACTGCTGGGGTTTCCAGCTGCCTTCATATTGTTTTGCACTGGCCAAAATAGTGGATAAATCCTCCCCCCACTCCATGCTGTCGCCCACAATTGCGCGCGCAGCGATCGCTTGTGATTGGGTCGAGAAAAAGATATCGAGCTCTTCACTCAGCATTTGGGTTGATTCAAGCGACATAGGCCGAAGCAGGCGAGCGTGATGGTTTAGCTGATACTTCGTTGCTACATCATCAGAAGTCAGCATTAAAGCCGAGAGGGAATCACTATATTCATTCCCTCCCTGAGTCTGGTGAACCAACAAAAGCTCAACATCCAGAATCGGGGCTTTAAGGCGTTCGCCCACCCAATCGAAGGCCCGGCCTTTAAGAATCGTCAGTAACGGTACGGGATAGGCCATTCCAACTAACTGGAGCCAGCATGCTGAAAATTCTCTCTGCAATGTCTCATCAGGATCGTGTGAATCAGTCAGTAAGGTTGCGTGGAAAGGGAGGTCTGATAAGCGCTGTAATTCTGATATGTTCAGTCCCCCAATCAATGCTGAAAAAGCATCTTCGCCAGCAGGTAACGTTATTCCCCGAGAAAGAGAGCTACTCTGCTCGAGATCTTTGGGGGATTGCAGAAATGTTGATGGTGTCAATTCATCAGGCAGGATTACCCGGCTATACAGAACCGCCAGATAACGACCGGCCCATGAAGTCCATTGCTGCTGTGCATAGTCTGCCTCATCGGATTCAAACTGATGAAGATCCATTGCGTGGTTATACATCCAGCCGCGAATACAAATCGTTACGAACCAGATAAAAAGAGGGCCTCCGGCAACAATCCAGAGGTTAAATTTTTGCAATTCACCCAGAAACTGATTGGCGTGAAGTACAAAGAGCAACACTCCGGCAATAACAGCAACAAGGCCTGCAATCAGCCAGATGACCAGTGAAGGCTCATCAGGTTCTGCAGCAATTGTGGCTTTCTGACGCTCCCAGCTCATAACTTATCCTACTGAACAATCCGACGCACTGGAGATAACATGGCAGCCACATTCACATTCGCAGCCATCCACAACAACAGGCTTCCCATCAGAGATCCATTCTGGTGATCCTTTTATAATGGCATTGACACCATGCCCTTCAACAGGGCAATTAATCTCATCGCCAACAAGAGCTACTTTCTTTCCGTTCACAATCATGGTCGAAGATGCAGATATAACCTCACCGCCGTGAGTAGTTTTATCCCCAAGCAATACAAATCCTTTGGACATAGCACACCTAACAAATTAGTTTACACGTTTTAATTGAGGCGACGGAACTGAATCCATCCGTTTTTAATTTGAGGAACAATATCATCATCGAGAAATGCAGAACAAATACCGAGTTCACCGACTGCGAAAATCGTTGTAGGGTAACCTATTTCTATTCCCTTTCGCCCTTCAGGGTCAGGCTCAGAATAATAGGGAAGGCCATTCTCTCTATAAGCGTTAACATCCAAGTATTGATTGCAGTTTACGTTAAATCCATTATCATCAATTAATGACAACGGGACCAACTCATCCTTTTCAAACTTTAACTTTTTCCCAGAAATTCTCTCACCAACAAATATATTTTCTGTGGTATCCTCTGTGACCATTCGAATAGTGCTTGAAGAAATAACCATATTCCCCTCAGCAAATCTAGCGCCAGCCCATCCAACCGTATTCAAATCAGACTCAACACTTTTCTGATAAAAATACACAGTCGGAACACCACCTTTAACTTCAACATATATTTCATTATCATCAGTAAACTTAGGAACAGGACTTAAGATATATTTACCCATATTTTTCCTGGGTTTGTTAGCTAAAACGCCATACTCTTTCATAGCACCATGTTCTTTATAAACCCAATATCCATAATACAGTCCATCTTTTACCTTAATAGTATTGCAGAATGCAAAAAAAGGAACAACGACAATAAAAAACAATATTTTTTTCATTGTACAATCTCCACATGGAATGCTGGCTCACCGCGATTTTCAAACGGGCTGATATATTTCATTTTACTTGGGTTATCTTTTGCATATTTTGTAATAGCCTTATCAAAAGCCCGCTGCAAAGCGGCAGGCAATAACTTTTTACTTATATCAAATACATTTCTCTGAGCATACGATTCAAGAGAAACGCAGTGTTTTGAAACAAGACGCCCATCTTTTTGTAAAGAATTGACTTTATCAACCATGGCTTTTTTAACCTGATTCTCCTTACTTTTATCTATGCCACCCACAGCGATAGCTGCTTGTACAACCTCCCGTCCCGCAGCAGCATAATAATCAAGCTGGGATTGTATCCCCTTGTTTTTCATGTTCATATACATTGCATCGACTTGTTTTTCCGCGGTGCGCAACGTACTGGTGATCATAATCTTATGGACACCTGCGGATTTCATTATCCCTTTCATAATATCAAGAGAATGATTAGTTACCAGATTTTTCAAGCTGAGAGGAATATCTTTAGAAAAATCCACCACCGGCTCAAAATTTTTATCAACAGAAACATTTTTAGCTTTCCCCTCGGAAGTAGTCTGATGCTTCTCTGGTTCATTTTTACTTCTACCAGCAACAGACTGATCCGTCGTCGTAGTTTTAATATGAATTACATTGCTTTCCTTTTCCGAGTCTGCGGACTTGCTTCCTTTTGGCAAAACAATATGGCTTCTCGAATACTCTATGGCTGCTTTAACATTAGCATTTTCAACCCCAACGCTTTTGAGAATCTCTTTCTTGGTCTGCTCAGAAACATAGCGGCTAACATATCCATGGTTTTTATTACTATCAGGTATTTTTAATTTCGCACCAATGCGCAACATATTTACGTTATGGATCTTATTAATCCTTGCCAATTTCTCTACTGATACACTATATTTCTTCGCTATTGCTGATAAGGTGTCACCTTTCTTAACGATATAAGTTAGAGTCTTATGCTTTTCATTGGTATTTTTTTCAACAGTTGCTTTAGCTAATTCTTTGTAATTATCAGCAAGAATAGTAAACACAACTTCTGAACCTGCGATAGCATTGACTGATTCAGTCATCCCGTTTTCATCAGTCACACCTTTGATAAGAACTAGAGTTTTCTCATAATCTGACACTAAATTTGGGCATGTTGAACTTGGAAATGGAGAGATTGCAGCAATATAATTTTTGTTTTTGAATGCTGTATTATTTCCCGTAGACAGTTTAAATTTAGTATTAACTTCAGTATTTTTTAGTAACCCTTCCACAACTGATAAATGCTTAGTTATATAAAGCGCCCACTTCTCGCCATCTGCGCTTTTCTCACGCGTACCATCGAGATATTTTCCTAAACTATAGGCACCATCATGATGCAACAAATAAAGCCATTCCCAGTATTCACTTTGATCTGATGTGTAACTCTCCATCACCTTCGATTTGTTAAGTAAAAAGGAATAAATAACCGCATAGCATCCTTTTTCAGCGTCAAAAACTTCCGCATTACGAAGATCTAGCTGAAAACCAAGAATGTCTTCAGATTGTGTCAATGCATCTTTGATAAAACCAACCGTTCCTTGTGCTAAACCAGCAGCACTAGTAGTCCCCGCTGCCGCATCGGGGTTAAATCCAGACTCAACCTTAGTGGTTAATAATATATAAGATATCTCTTTATAACTTAATCCATAGCGGACAGCTATGGTAATTATCATATCTATAATAGCATCCTGGACATCTTTATCAGCATCTCCTATTGTACGACTGTTACCTCTTAGCTTTCGGGATGTATCTATATCCGGATAGAGTGAGATTAAAGAAAATGGTTTAATCTGGTCATCAAAATATGTCTTTCCCTTTTTGGCATTCAAATACTCATATAAATCAGACATACCATTCCTCAGCGATTGCTAATAAAGTCTATGCGTGTATTGTCGTAGGGGTTTTTCATTTCTCGAGATCTAAGCTCAGAAAGTTTGTTGCCTGTGATAAAGTTCCCTGAAAGATCAATAAATGGGGCGTCAATATAGGACAACAATGAACCCTTTACGCTCTCCTCTTCATCCAGCCCGAGATGGTATCCGATCACAATATTTTCATTGTCATAGCATTTCATTGTGGAGGGTGTCCAATCACCAGGTTTAACTACATTATTGAAGGAATAACCCTGTTTTTCCAGGAGAGCTTTTTGGCTGTTCGGGATGTATGGCAAAGAAAACTCTTTATTATTCGTGCCGTTCTTTATTCCCAAGTGGTAATTTTTGCATATATTCTCCGTTGGGCTTTTTTCATTCACTTGGCATTCAGCACTGACCTTTACCAAAGCTGAGCCACATTGCATTTGTGCTGATTTAGCATTCCATGTGCCACTTGCAAAAGAAAAAAATGGAGTAAGCAACATGCATAACAAAAATTTAAACTTAAAAGTAATATCACGCACTTTTATTTCCCTCACAATCACTGCATTGGCAACCATCGTCCTGGAATGACATATCTGAAAATGATGAACAATGTACTCTTTCCACAATATTTTCACTATCGTACCAATAATCACTTTGAATCATTTCAACTTCAAAAGGCTCATTCGGGTTTGATGAGTAAACTGGAACTGTTTCACCGTTCTCGTCTGTTCTACCAAATAATTTCTGCCCATTACTCGATGTCAACATGTATGCCGCAGCGGCAACTGGAACTCCTGCATCAGACGATGCCGTAAATTTCCCACTATATCCAGATGGAAACTGGGGCATAACACTACTCATGCTTACACTACCCATTTTCTGCGCATTGGCACATTTCCACAGGATATTACCTTCACAGCCCAGAATAATATTCTTACCCTGCAACTGGATGAACGACCCATCCAAATTTTTAAGCACAACATCTTTCGCCGCCGTGATCTCAACCCGCCCTTCTGTACTGGTTACGGTCACATCCTTTTTGGCTATCGCATCAAGCGCATCATCCTGAGCCTGAATTTCTACTTTTCCCTTAGCAGCAAAAAGTTTCATTCCGGCCTTTCGGGCCAGCATACTCACGGCTTCACCTGCTGCTACGGTAAATCGTTTAAGTGCGCTAATGTCTGTATTCTGTTGCGACATGATCCCAACGCTGGCACTACCTGACGCCATGCGAACCGCCTGTGGGCTGGTGATGCTCACGCCTTCAGGTGCATTCAACACCATTCCTGGCTGCACCAGATCTTTGAGGGCATCAGTCAACTTCACCTGACTCTGAATATCAGCGGGTAGCGCCTGCGCGGTTTCAGCTGCGTCTGACATGCTGCGGGCAATACTCAGTGCATTCTCAAGCTGGGCTATCGCCTCCTGCATGGAAAGCATCTTGTCCCCGGCAAACGGTTGTTTATCTGCAGTGATAAACACACCAGCACCACCGCGAATGGAAACATGCCGGTCGGTGCGCAGTTCTGCCCCTTCACCACGAAGCTCCCTGGAAGCGTCTACATTGTGACCTAAATTGAGCTGCGTCTTGCCCCCGAACTCTGTACTGAGCTTGATGTGCTCTTCGCCGCGCTTGTCCTCCATCCGCAGCTTGTTCAGGCCAGCGGTACGGATGACATTGCGCGTGCTGTTGGCTTCAGTGACGTGATCGACGTGACGGGAGTCATGCAGGGCGTGAGCTATATACGGGCGATCCGGATCGCCTTCGTGGAATGCAATAGCAACTTCCGTGCCCTGTATCAGCGGGAAGTGGAAGCCGTATTTGTCTCCGCCGTAAGGTTTGGCAAAACGCACCGGCATACTTTCCATGCCCTGACGCTTGTCATCGCGGTCAGCATCAAATTTCACCCGATACATGCCCGAGGCATCCTGCCAGGCGTAGATATCGTTATCTTTGGCGCTGGTCACTCGTGCCGTCAGGGTGCCGCTGACCACCGGGCGCTTTTTAGCCGCAGGGCGCCAGCAACGGTTTTCGTAGTAGGGTATCGCTACCCATGCCACTTTTAGGGCATTCTTACGGCTGGCGTAGTAGCCAGTGCGGATAATAACAACACCGTTCTCCGTTTCACGGGGCAGTGTTGGCGGGATAGCCATTTCGGTAATAGTCAGTACCTGCGCCGGTCCAAGGGTGTGGTCGGTGCTGCTGCCGGTCACCGTGGTCTGGGTGGACAGGAAGCGTTCATGCTCCAGACGCGCCCAGAAGTTACCGGTTTCTGCCGGCGGTGTAATTTTGTCGCCACGTTCAAGGTGACGCGGGCGATAATGGTACACATCACCGTAGGTGTTCCCCTCGCCGTCGCCGCGGGTCATGTCAGCCGGTACGGACATCAGGACGCTCTGGGCTTCGCGGTGGTTGTAGTCACTGGCGGTGACCGAACGCTCCACCACGTTATGCCAGACTTGTACGCCCCACACCGAGTCGGCCGCATTGTCATTCTCCCCTGACGGGCTGTTCAGCGGCAGTTTCTTACCAAACGTCCAGGCACTCTGCTTGTCCGCGAAGTGCACCACTTCGGTCTGAGTGTCAGGCTGCAGGGTGAAGAAGTAAAAAATCCCCACCTCTGCCAGCAGGCGTTCAATAAACTCAAGGTCACTTTCCTGGTACTGGTTTATCTGTTCCCGTTTTGGGTAGGTTTGTTTAAGCTTGAATTCATATTCCCACCCTTTCAAACCATGCTCGCCAAGAATTTGCGCTACCACTTCCGGCACTGATTTGTTGACGAAGAAACGGTGAGTACGAAACTGCTTATCCAGTAAGGATATAAAGGGTTCCAGAATAATTTCATACGTAACCTGATCGCGTGAACCGATCAGGCGTCGGAAATTTGTCACCACGCCATGAACAATTTTACCGACAGTAGAATTAAATAGTTCTCCCACCCCTATGCTCAGCGTAGCGGTTTTACTTAACATCATTTCAGCCGTAAGCTCCGGATGTGAACTGGTAAAACGAATGGTGTAATGATATAGAGCACTCATTTGTTCTAAACCATCAAAACGTTCCACATCCAATGGATAAGGGCAGGAAGGAATATCTAGTTTATAGCGATTAAGGACCCCCCCTGTCATTTTAAATATATTTTCCATTTCTATAACTCCTGTCCCAGGTCAGAATGATATTAAATAAAAACAAACCCAACAGATATGATGAATATCATCTATAACGATCCCACTCATCATAAATATATTTCAGGGCAAATTTATAAAGGCCATAACCTATGAGAAAGGCGACTATACCTGCCCCTCCTAGAATAAAGCGGTAAGGATTGTCAGAAAAGAAGAAACAGTAGAAAGAGTAAACCATACTGATAGTTCCTAGCGTCATCCCAATGCTGGCTACGATCCGTGAAACAATGATAAGTATAAAATCTTTTATATTCATAAACCTCCAAAGAAGTATTTGCAGACATTATTAAACTCCTCAGGATTTATCCTTGCAATTTCACAAGCTGTCTCATAAGGCCTAACAATATCCTCAACAAGATAATAAAAAAGATCAAAGTCACCCATACTGTTTAATTTCTCATACATTATGGGGTTTCTTTCACGCAAGTACCGTGATGTGTAAATAGATCTTGATGCTTCAGCACCAATTCCCAAAACACCACCAGCAGCAGAACCAGAAAAAAAAGCACCAACCCCCTGAGATATAATCACCCTTCCGAGGTTAACACCCGTAAGCTGGGAGAACATTACTTTACCTATAACACTTCCAGATATATTTTTTGAAAAATGTGCGACTTTACCCATATCTACATAAGAAACAAAATCATCTATAAATGGCTTAATAATTTTATAAATAGTTTCATCGTTAAAGGTTACTTTTTTAACCAGTGCAGCTAACCGAAATTTATCATCCTGATTCTCTCTGCGGTATTCAGTGTCTATAAAATCATAGCCAAGATAGGCAAGGCTGACGGGTAAGGAAATAACGCCTTTTGCCACGGCACCGATAAACCCGGACCCATCGATATGAATAGCCTCAAGCATATCTCTGGCAATATCTTTTGCACTGTCCATAATTGTTACCCTTTAGATAAGCCTGTTAATAAAACTCCAGCCCTATGCCCTCTTCCTCGCTCCACCCCAGAGTCAGGAAGTGTGGTTTCTGCTTCGCCGCCATATGCGTCAGCAGTTGCTGACTCAGCACCGGCAGAATCTGCTGATTGAGCAGGCAGGCGGCGGTCAGCGCGTCATGCAGGCCGTTTCATCATCCGGTTCGTCCACTTTGACCATCTGGAAGCGGCGCTCCAGTGCGGCATCTCGTTCAAAATATTGCTTATATTCGCTCCAGGTGGTGGCCGCGATGGTGCGCAGTTCGCCACGCGCCAGAGCCGGTTTCAGCAGATTGGCCGCATCCGCCCCGCCGGCCTGGTTGCCGGCACCGATAATGGTGTGGGCTTCGTCGATAAACAGCGGAACCGGTACCAGTGACTTCTGTACGGCATCGATGACGTTTTTCAGGCGCTGCTCGAACTCCCCCTTTACACCAGTCCCCGCCTGAAGCAGGCCCAGGTCGAGAGTACGTAGAACTACAGGCTTGAGGGATTCCGGTACGTTGCCTTCGGCAATACGCAGCGCCAGCCCTTCCACCAGGGCGGTCTTCCCCACGCCCGGCTCACCGACCAGGATCGGGTTGTTCTTGCGGCGGCGCGAGAGAATGTCCACCATCTGGCGGATTTCCGTATCGCGCCCAAAGACCGGATCAATCTTGCCCTCTTTCGCTTTGGCGGTGACATCAATGGTAAATTTATCCAGTGCGTTCTGCAGGGCCGGAGTCAGCTCGCCTTCTTTTATCCCCGCGCCGACCTGACTGCCGACAAATTCCACTTCACCACCGTGATTTTGTGCCAGTTCGGCTTCCTGCTGCACTTCCGGGCGCTCATCTGACTGTGCATCCAGCAACGGGCGAAGACGCTCAAGTTGGCCCTGCCCGAGGGTCAGCAGCGGCCACAGTCCATCGCAGTGTGCCAGTTTAGGTTTATCGACCAGCGCCATCAGCAGGTGAATGCTGCGGATGTGCTCTTCACCCGCCAGCGAGGCATGCAGCCAGGCGTCCTGCATCAGGGTCTGAATACTGTCTGAGAGCTGCGGACGGCTGCGCACCGAACGGGGCAGCGTGTCGAGAAATGCCAGCAAATCCTGCCAGATGGCGTCCATATCCCATTCGTAGCGCCGTGCCAGCACCGTCAGGTCCCCCTCTCCCAGCTCCAGCAGCTTCAGCAGCCAGTGCTCAGGCAGGATTTCCGCGTGAGCGCGGGTCTGGCAGAGCGAAGCTGCCACTTCCATCGCACGGGCACAGTAAGGGTTCAGACGTCGCAACAGGCTGGCTGGATTTTCCATGAATCTCTCTCTTTGTCAGTTCCTGGACACGCTACCGCCCCTCGCTGTTCACCAAAGCGCATAAGGTCAGGCAGACAGATTGTATTTTTCTTTGCTGAGTGCCCGCATATCAGGCTCTCAGCAAAAAACTGTGGACAGGAAACCCCGCCCGCATCAGGCGATTGCCCTAAATAATTCGTGTTGCAGGCAGGCGGCAAGTTCGTGAATCCCCGGGAGCATAGATAACTATGCAACCGGGGTGAGCGGACGTAGCCAACGCACCTGCGGCGCGAAGTATGACGGGCAATTACGCGGTGGCGCGTTCGTTCCAGCTATCGGAATGAATGATGTTGCCGTCTTTGTAGGTCCAGGTGATTTTTTCGTAACGCAGTTCTACGCGCTCAAGATGGTTGTGCTTCTCTTTAGAAGGATCCTTGATGTCGTACATTTCAGGGCTCACTTTCACCACCTTCACGTTTTCGAGTTTGGTGTTGAAGTACTCCACTTCCTGGCCCGCGTCGTTGATCTTGTACCACTTGAATTCCGCAGACTTGAGGGTCTGACCGGTGGTCACCGCCTTGTACAGATACGGGCTGGACGAGTCGATTTCCTTGGTGAACAGGAACGGCGTGTGGATACGGGTGCCGGTCAGTTTGCCGGTGTTGTTATCGGTCGGGATGTACAGGTTATGCTCCTGAGCGACAACTTCGATGCTGCCCTCGCGATCCTGAACGTCCACAGATCCTTTAATGTCCGCACCGCCGTCGTCTTTCAGCCAAAGATAAACAGGAATTGCCATGGAATTACTCTCCATTGTGTTGTGATGCGCCATCATCCTGCGATGACGCTGGGTATTTGCCGGGTATCTGACAGGCATTGGCCTGCGGTACCAGACTGATTTCGACACGGCGGTTGAGCGTACGCCCTTCCGGAGTGTCGTTGGTTGCGACAGGACGGCTTTCGCCATAGCCCTGCAC
>NZ_WCIN01000005.1:0-27500 GCF_009025755.1 Klebsiella sp. RCJ4
CTGACCGCTGCAATCACTACCGTTCTGGCTAAAACCTACGGTGGTTCTGCTCGCGCATTCGACCAGATCGATAACGCGCCGGAAGAAAAAGCTCGTGGTATCACCATCAACACTTCTCACGTTGAATATGACACCCCGACTCGCCACTACGCGCACGTAGACTGCCCGGGCCACGCCGACTATGTTAAAAACATGATCACCGGTGCTGCGCAGATGGACGGCGCGATCCTGGTTGTTGCTGCGACTGACGGCCCGATGCCGCAGACTCGTGAGCACATCCTGCTGGGTCGTCAGGTAGGCGTTCCGTACATCATCGTGTTCCTGAACAAATGCGACATGGTTGATGACGAAGAGCTGCTGGAACTGGTTGAAATGGAAGTTCGTGAACTTCTGTCTCAGTACGATTTCCCGGGCGACGACACTCCGATCGTTCGCGGTTCCGCTCTGAAAGCGCTGGAAGGCGACGCAGACTGGGAAGCGAAAATCATCGAACTGGCTGGCTACCTGGATTCTTACATCCCGGAACCAGAGCGTGCGATTGACAAGCCGTTCCTGCTGCCGATCGAAGACGTATTCTCCATCTCCGGTCGTGGTACCGTTGTTACCGGTCGTGTAGAGCGCGGTATCATCAAAGTTGGCGAAGAAGTTGAAATCGTTGGTATCAAAGAGACTGCGAAGTCTACCTGTACTGGCGTTGAAATGTTCCGCAAACTGCTGGACGAAGGCCGTGCTGGTGAGAACGTTGGTGTTCTGCTGCGTGGTATCAAACGTGAAGAAATCGAACGTGGTCAGGTACTGGCTAAGCCGGGTTCTATCAAGCCGCACACCAAGTTCGAATCTGAAGTGTACATTCTGTCCAAAGACGAAGGCGGCCGTCATACTCCGTTCTTCAAAGGCTACCGTCCGCAGTTCTACTTCCGTACAACTGACGTGACTGGCACCATCGAACTGCCGGAAGGCGTAGAGATGGTAATGCCGGGCGACAACATCAAAATGGTTGTTACCCTGATCCACCCGATCGCGATGGACGACGGTCTGCGTTTCGCAATCCGTGAAGGCGGCCGTACCGTTGGCGCGGGCGTGGTTGCTAAAGTTCTGGGCTAATATTTAGTTCTGAATTAAAAAGGGCGCTAAGGCGCCCTTTTTGCTGTCTGCTATTTGCGTGAAGCAGCACAGTGACTGACAGCAAAGAGATCAAACGCCTATTTAATAAACAGGCTATTGTAATCATAACTATTCTCATTTACACTTTGTCTGTAAGTTGAACGGGAGTATATATGTACGTTTGTCTGTGTAATGGTGTGAACGATAA
This sequence comes from Klebsiella sp. RCJ4, assembly GCF_009025755.1. Taxonomy (NCBI): domain Bacteria; kingdom Pseudomonadati; phylum Pseudomonadota; class Gammaproteobacteria; order Enterobacterales; family Enterobacteriaceae; genus Klebsiella; species Klebsiella sp. RCJ4. The sequence goes on from NZ_WCIN01000005.1 coordinate 1,313, forward strand.
AAAAATTCGTCAGGCTGTGCGCCAATTCAATCCTCAGTCTTTTCAGCAGCTGAGAAAATTTATTCCCGTTGGAAATCAATGTGGTAAGTGCGTTCGTGCAGCACGAGAAATTATGGAAGATGAATTAACCCGCATGCCGGAATATCAAGAGATCGCCTGAAGCCTCTCAGCTTTACTTTGACATCCCTATAGCCCGAACTACGCTTCAATAAGTGGAAGCGGAGGGACTATATAATGAAAGGTGATGTCAAAATCATAAGTTATCTCAATAAATTATTGGGAAATGAGCTAGTCGCAATTAATCAATACTTTCTCCATGCGAGAATGTTCAAGAACTGGGGCCTGATGCGCCTCAATGATGTCGAGTACCACGAATCTATCGATGAAATGAAGCATGCCGATAAGTATATCGAGCGCATTTTATTTCTCGAAGGGATCCCGAACCTGCAGGATCTCGGCAAACTCCGCATCGGAGAAGACGTCGAGGAGATGCTGCAATCCGACCTGAGGCTGGAACTGGAAGGGGCGAAGGATCTGCGTGAAGCCATTGCCTATGCTGACAGCGTCCACGACTACGTCAGCCGTGATATGTTAATCACCATCCTCGCCGATGAAGAAGGCCATATCGACTGGCTGGAAACCGAGCTGGACTTGATAGGTAAAATTGGTCTGCAGAATTATCTTCAGTCGCAGATTAAAGTGGCTGACTAAAAAACGTCTGCCAACCACATAGCAAACCCGCTGTGGCCAGGAAAGGGCCGAAAGGCAGCGGGTTACGTAAAGCCTGCCTGTGTTTACCGCACAGCATAAGAACCGTTACGGCAGCGCAGGCGAGAATCGTTGCTATAAGTACGAGCTGCGGTAAAACTCTCCATCCCTGCCATGCCCCTAGTGCGGCGAGAAATTTAACATCGCCGTAGCCGATGCCTTCACGCCCGCGTATTCCCCTGTAGAGCCAATAGATCAACGCAAAGGCCAGATAGCCTGCTATCGCTCCCCAGACTGCATGCTGCAGATTGGCTGGTGACATACACAGATAATAAAGCAACCCGCCCCACAGCAGAGGGCAGGTAAATTTATCGGGTAGCAAGCCATAGCGCAGATCGTGCCAACAAAGCGTGAGTAATAACCCGCCATAAATAATAAAGAATGCCAAAGTCGCTATCATCGATGGTTTCCATGTGGTGGCCCTGGGTACTGAGTGTGATGCAGGAGCCAAGCCTCTGGCAAAAGGCAATAAACAGGAATGGATGTCCCGCTCCAGAGCATTTGCCGGCCTTTCATGGCATTGCGACGGGCCTGGAAGTGAGCTCGCAGAAACAAGTGATGATTTTGTACGCAGCCCTTGCGTTGTCGCTGAATTTGCGTATAATGCGCGGGCCTGTCAAAGTTGACGGCCGGTTCGATATGAACCCTGGTAGCAGCAACACGCTACCAAACAATGTTCCCAATTGGGGAACTATGTAAGAACGGTTACACTCTCCCATCAATCGTAATGGGTATGAGGAGTAACCATTTCGTCTATAAAATAATTGGAGCTCTGGTCTCATGCAGAACCAAAGAATCCGTATCCGCCTTAAAGCGTTTGATCATCGTCTGATCGATCAATCAACCGCGGAAATCGTCGAGACTGCTAAGCGCACTGGTGCGCAAGTCCGTGGTCCGATCCCGCTGCCGACCCGCAAAGAGCGCTTTACCGTTCTGATCTCTCCGCACGTTAACAAAGACGCGCGCGATCAGTACGAAATCCGCACTCATAAGCGTCTGGTTGACATCGTTGAGCCAACTGAAAAAACCGTTGATGCTCTGATGCGTCTGGATCTGGCTGCCGGTGTAGACGTGCAGATCAGCCTGGGTTAATCAGGTCATCGAGCGATTGAGAGGTTGAAACAATGATTGGTTTAGTCGGTAAAAAAGTGGGCATGACCCGCATCTTCACTGAAGATGGCGTATCTATCCCAGTAACCGTAATCGAAGTTGAAGCAAACCGCGTTACTCAGGTTAAAGATCTGGCTAACGATGGCTACCGTGCCGTTCAGGTGACCACTGGTGCTAAAAAAGCTAACCGTGTAACCAAACCGGAAGCGGGTCACTTCGCTAAAGCTGGCGTAGAAGCTGGCCGTGGTCTGTGGGAATTCCGTCTGGCTGACGGCGAAGAGTTCACCGTAGGTCAGGACATTAGCGTTGAGCTGTTTGCTGACGTTAAAAAAGTTGACGTAACCGGTACCTCTAAAGGTAAAGGTTTTGCTGGTACCGTTAAGCGCTGGAACTTCCGTACCCAGGACGCTACTCACGGTAACTCCTTGTCTCACCGCGTTCCGGGTTCTATCGGTCAGAACCAGACTCCGGGCAAAGTGTTCAAAGGCAAGAAAATGGCAGGTCAGCTGGGTAACGAACGTGTCACCGTTCAGAGCCTGGACGTAGTACGTGTTGACGCTGAGCGCAACCTGCTGCTGGTTAAAGGCGCGGTCCCGGGTGCAACCGGTAGCGACCTGATCGTTAAACCAGCTGTGAAGGCGTAAGGGGATAGCAATGGAATTAGTATTGAAAGACGCGCAGAGCGCGCTGACTGTTTCCGAAACTACCTTCGGTCGTGATTTCAACGAAGCGCTGGTTCACCAGGTTGTAGTTGCTTATGCAGCTGGTGCTCGTCAGGGTACTCGTGCTCAGAAGACTCGTGCTGAAGTAACTGGTTCAGGCAAAAAGCCGTGGCGCCAGAAAGGTACCGGCCGTGCGCGTTCAGGTTCTATCAAGAGCCCGATCTGGCGTTCAGGTGGCGTGACCTTCGCTGCGCGTCCGCAGGACCACAGTCAAAAAGTTAACAAAAAGATGTACCGCGGCGCGCTGAAAAGCATTCTGTCCGAACTGGTACGTCAGGATCGTCTGATCGTTGTCGAATCTTTCTCTGTAGAAGCGCCTAAAACTAAGCTGCTGGCACAGAAACTGAAAGACATGGCTCTGGAAGATGTGCTGATCATCACCGGTGAGCTGGACGAGAACCTGTTCCTTGCTGCGCGCAACCTGCACAAGGTTGACGTACGTGATGCAACTGGTATCGACCCGGTTAGCCTGATCGCCTTCGACAAAGTCGTAATGACTGCTGATGCTGTTAAGCAAGTTGAGGAGATGCTGGCATGATTCGTGAAGAACGTCTGCTGAAGGTGCTGCGCGCACCGCACGTTTCTGAAAAAGCGTCTACTGCGATGGAAAAAACTAACACCATCGTTCTCAAAGTTGCTAAAGACGCGACCAAAGCAGAGATCAAAGCTGCTGTGCAGAAACTGTTTGAAGTCGAAGTCGAAGTCGTTAACACCCTGGTTGTTAAAGGGAAAGTTAAACGTCACGGACAGCGTATCGGTCGTCGTAGCGACTGGAAAAAAGCTTACGTCACCCTGAAGGAAGGCCAGAATCTGGACTTCGTCGGCGGCGCTGAGTAAGTCGGAGGAGTAATACAATGGCAGTTGTTAAATGTAAACCGACATCTCCGGGTCGTCGCCACGTTGTTAAAGTGGTCAACCCAGAGCTGCACAAGGGCAAACCTTTTGCTCCGCTGGTTGAAAAAAACAGCAAATCCGGTGGTCGTAACAACAATGGCCGTATCACCACCCGTCATATCGGTGGTGGTCACAAACAGGCCTACCGTATTGTTGACTTCAAACGCAACAAAGATGGTATCCCGGCAGTTGTTGAACGTCTTGAGTACGATCCGAACCGCTCCGCGAACATCGCGCTGGTTCTGTACAAAGACGGTGAGCGCCGTTACATTCTGGCCCCTAAAGGCCTGAAAGCTGGCGACCAGATTCAATCTGGCGTTGATGCTGCAATCAAAGCAGGCAACACCCTGCCGATGCGCAATATCCCGGTTGGTTCTACCGTTCATAACGTAGAAATGAAACCAGGTAAAGGCGGTCAGCTGGCTCGTTCCGCTGGTACTTACGTTCAGATCGTTGCTCGCGATGGTGCTTATGTCACCCTGCGTCTGCGTTCTGGTGAAATGCGTAAAGTCGAAGCAGACTGCCGCGCTACTCTGGGCGAAGTTGGCAATGCTGAGCATATGCTGCGCGTTCTGGGTAAAGCAGGTGCTGCACGCTGGCGTGGTGTTCGTCCTACCGTTCGCGGTACTGCGATGAACCCAGTCGACCACCCACATGGTGGTGGTGAAGGTCGTAACTTTGGTAAGCACCCGGTAACTCCGTGGGGCGTTCAGACCAAAGGTAAGAAGACCCGCAGCAACAAGCGTACTGATAAATTCATCGTACGTCGCCGTAGCAAATAATTTTAGAGGATAAGCCATGCCACGTTCTCTCAAGAAAGGTCCTTTTATTGACCTGCACTTGCTGAAGAAGGTAGAGAAAGCGGTGGAAAGCGGAGACAAGAAGCCCCTGCGCACTTGGTCCCGTCGTTCAACGATCTTTCCTAACATGATCGGTTTGACCATCGCTGTCCATAATGGTCGTCAGCACGTTCCAGTTTTTGTTTCCGACGAAATGGTTGGTCACAAACTGGGTGAATTCGCACCGACTCGTACTTATCGCGGCCACGCTGCTGATAAAAAAGCGAAGAAGAAATAAGGTAGGAGGAAGAGATGGAAACTTTAGCTCAACATCGCCATGCTCGTTCTTCTGCTCAGAAGGTTCGCCTTGTTGCTGACCTGATTCGCGGTAAGAAAGTGTCGCAGGCCCTGGATATTCTGACCTACACCAATAAGAAAGCTGCTGTACTGGTCAAGAAGGTACTGGAATCTGCCATTGCTAACGCTGAACACAACGATGGCGCTGACATTGATGATCTGAAAGTTGCGAAAATTTTCGTAGACGAAGGCCCGAGCATGAAGCGCATTATGCCGCGTGCTAAAGGTCGTGCAGATCGCATCCTGAAGCGCACCAGCCACATTACTGTGGTTGTGTCCGATCGCTGAGACTCTGGAGACTAGCAATGGGTCAGAAAGTACATCCTAATGGTATTCGCCTGGGTATTGTAAAACCATGGAACTCAACCTGGTTTGCGAACACCAAAGAATTCGCTGACAACCTGGACAGCGATTTTAAAGTACGTCAGTACCTGACTAAGGAACTGGCGAAAGCGTCTGTATCTCGCATCGTTATCGAGCGTCCGGCTAAAAGCATCCGTGTGACCATTCACACTGCTCGCCCGGGTATCGTTATCGGTAAGAAAGGCGAAGACGTAGAAAAACTGCGCAAGGTCGTCGCGGATCTCGCTGGCGTGCCTGCACAGATCAATATTGCCGAAGTTCGTAAGCCTGAACTGGACGCTAAATTGGTTGCTGACAGCATCACTTCTCAGCTGGAACGTCGCGTTATGTTCCGTCGTGCTATGAAGCGTGCTGTACAGAACGCAATGCGTCTGGGCGCTAAAGGTATCAAAGTTGAAGTTAGCGGCCGTCTGGGCGGCGCGGAAATCGCACGTACCGAATGGTACCGTGAAGGTCGCGTACCGCTGCACACTCTGCGTGCTGACATCGACTACAACACCTCTGAAGCGCACACCACTTACGGTGTAATCGGCGTTAAGGTATGGATCTTCAAAGGTGAGATCCTGGGTGGTATGGCTGCTGTTGAACAACCGGAACCGGCTGCTCAACCTAAAAAGCAGCAGCGTAAAGGCCGTAAATAAGGAGCGTCGCTGATGTTACAACCAAAGCGTACAAAATTCCGTAAAGTGCACAAAGGCCGCAACCGTGGTCTGGCGCAGGGTACGGATGTTAGCTTCGGCACTTTCGGTCTGAAAGCTGTTGGCCGTGGTCGTCTGACTGCACGTCAGATCGAAGCAGCACGTCGTGCTATGACCCGTGCAGTTAAGCGTCAAGGTAAGATCTGGATCCGTGTATTCCCGGACAAACCGATCACCGAGAAGCCGCTGGAAGTTCGTATGGGTAAAGGTAAAGGTAACGTGGAGTACTGGGTTGCCTTGATTCAGCCGGGTAAAGTCCTTTATGAAATGGACGGCGTACCGGAAGAGCTGGCCCGTGAAGCATTCGGCCTGGCAGCAGCGAAACTGCCGATCAAAACCACCTTTGTAACTAAGACGGTGATGTAATGAAAGCAAAAGAGCTGCGTGAAAAAAGCGTTGAAGAGCTGAACGCTGAGCTGCTGAACCTGCTGCGTGAGCAGTTCAACCTGCGTATGCAGGCTGCAAGTGGCCAGCTGCAACAGACTCATCTGCTGAAGCAAGTGCGTCGTGATGTTGCACGCGTTAAGACTTTACTGACTCAGAAGGCGGGTGCGTAATGACCGATAAAATCCGTACTCTGCAAGGTCGCGTGGTTAGCGACAAAATGGAGAAATCCATTGTTGTTGCTATCGAACGTATGGTGAAACACCCGGTATACGGCAAATTCATCAAGCGTACGACCAAACTGCACGTACATGACGAGAACAACGAATGCGGTATCGGCGACGTGGTTGAAATCCGCGAATGCCGTCCGCTGTCCAAGACTAAGTCCTGGACGCTGGTTCGCGTTGTAGAGAAAGCGGTTCTGTAATAGAGTACGCATTCTCGATACGGATAAACGGCTCAGCGATGAGCCGTTTATTTTTTCTACCCATATCTGATTTGCGGTGTTATAATGCCGCGCCCTCGATATGGGGCTTTTTTAACGACCCTATTTTTGGGTCTCAGTAGTAGTTGACATTAGCGGAGCACTAAAATGATCCAAGAACAGACTATGCTGAACGTCGCCGACAACTCCGGTGCACGTCGCGTAATGTGTATCAAGGTTCTGGGTGGCTCGCACCGTCGCTACGCAGGCGTAGGCGACATCATCAAGATCACCATCAAAGAAGCAATTCCGCGTGGTAAGGTCAAAAAAGGTGATGTGCTGAAGGCGGTAGTGGTGCGCACCAAGAAGGGTGTTCGTCGCCCGGACGGTTCTGTCATTCGCTTCGATGGTAATGCATGCGTTATTTTAAACAATAACAGCGAGCAGCCCATCGGTACGCGTATTTTTGGGCCGGTAACTCGTGAACTTCGTAACGAGAAGTTCATGAAAATTATCTCTCTGGCCCCAGAAGTACTCTAAGGAGCGAATCATGGCAGCGAAAATCCGTCGTGATGACGAAGTTATCGTGTTAACCGGTAAAGATAAAGGTAAACGCGGTAAAGTTAAGAATGTCTTGTCTTCCGGCAAGCTCATTGTTGAAGGTATCAACCTGGTTAAGAAACACCAGAAGCCGGTTCCGGCTCTGAACCAACCAGGCGGCATCGTTGAAAAAGAAGCTGCTATTCAGGTTTCTAACGTTGCAATCTTCAATGCGGCAACCGGCAAGGCTGACCGTGTAGGCTTTAGATTCGAAGACGGCAAAAAAGTCCGTTTCTTCAAATCTAACAGCGAAACTATCAAGTAATTTGGAGTAGTACGATGGCGAAACTGCATGATTACTACAAAGACGAAGTAGTTAAAAAACTCATGACTGAGTTTAACTACAATTCTGTCATGCAAGTCCCTCGGGTCGAGAAGATCACCCTGAACATGGGTGTTGGTGAAGCGATCGCTGACAAGAAACTGCTGGATAACGCAGCAGCCGATCTGACAGCAATCTCCGGTCAAAAACCGCTGATCACCAAAGCACGCAAATCAGTTGCAGGCTTCAAAATCCGTCAGGGCTATCCGATCGGCTGTAAAGTAACTCTGCGTGGCGAACGCATGTGGGAGTTCTTTGAGCGCCTGATCACTATTGCTGTACCGCGTATCCGTGACTTCCGTGGCTTGTCCGCTAAGTCTTTCGACGGTCGTGGCAACTACAGCATGGGTGTCCGTGAGCAGATCATCTTCCCAGAAATCGACTACGATAAAGTCGACCGCGTTCGTGGTTTGGATATTACCATTACCACTACTGCGAAATCTGATGAAGAAGGCCGCGCTCTGCTGGCTGCCTTTGACTTCCCGTTCCGCAAGTAAGGTAGGGTTACTTAATGGCTAAGCAATCAATGAAAGCACGCGAAGTAAAGCGCGTGGCTTTAGCTGATAAATTCTTCGCTAAACGCGCTGAACTGAAAGCTATCATCTCTGATGTGAACGCAACCGACGAAGATCGTTGGAATGCTGTTCTCAAGCTGCAGACTCTGCCGCGTGATTCCAGCCCGTCTCGTCAGCGTAATCGCTGCCGTCAAACAGGTCGTCCGCATGGTTTCCTGCGGAAGTTCGGGTTGAGCCGTATCAAGGTCCGTGAAGCCGCAATGCGCGGTGAAATCCCGGGTCTGAAAAAGGCTAGCTGGTAATTGTCACCAATTGAATCACGGGAGTAAAGACAGATGAGCATGCAAGATCCGATCGCGGATATGCTGACCCGTATCCGTAACGGTCAGGCCGCGAATAAAGCTGCGGTCACCATGCCTTCCTCCAAGCTGAAAGTGGCAATTGCCAACGTGCTGAAGGAAGAAGGCTTTATTGAAGATTTTAAAGTTGAAGGCGACATCAAGCCGGAACTGGAACTGACTCTTAAGTATTTCCAGGGTAAAGCTGTTGTAGAAAGCATTCAGCGTGTCAGCCGCCCAGGTCTGCGCATCTACAAACGTAAAGATGAGCTGCCGAAAGTTATGGCGGGTCTGGGTATCGCGGTTATTTCTACCTCTAAAGGTGTTATGACCGATCGTGCAGCGCGCCAGGCTGGTCTTGGTGGCGAAATTATCTGCTACGTAGCCTAATCGGAGGAAAAAATGTCTCGTGTTGCTAAAGCACCGGTCGTTGTTCCTGCCGGCGTTGATGTAAAAATCAACGGTCAGGTTATTACGATCAAAGGTAAAAACGGCGAGCTGACTCGTACCCTCAACAATGCTGTTGAAGTTAAACATGCAGATAATGCTCTGACCTTCGGTCCGCGTGATGGTTTCGTGGATGGATGGGCTCAGGCTGGTACCGCGCGTGCCCTGCTGAACTCAATGGTTGTTGGTGTTACCGAAGGCTTCACTAAAAAGCTTCAGCTGGTTGGTGTAGGCTATCGTGCAGCGGTCAAAGGGGATGTAGTAAACCTGGCTTTAGGTTTCTCTCATCCTGTTGAGCATAAACTGCCGGCCGGTATCACTGCAGAATGTCCGACTCAAACTGAAATCGTGCTGAAAGGCGCTGATAAGCAGGTGATCGGCCAGGTTGCAGCAGATCTGCGCGCCTACCGTCGTCCTGAGCCTTATAAAGGTAAGGGTGTTCGTTACGCCGACGAAGTCGTGCGTACCAAAGAGGCTAAGAAGAAGTAAGGTAACACTATGGATAAGAAATCTGCTCGTATCCGTCGTGCGACCCGCGCACGCCGCAAGCTCCAGGAGCTGGGTGCAACTCGCCTGGTGGTACATCGTACCCCGCGTCATATTTACGCACAGGTAATTGCACCGAACGGTTCTGAAGTTCTGGTAGCTGCTTCTACTGTAGAAAAAGCTATCGCTGAACAACTGAAGTACACCGGTAACAAAGACGCGGCAGCAGCTGTGGGTAAAGCTGTTGCTGAACGCGCTCTGGAAAAAGGCATCAAAGATGTTTCCTTTGACCGTTCCGGGTTCCAATATCATGGTCGTGTCCAGGCACTGGCAGATGCTGCCCGTGAAGCTGGCCTTCAGTTCTAAGGTAGAGGTGTAAGATGGCTCACATCGAAAAACAAGCTGGCGAACTGCAGGAAAAGCTGATCGCGGTTAACCGCGTATCTAAAACCGTTAAAGGTGGTCGTATTTTCTCCTTCACAGCTCTGACTGTAGTTGGTGACGGTAACGGTCGCGTTGGTTTTGGTTACGGTAAAGCGCGTGAAGTTCCAGCAGCGATCCAGAAAGCGATGGAAAAAGCCCGTCGCAATATGATTAACGTCGCGCTGAACCACGGCACCCTGCAGCACCCGGTTAAAGGTGTTCACACGGGTTCTCGTGTATTCATGCAGCCAGCTTCCGAAGGTACCGGTATCATCGCCGGTGGTGCAATGCGCGCCGTTCTGGAAGTTGCTGGAGTTCATAACGTTCTGGCCAAAGCATATGGTTCCACCAACCCGATCAACGTGGTTCGTGCAACTATTGATGGCCTGGAAAATATGAATTCTCCAGAAATGGTCGCTGCCAAGCGTGGTAAATCCGTTGAAGAAATTCTGGGGAAATAAACCATGGCAAAGACTATTAAAATTACTCAAACCCGCAGTGCAATCGGTCGTCTGCCGAAACACAAGGCAACGCTGCTTGGCCTGGGTCTGCGTCGTATTGGTCACACCGTAGAGCGCGAGGATACTCCTGCTGTTCGTGGTATGGTCAACGCGGTTTCCTTCATGGTTAAAGTTGAGGAGTAAGAGATGCGTTTAAATACTCTGTCTCCGGCCGAAGGCTCCAAAAAGGCGGGTAAACGCCTGGGTCGTGGTATCGGTTCTGGCCTCGGTAAAACCGGTGGTCGTGGTCACAAAGGTCAGAACTCTCGTTCTGGTGGTGGCGTACGTCGCGGTTTCGAAGGTGGTCAGATGCCTCTGTACCGTCGTCTGCCGAAATTCGGCTTCACTTCTCGTAAAGCGATGATCACTGCAGAAGTTCGTCTGTCTGATCTGGCTCACGTAGAAGGCGATGTTATCGACCTGAACACGCTGAAAGCGGCTAACATTATCGGTATCCAGATCGAGTTCGCGAAAGTGATCCTGTCTGGTGAAGTATCTCGTCCGGTAACTGTTCGTGGCCTGCGCGTGACTAAAGGTGCTCGTGCTGCTATCGAAGCTGCTGGCGGTAAAATTGAGGAATAAGTAGCAGATGGCTAAGCAACCGGGATTAGATTTTCAAAGTGCCAAAGGTGGGATTGGCGAACTGAAGCGCAGACTGTTGTTTGTAATCGGTGCGTTGATTGTGTTCCGTATTGGCTCTTTTATTCCGATCCCTGGTATTGATGCCGCTGTACTTGCCAAACTGCTTGAGCAACAGCGAGGCACCATCATTGAAATGTTCAACATGTTCTCTGGTGGTGCTCTCAGCCGTGCTTCTATCTTTGCGTTGGGTATCATGCCGTATATTTCGGCATCGATCATTGTCCAGCTGCTGACGGTTGTTTATCAGCCGTTAGCGGAGCTGAAGAAAGAAGGGGAGTCTGGTCGTCGTAAGATCAGCCAGTACACCCGCTACGGTACTCTGGTGCTGGCGATATTCCAGTCGATCGGTATTGCTACCGGTCTGCCGAATATGCCTGGTATGCAGGGCCTGGTGATTAATCCAGGCTTTGCATTCTATTTCACCGCTGTTGTTAGTCTGGTCTCAGGAACGATGTTCCTGATGTGGCTCGGCGAACAGATTACTGAGCGCGGTATCGGAAACGGTATCTCAATCATTATCTTCGCCGGTATCGTTGCGGGTCTCCCGCCGGCCATCGCCCATACTATCGAGCAAGCGCGTCAAGGCGACCTGCACTTCCTCCTGTTGCTGTTGGTTGCAGTATTAGTATTTGCAGTGACCTTCTTTGTTGTCTTTGTAGAGCGTGGTCAACGCCGCATTGTGGTAAACTACGCTAAACGTCAACAGGGTCGTCGTGTCTATGCTGCACAGAGCACACATTTACCGCTGAAAGTGAATATGGCAGGGGTTATCCCGGCAATCTTCGCTTCCAGTATTATTCTGTTCCCGGCTACCATTACATCATGGTTCGGGGGCGGTACTGGTTGGAACTGGCTGACAACAATTTCGCTGTATTTGCAGCCTGGGCAACCGCTTTATGTGTTACTCTATGCGTCTGCAATCATCTTCTTCTGTTTCTTCTACACGGCGTTGGTTTTCAACCCGCGTGAAACAGCAGATAACCTGAAGAAGTCCGGTGCATTTGTACCAGGAATTCGTCCGGGAGAGCAAACGGCGAAGTATATCGATAAAGTAATGACTCGCCTGACTTTGGTCGGTGCGTTATACATCACTTTTATCTGCCTGATCCCGGAGTTCATGCGTGATGCAATGAAAGTACCGTTCTACTTCGGTGGAACCTCACTGCTTATCGTTGTTGTCGTGATTATGGACTTTATGGCTCAAGTGCAAACTCTGATGATGTCGAGTCAGTACGAGTCTGCATTGAAGAAGGCGAACCTGAAAGGCTACGGCCGCTAACAGGTCGCTCGAGAAGTTACGGAGAGTAAAAATGAAAGTTCGTGCTTCCGTCAAGAAATTATGCCGTAACTGCAAAATCGTTAAGCGTGATGGCGTCATCCGCGTGATTTGCAGTGCCGAGCCGAAGCATAAACAGCGCCAAGGCTGATTTATTCGCATATTTTTCTTGCAAAGTTGGGTTGAGCTGGCTAGATTAGCCAGCCAATCTTTTGTATGTCTGTACGTTTCCATTTGAGTATCCTGAAAACGGGCTTTTCAGCATGGTGCGTACATATTAAATAGTAGGAGTGCATAGTGGCCCGTATAGCAGGCATTAACATTCCTGATCACAAACATACCGTAATCGCATTAACTGCTATTTTCGGTATCGGCAAGACCCGCTCTAAAGCCATCTGTGCTGACACGGGTATCGCTGAAAATGTTAAGATCAGTGAGCTGTCTGAAGAACAAATTGAATCCCTGCGTGAAGCGGTTGGTAAATTTGTCGTTGAAGGTGATCTGCGCCGTGAAATCACCCTGAGCATCAAGCGTCTGATGGACCTTGGTTGCTATCGTGGTTTACGCCATCGTCGTGGTCTTCCGGTTCGCGGTCAGCGTACTAAGACCAACGCACGTACCCGTAAGGGTCCGCGTAAACCGATCAAGAAATAGTCGGGGTGATTGAATAATGGCAAAGGCACCAGTTCGTGCACGTAAGCGTGTAAGAAAACAAGTCTCTGATGGCGTGGCTCATGTCCATGCTTCTTTTAACAACACCATCGTTACCATTACCGATCGTCAGGGTAACGCGCTGGGTTGGGCAACAGCCGGTGGTTCCGGTTTCCGTGGTTCTCGCAAATCCACTCCGTTTGCAGCTCAGGTTGCAGCAGAGCGTTGCGCTGAAGCCGTAAAAGAATACGGCATCAAGAATCTGGAAGTTATGGTCAAAGGTCCGGGTCCAGGTCGCGAATCTACTATTCGTGCACTGAACGCCGCTGGTTTCCGCATCACTAATATTACTGATGTGACTCCGATCCCTCATAACGGTTGTCGTCCGCCGAAAAAACGTCGCGTATAACGCGTTCGTTTCTAGGATTGTTGGAGAAAGAAAATGGCAAGATATTTGGGTCCTAAGCTCAAGCTGAGCCGTCGTGAGGGCACAGACCTGTTCCTTAAGTCTGGCGTTCGCGCGATCGATACCAAGTGTAAAATTGAACAAGCTCCTGGCCAGCACGGTGCGCGTAAACCGCGTCTGTCTGACTATGGTGTGCAGTTGCGTGAAAAGCAAAAAGTTCGCCGTATGTACGGTGTGCTGGAGCGTCAGTTCCGTAACTACTATAAAGAAGCAGCGCGTCTGAAAGGCAACACCGGTGAAAACCTGTTGACTCTGCTGGAAGGTCGTCTGGACAACGTTGTATACCGTATGGGCTTCGGCGCGACTCGTGCTGAATCACGTCAGCTGGTTAGCCACAAAGCTATCATGGTAAACGGTCGTGTTGTTAACATCGCTTCTTATCAGGTTAAAGCGAATGACGTTGTCAGCATTCGTGAGAAAGCGAAAAAGCAATCTCGCGTGAAAGCCGCTCTGGAGCTGGCTGAGCAGCGTGAAAAGCCAACCTGGCTGGAAGTTGATGCTGGCAAGATGGAAGGTACGTTCAAGCGTCAGCCGGAACGTTCTGATCTGTCTGCGGACATTAACGAACACCTGATCGTCGAGCTTTACTCCAAGTAAAGCTTAGTACCAAAGAGAGGACACAATGCAGGGTTCTGTGACAGAGTTTCTAAAACCGCGCCTGGTCGATATCGAGCAAGTGAGTTCGACGCACGCCAAGGTGACCCTTGAACCTTTAGAGCGTGGCTTTGGCCATACTCTTGGTAACGCACTGCGCCGTATTCTGCTCTCATCGATGCCGGGTTGCGCGGTGACCGAGGTTGAGATTGATGGTGTACTTCATGAGTACAGCACCAAAGAAGGCGTTCAGGAAGATATCCTTGAAATCCTGCTCAACCTGAAAGGGCTGGCGGTGAGAGTTCAGGGTAAAGATGAAGTTATCCTTACTTTGAACAAATCTGGCATTGGCCCTGTGACCGCAGCCGACATTACCCATGACGGTGATGTCGAAATCGTCAAGCCGCAACATGTGATCTGCCACCTGACCGATGAGAACGCAGCTATTAGCATGCGTATCAAAGTTCAGCGCGGTCGCGGTTATGTGCCGGCTTCTGCCCGAATTCATTCGGAAGAAGATGAGCGCCCAATCGGCCGTCTGCTGGTCGACGCATGCTACAGCCCTGTAGAGCGTATTGCCTACAATGTTGAAGCAGCGCGTGTAGAACAGCGTACCGACCTGGACAAGCTGGTCATCGAAATGGAAACCAACGGCACAATCGATCCTGAAGAGGCGATTCGTCGTGCGGCAACCATCCTGGCAGAACAACTGGAAGCTTTCGTTGATTTACGTGATGTACGTCAGCCGGAAGTGAAAGAAGAGAAACCAGAATTCGATCCGATCCTGCTGCGCCCTGTTGACGATCTCGAATTGACTGTCCGCTCTGCTAACTGCCTTAAGGCAGAAGCTATCCACTATATCGGTGATCTGGTACAGCGTACCGAGGTTGAGTTGCTGAAAACGCCGAACCTGGGTAAAAAATCTCTTACTGAGATTAAAGACGTGCTGGCTTCACGTGGTTTGTCTCTGGGCATGCGCCTGGAAAACTGGCCACCGGCAAGCATTGCTGACGAGTAACCGGATCACAGGTTAAGGTTTTACTGAGAAGGATAAGGTCATGCGCCATCGTAAGAGTGGTCGTCAACTGAACCGCAACAGCAGCCATCGCCAGGCTATGTTCCGTAACATGGCTGGTTCGCTGGTTCGTCATGAAATCATCAAGACGACCCTGCCGAAAGCGAAAGAACTGCGTCGCGTAGTTGAGCCGCTGATTACTCTTGCCAAGACTGATAGCGTTGCTAATCGTCGTCTGGCATTCGCCCGTACTCGTGATAACGAGATCGTGGCAAAACTGTTTAACGAGCTGGGCCCGCGTTTCGCGAGCCGCGCCGGTGGTTACACTCGTATTCTGAAGTGTGGCTTCCGTGCAGGCGACAACGCGCCGATGGCATACATCGAGCTGGTTGATCGCTCTGAATCGAAAGCAGAAGCTGCTGCAGAGTAATCTGTAGTAACGTAAAAAAACCCGCTCCGGCGGGTTTTTTTATATCCACCCTATTCCTGCTTGTTTACAATATCTGCATTATTTTTGTTCATCCCCGGAGCCTTATGATGTGGTTACTGGATCAGTGGGCAGAACGCCATATTCTTGATGCACAGCACAAAGGTGAGTTTGATAACCTGCCGGGAAGTGGGGAGCCACTGACTCTGGACGATGACTCGCATGTGCCGCCTGAGCTACGCGCAGGCTATCGATTACTCAAGAATGCGGGTTGTTTACCTCCCGAACTTGAACATCGTAAAGAAGCCGTGATGCTCAATGACTTACTTAAAGGCGTTCAGGAGAGCGATCCCCGCTATGCTGAGCTGAGCCGTCGTCTGGCGCTGCTTGAGTTAAAGCTGCGGCAGGCGGGCTTGAACACTGACTTTCTGCGTGGGGATTACGCGGATAAGTTGCTGCAAAAGATTAATGAGGAGTAATTATGTACCGCATAGGTGAACTGGCTAAATTAGCTGACGTTACTCCCGATACCATCCGCTATTATGAAAAACAGCAGATGATGGATCATAACGTACGCACTGAAGGTGGCTTTCGTCTCTATTCGGATAACGATCTACAGAGGCTGCGTTTTATTCGCTATGCCAGGCAGCTTGGTTTTACGCTGGAGTCGATCCGCGAACTTCTCTCGATCCGCATCGATCCGGAACATCATACCTGTCAGGAATCTAAAGGCATTGTGCAGGCTCGTTTAAGTGAAGTGGAATCCCGGATTAAAGAGTTACAAGCCATGCGTCGTTCTTTGCAGCGCCTCAATGATGCATGCTGCGGCACAGCGCACAGCAGCGTCTATTGCTCAATTCTTGAAGCACTGGAGCAGGGCGCCAGCAGTCATAATCCAGCACGTTGATTTTTTCATCAGACGCGTCTACACTCACGCCGATTTCTTTTACATATCTGGAGAGCTTATGAGCCGCTATCAGCATACTAAAGGGCAAATAAAAGATAACGCCCTTGAGGCACTACTTCATGACCCGTTATTCAGGCAGCGAGTTGAAAAGAACAAGAAAGGGAAAGGCAGCTATCAAAGAAAAGAAAAACATGCAGGACAGAATGGTCGGGAGGCCAGTGGCAAGAAAGTAAATGACTTTTTTACCACTGGCCTTCTGCTTTTAAGGCTTCTTAAGAACGATTGTTTTGTTCTTTCAGCAGGTCACGAATTTCGCTAAGCAGGACTTCTTCTTTGGTTGGCGCCGGTGGTGCTGCCGGGGCCTCTTCCTTTTTCCTGTTCAGTTTATTCATCAGTTTGATTGCCATAAAAATAGCAAACGCCACGATAATAAAATCGAACACGTTCTGAATGAATACGCCGTAATGCATGACGACCGCCGGGATGTCACCCTGGGCATCCCGTAGCGTCACGGCAAACTGTTTAAAGTCGATTCCGCCAATGAGTAAGCCTAGCGGCGGCATAATAATATCGGCAACTAACGACGATACGATTTTACCAAATGCTGCGCCAATGATGACACCGACTGCCAAATCAACCACATTCCCGCGCATCGCAAATTCGCGAAATTCTTTTAAAAAACTCATTTTATTCTCCTTGAGCCAGCTGACACTGATAAGTTTAACAAATGTATTACTATTTTCCATTACCACGAAATAATTGCAGAAAAATATTATCCTTTGATATACAAGGGATAAAAGAAAGGCGTCTTGTCGACGCCTGCGAACTACAAAAAGAAAGGACTTGGCTGGAATAGTCTTTCGACGTCTGAGATGAATTTTTTGTCAGTCAAGAACATAACGACATGATCCCCTTGCTCAATACGCAGATTGTTATTCGCTATCATGACATCATTACCGCGCACAACGGCGCCAATAATTGTTCCGGGGGGAAGCTTAATCTCATCGATAGCGCGTCCAACCACCCGTGAAGTACTTTCATCTCCGTGCGCGACAGCTTCAATAGCCTCTGCGACACCGCGGCGTAGGGAGGAAACGCCGACAATATCGGCTTTACGCACATGGCTGAGCAACGCAGAGATGGTTGCCTGCTGCGGTGATATTGCAATGTCGATCACGCTCCCCTGGACAAGATCGACGTAGGCTCGGCGCTGGATCAGTACCATCACCTTTTTGGCCCCCATGCGCTTTGCGAGCATGGCTGACATAATATTGGCTTCGTCATCGTTGGTGACGGCAATGAAAAGATCGACTTGATCGATATGTTCCTCAGCCAGCAATTCTTGATCTGAAGCATCGCCGTAGAAGACGATCGTATTTTGCAGCTTTTCCGCAAGCTCTGCGGCACGCTGCTGATTACGTTCAATCAGTTTGACGCTGTAATCTTTCTCCAGCTTATGAGCGAGCCCGGCGCCAATGTTTCCGCCACCAACCAGCATGATGCGCTTATACGGCTTTTCGAGGCGCTGAAGTTCGCTCATGACGGCGCGAATATGCTGCGAAGCGGCGATGAAAAACACTTCATCACCGGCTTCAACAATGGTTGAACCTTGTGGCCTGATGGGGCGATCGTGGCGGAAGATAGCGGCTACGCGTGTGTCAATATGCGGCATATGTTCGCGCATAGTTGAAAGTGCGTTTCCCACTAAAGGACCGCCATAATAGGCTTTAACGACTGCGAGGCTTACTTTTCCTTCGGCAAAATTGACAACCTGCAGCGCGCCTGGATACTCAATCAGGCGGTGAATGCTGTCAATGACCAGCTGCTCTGGCGCGATGAGGTGGTCAATAGGAACTGCTTCTGAGTGGAAAAGTTTATCGGCATCACGCACATAATCCGGGGAGCGGATGCGAGCAATACGGTTTGGCGTATTAAACAGCGAATAGGCGACCTGGCAGGCCACCATATTCGTTTCATCTGAGCTGGTCACTGCGACCAGCATATCGGCGTCATCCGCACCCGCCTCACGCAGCACGCGTGGATGCGAGCCGTGGCCCTGAACCACTCTGAGATCAAATTTGTCCTGAAGACTGCGAAGGCGGTCGCCATTCGTGTCTACCAGCGTAATATCGTTGTTCTCTCCGACAAGGTTTTCTGCCAGAGTTCCGCCGACCTGCCCTGCGCCCAATATGATAATTTTCATCAGTCGCGACTCGTTATCTCATTACTTTTTGATTAGCTTAGCGTAAAAGAAGCCGTCACCTTCTTCAGCACCTGGCAAATTTTGCTGGCCCGGCAAATCTGCGCTGCCGGTTTCGCTGAGAACCGCATCCGCAGTACGCTGCAGGAAGGCTTTAATTTGCTGGCTGTTCTCTTCCGGCAATACCGAACACGTTGCGTAAACCAGAGTCCCGCCGGTTTTCAAATGCGGCCATACGGCATCCAGAATTTCAGACTGCAGCTGGGCCAGTTCCGCGATATCACGATCCCGGCGCAGCCACTTGATATCCGGATGACGGCGAATGACGCCGGTGGCGGAACAGGGGGCGTCCAGCAGAATACGATCGAACTGCTGCTCTCCACACCATTGGGCTGGATAACGGCCATCACCTTGTTTAACGGTGGCCTTCATGCCCAGACGCTTCAGGTTGTCATAGACGCGGGAGAGTCGCTGCTCATCAACATCGACGGCCAGCACCTGTGCTTCGGGCGCCGCTTCGAGAATATGTGTGGTTTTACCCCCCGGTGCCGCGCACAGATCCAGAATTTGCTCGCCGTTTTTTGGATCAAGAAATGTGATGCAGCCCTGAGCGGAGGCATCCTGAACCGTAACCCAACCCTCTTCAAACCCCGGCAATGCGTGGACCGGCACCGGTGTTTCCATGCGCACAGCGTCAGGGTAAGCAGGATGAGTAAAACCTTTCATTCCCGCCTTTTCCAGCAGTGCCAGCCAGCTATCGCGCGGATGGTGGACACGGTTTACGCGCAACCACATTGGCGGGCGCTGGTTGTTCGCTTCCACAATAGCTTCCCACTGTGCTGGATAGGCTTTCTGCAGACGTTTCAACAACCAGGACGGATGTAAAAAGCGAATTTCGCTACGAGAAAATTCAGATAACAGTTCTTCCTGCTGGCGCTGAAACTGGCGCAATACGCCGTTAATCAACCCTTTGAGCTGCGGGCGCTTAATCGCTACTGCGCCTTCAACCGTTTCCGCCAATGCAGCATGAGGAGGAATCCGTGTGTACAGCAGTTGGTAAATGCCCACCATAATGAGGTAGTGCACAACACGCTGTTTACCCGTCATCGGCCGGGACATGAGCTTGCCGATCAGCCAATCTAACTGGGAAAGGGTACGTAGCACGCCAAAGCAGAGTTCCTGAAGCAGCGCTTTGTCTTTATCGGATACTTTTTGTTGCAGCGGGGGCAGAACGTTGCTCAGGGATTGCCCTTGTTCGAGAACCTGTTCAACGGCCTGCGCTGCCAGGCTGCGTAAATTGAGTTGTTTTTTCATAAGCACAAAATAAAAATGCCCGGCAACACCGGGCGTATTAAGAAGGGCGCGTCAGACCAGACGGTTGCCAGGAGCGAACCATTCCCGCCGCGAGTTTAATAGATCCTGAGCACTCATTGCTTTTTTCCCGGCAGGCTGTAGCGAGAGTAAATTCAGCACGCCGTCGCTGGTCGCCACCTGAATCCCCTGTTTTGTCGCTTCAATGATGGTCCCCGGTTCGGCTGTTGTGGCCACATCGATAACCGACGCCTGCCAGACTTTTACCGGCTGGCCATCAATTTCTATCCAGCTCATTGGCCACGGGTTAAAGGCGCGAATGCAGCGTTCTAACTGAGCGGCTGGAAGAGACCAGTCGATACGCGCTTCTTCTTTGCTGAGTTTTTGCGCATGGGTAACCAGCGCTTCATCCTGTACAACCGGTTTCGCGGTACCTGCAGCAAGCTGCTTAAGGGTTTCGATCAGCCCCTGCGGCCCCAGGTTAGCCAGCTTGTCGTACAGCGTTCCGCTGGTGTCTTCGGCCGTGATTGGGCACGCAAGTTTATACAGCATATCACCCGTATCGAGGCCGACATCCATCTGCATGATGGTGACACCGGTCTCGGTATCGCCAGCCCACAGCGAACGCTGAATGGGCGCCGCGCCGCGCCAGCGCGGAAGCAACGAACCGTGAACGTTAATGCAGCCCAGGCGCGGCATATCCAGCACGGCTTTTGGTAGAAGGAGCCCATAGGCTACGACGACCATGACGTCTGCACGCAGATCGGAGACGAGCTGCTGATTTTCCTGCGGACGTAGTGAAGCTGGCTGGAATACCGGTATGCCTTTTTCTTCTGCAAGAACTTTCACCGGGCTGGGCATGAGTTTTTTACCACGACCTGCCGGACGGTCCGGTTGGGTGAAGACGCCAACCACGTTGTGTCCAGAGGACAGCAGCGCGTGGAGATGACGTGCTGCAAAGTCAGGGGTGCCGGCAAAAATAATACGTAGTGAGTCTGACACGTTTATTCTCGTCCTTAAGCTCGAGCATTCAGACGATCAAGTTTCTCAACTTTTTGACGAATGCGTTGTTGCTTGAGCGGTGACAGGTAATCGATGAACAGCTTACCGACGAGGTGATCCATCTCGTGCTGAATGCAGATGGCCAGCAGACCGTCGGCTTCAAGCTCAAAAGGTTTGCCTTCGCGATCGAGCGCGCGGATTTTCACTTTTTCTGCACGCGGCACTAAAGCACGCTGTTCAGGAATAGAGAGGCAGCCCTCTTCAATGCCTGTTTCTCCGCTTTTTTCCAGCAGCTCAGGGTTAATTAATACCAGCTGCTCTTCACGATTTTCTGATACATCAATAACAATAATACGCTGGTGAATATCCACCTGCGTTGCGGCCAGACCGATACCTTCTTCAGCATACATCGTCTCGAACATATCATCGACGATACGCTGAATTTCTGCATTTACTTCTTCTACCGGCTTTGCGACTTTGCGAAGGCGCTCGTCCGGAATATGTAACACTTGCAAAACTGACATAGTTATCCAGAGTTGTGTTCAGGAGTTGGAAAGATTATTACCTCCATTCTAGACAAAACCCCCTGCAATTGACAGTCTCGCTGTCCAATCGCAAAGATTGTTAAAGTCGCTTGTGGCAGGGGGATAGGGATGACGCCCAGGGAAATTTGGTTACGTTTGATGAGGGTGAGCAGCCTGTATGGCGAGAGTGCTATCAGTGCCGCCCGTCAGCTATGTGCATCTGCGACGTTAGGTCGAGAAGATTTGCGAGCCTGTGGCTTGAGTCTGGCGCAATCGAAGCATTTCCTCAGCGTTAACCAATGCGAGATAGATGCCACGCTGCAATGGCTGGAGCGACCAAATTGCTATCTACTGACTGCCGAAGATCCGCTTTACCCACCCCAGCTGCGGGCGATTGTCGACTTTCCTTGCGCTCTTTTAGTATGTGGAGACCCTGCGCTACTGAGCAGCCGGCAGCTGTCCGTCATTGGGAGCCGGGCGCATTCATGGTATGGCGCTCGTTGGGGGAAACTCTTTAGCGAAGCTTTAGCACGTTATGGTATTACGATCACGAGCGGCCTGGCCCTTGGCATTGATGGAATTGCTCATCGTGGTGCGCTGGAAGGGAAAGGTAAAACGGTTGCTGTTTTAGGGAATGGCTTAAGAGAGATCTATCCTCGCCGTCATCAGGCGCTAGCGGAGCAGATTACAAACAGCTGCGGCGCCATCATTTCGGAGTTTCCGCTGTTTACCCCGCCCCTGCCGGGCAACTTTCCTCGCCGTAACCGGATTATCAGCGGGCTAAGTGCCGGCGTGTTGGTTATTGAGGCGGCCCTGAAAAGCGGCTCATTAGTGACGGTTCGTTATGCTCTGGAGCAGGGAAGGGATGTGTTTGCCCTGCCAGGGCCGATTGGCAGCCCGGGTTCAGAAGGTCCCCACTGGCTTATCAAGCAGGGCGCGATTCCCGTGACAGCCCCGGAAGACATCGTCGAATACTGGCGGGATGAGCTGCCATATGTTCTTCCTGAACCAGATGACGCAAATAATTGCGGTAATCGGCCTTCTGTAGCATTGCCATTTCCAGAGCTCCTGGCTAACGTAGGAGATGAGGTAACACCTGTTGACGTTGTCGCTGAACGTGCCGGCCAATCTGTGCCAGTAACCGTAGCCCAGCTACTAGAACTGGAGTTAGCAGGCTGGATCGCAGCTGTACCCGGCGGCTATGTCCGATTAAGGAGGGCAAGCCATGTTCGACGTACTGATGTATCTGTTTGAAACTTACATCCATAACGAAGCAGAAATGCGCGTGGATCAGGACAAGCTGACTCGGGATCTGACCGATGCCGGTTTTGAACGAGAAGATATCTATAACGCCCTGATGTGGCTGGAGAAACTGGCTGATTACCAGGAGGGGCTTGTTGCGCCAATGCAGCTTGCTTCTGACCCACTCTCGTTACGAGTCTACACCGACGACGAGTGCCAGCGTCTTGATGCAAGCTGCCGGGGATTCTTATTATTCCTTGAGCAAATTCAGGTGTTGAACCTCGAAACACGGGAAATGGTGATTGAGCGTGTACTGGCGCTGGATACGGCAGAGTTCGATCTGGAAGATCTCAAATGGGTGATCCTGATGGTGCTGTTCAATATTCCCGGTTGCGAAAATGCCTACCAGCAAATGGAAGAATTACTCTTTGAAGTAAATGAAGGTATGCTGCACTAACTTTTTTGCTGCGACATTAGAATTGTTATGACCAAAACAGCGCTGTTCTCGGTGCGTAAAAACGAACCCTGCCCGCAGTGTGGGGCTGAACTGGTAATACGCTCCGGGAAACACGGGCCTTTTCTCGGCTGCTCGCATTATCCTGACTGTGACTATGTCCGGCCCCTGAAAAATCAGGCGGACGGACATATTGTCAAAGTTCTGGAGGGGCAAACGTGCCCGTCTTGCGGCGCAGTGCTGGTACTACGCCAGGGGCGTTTTGGTATGTTTATCGGTTGTAGCAGCTATCCAGATTGCGAACATACTGAACTTATCGATAAGCCGGATGAAACCGCAATTGCCTGCCCACAGTGCGGGCAAGGGCATTTGGTTCAGCGCCGCTCACGTTTTGGAAAAAACTTCCATTCCTGCGATCGTTACCCCGATTGCCAGTTCGTCATAAACTTCAGGCCAGTGGCGGGCGAGTGTCCAGAGTGTCATTACCCGTTGCTAATCGAAAAGAAAACGGCGCAGGGCGTTAAACGCTTCTGTGCCAGCAAACAATGTGGAAAGCCGATACCGGCGGAATAAATCTGTGAATAATAACCTGCCCTCAGAAGCCATCGTACGTGCTGTGGCGCTTCTGAATAATGAACATGTCATCGCCTATCCAACAGAAGCCGTTTTTGGCGTCGGTTGCGATCCCGATAGCGAAAAGGCCGTCATGAGCCTGCTTGCACTTAAACAGCGTCCCGTTGAAAAGGGGCTGATCCTGATTGCGGCGAACTTCGAGCAACTCAAACCCTATATTGACGATACGCAACTTAGCGATGAGCAGCTGGAGACGATTTTTTCTTGCTGGCCAGGGCCTGTGACATTTGTCTTCCCCGCTTGCGCTTCAACGCCGCGTTGGTTGACGGGGCGCTTCAATTCACTGGCTGTGCGAGTCACGGATCATCCGCTGGTGGTCGAACTGTGTAATGCTTACGGAAAACCGCTGGTTTCAACCAGCGCAAATTTGTCTGGCCAGCCTCCTTGCCGCACGACGGCAGAAGTTTATGCGCAGTTTGGCGCTGATTTCCCGGTCGTTGACGGGGCTACGGGAGGGCGTCAAAACCCATCTGAAATACGTGATGCCTTGACGGGCGAACTCTTCCGCCAGGGGTAACTCATGGAAACTTATGCCGTCTTCGGACACCCTATTGCCCATAGCAAGTCGCCATCAATTCATCGGCTTTTTGCTCAGCAGTTGCAAATTACGCATCCCTATGGCCGTATCCTGGCTCCGCTCGATGATTTCGTTACGACGCTCGATACCTTCTTTAATGAAGGCGGTAAGGGAGCGAACGTCACCGTGCCTTTTAAAGAAGAGGCCTTCGCGCGAGCAGATGAGCTAACCGAACGCGCAGCGCTGGCCGGTGCGGTCAATACGCTTAAACGGTTGGAGGATGGCCGCCTGCTGGGGGACAATACCGATGGTATTGGACTACTGAGCGATCTGGAACGGCTGGGTTTTATTAAACCAGGATTCCGGGTATTGCTTATTGGCGCAGGTGGGGCTTCACGCGGCGTTTTGCTTCCTCTCCTGTCGCTGGATTGTGCCGTGACTATTGTTAATCGTACCTATTCTCGCGCCCATGAACTGGCTACGCTTTTTGCTCATACCGGCAGCGTCCGCGCTTTGGATATAGAAGCATTAGACGGTCAGGAATTTGATCTCATTATTAATGCGACATCCAGCGGTATTGACGGCGGTGTTCCCGCGATCCCTGTTACCTTAATAAATCCCCATGTCTGTTGTTATGACATGTTTTACCAGAAAGGTAGTACGCCATTTTTATCCTTATGCCAGCAACACGGTGCGACAAAATGCGCTGATGGGTTGGGAATGCTGGTGGCGCAGGCTGCTCATGCGGTGCTGTTGTGGCACGGCGTTCTGCCAGAAATTACGCCAGTCATTGCGGCTTTGCAGAAGGAACTGAATGCATGAACCAGGCAATTCAGTTTCCAGACAGAGAGGTATGGGATGAAGCGCGTCAATGTATCGCTTTTCCTGCATTAGTTAACGGCATGCAGCTTACCTGCGCCTTAACGCTTACGGTGCTCAAGAAGCGTTTTGGCGGTGAAGAGCCGGCGCAATGGCTGGCCGCTTTTCGTGAACATCGCTGGGATCTGGAAGATGAAGCCCAGGATCTCATTCTCGACCAGCAAGAAGATGCTCAAGGTTGGATCTGGTTTTCCTGAGCCAGGTAATCACCTTTCCACTTTACATAGTTGTTCGCTGAATATTGTAGCCCGGCAATTTCCGCCTCTGTCAGGGGGCGTATCTGTTTTACCGGGTTACCAAAGTAAAGATAGCCACTCTTGAGACGTTTGTTCTGAGGCACCAGACTGCCAGCCCCAATCATTATATCGTCTTCAACAATCACGCCATCCAACAAAATCGAACCCATACCGACCAGGACCCGGTTACCAATAGTGCAGCCGTGTAGCATCACCTTATGACCGACGGTAACATCATCGCCAATGATCAGTGGATTGCCGTGTGGATTAGATGAAGACTTATGCGTGACATGTAAGACGCTACCGTCCTGAATGTTAGTGCGGGCGCCTATTTCCACATAGTTCACATCACCGCGAATGGCGACCAGAGGCCAGATACTGACATCGTCAGCTATTCTGACATCGCCGATCACCACGCTGCTGCTGTCGATCATCACGCGTAGGCCCGTTTTAGGGAATAAATCTTTATAACGACGCAAGCTGGTGGTCATGGTTACCTCAATAAAAGAAGGGAGTGCAGAGACTTTGGTTGCTTTTCTGGCCGTCTGCAACCCCTTATTGTGGTAAAAATTGAGCGAATTGAGCAAGAACGCCGCGAAGCGGCTGAAAAACCATCATTTGGAAAAAAAGATCGAAAAAAGGCTTGTGCAAAAAAATGGGATCCCTATAATGCGCTCCCACTGACACGGCAGATGTGAATCACTTCACAAACAACCGGGTCGGTTGAAGAGAAAAAATCCTGAAATAACGGGTTGACTCTGAAAGAGGAAAGCGTAATATACGCCACCTCGCAACGGTGAGCGAAAGCCGCGTTGCACTGCTCTTTAACAATTTATCAGACAATCTGTGTGGGCACTCAAAGTGACATGGATTCTTAACGTCCTCGGACGAAAAATGAATACCAAGTCTCAAAGAGTGAACACGTAATTCATTACGAAGTTTAATTCTACGAGCATCAAACTTAAATTGAAGAGTTTGATCATGGCTCAGATTGAACGCTGGCGGCAGGCCTAACACATGCAAGTCGAACGGTAGCACAGAGAGCTTGCTCTCGGGTGACGAGTGGCGGACGGGTGAGTAAT
>NZ_WCIN01000006.1:0-37211 GCF_009025755.1 Klebsiella sp. RCJ4
CTGACCGCTGCAATCACTACCGTTCTGGCTAAAACCTACGGTGGTTCTGCTCGCGCATTCGACCAGATCGATAACGCGCCGGAAGAAAAAGCTCGTGGTATCACCATCAACACTTCTCACGTTGAATATGACACCCCGACTCGCCACTACGCGCACGTAGACTGCCCGGGCCACGCCGACTATGTTAAAAACATGATCACCGGTGCTGCGCAGATGGACGGCGCGATCCTGGTTGTTGCTGCGACTGACGGCCCGATGCCGCAGACTCGTGAGCACATCCTGCTGGGTCGTCAGGTAGGCGTTCCGTACATCATCGTGTTCCTGAACAAATGCGACATGGTTGATGACGAAGAGCTGCTGGAACTGGTTGAAATGGAAGTTCGTGAACTTCTGTCTCAGTACGATTTCCCGGGCGACGACACTCCGATCGTTCGCGGTTCCGCTCTGAAAGCGCTGGAAGGCGACGCAGACTGGGAAGCGAAAATCATCGAACTGGCTGGCTACCTGGATTCTTACATCCCGGAACCAGAGCGTGCGATTGACAAGCCGTTCCTGCTGCCGATCGAAGACGTATTCTCCATCTCCGGTCGTGGTACCGTTGTTACCGGTCGTGTAGAGCGCGGTATCATCAAAGTTGGCGAAGAAGTTGAAATCGTTGGTATCAAAGAGACTGCGAAGTCTACCTGTACTGGCGTTGAAATGTTCCGCAAACTGCTGGACGAAGGCCGTGCTGGTGAGAACGTTGGTGTTCTGCTGCGTGGTATCAAACGTGAAGAAATCGAACGTGGTCAGGTACTGGCTAAGCCGGGTTCTATCAAGCCGCACACCAAGTTCGAATCTGAAGTGTACATTCTGTCCAAAGACGAAGGCGGCCGTCATACTCCGTTCTTCAAAGGCTACCGTCCGCAGTTCTACTTCCGTACAACTGACGTGACTGGCACCATCGAACTGCCGGAAGGCGTAGAGATGGTAATGCCGGGCGACAACATCAAAATGGTTGTTACCCTGATCCACCCGATCGCGATGGACGACGGTCTGCGTTTCGCAATCCGTGAAGGTGGCCGTACCGTTGGCGCGGGCGTGGTTGCTAAAGTTCTCGGCTAATTGCTGATAACATTTGACGCAATGCGCAATAAAAGGGCATCATTTGATGCCCTTTTTGCACGCTTTCACACCAGAACCTGGCTCATCAGTGATTTTTTGGGTCATAATCATTGCTGAGACAGGCTCTGAAGAGGGCGTTAAGTCCGAAACGCAGCAGAGCATTTCGGTTTGGTCGCCTCGCATTTCATGCGGGGTGAAGTTATTTGTCTGAATTCTTGTGACAGGTTGGTTTATGAGTGCGAATACCGAAGCTCAAGGGAGCGGGCGCGGCCTCGAAGCGATGAAGTGGACAATCGTAGTCGTGCTGCTGGTTGTGGCCATCGTCGGCAACTTCCTTTATCGTGACATTATGCTGGCAGTGCGTGCGCTGGCTGTAGTGATTCTGATCGCTGCAGCGGGCGGTGTCGCGCTGTTAACGACAAAAGGTAAGGCGACAGTCGCCTTCGCTCGTGAAGCGAGAACCGAAGTCCGCAAGGTGATCTGGCCGACTCGCCAGGAAACGTTGCATACCACGCTGATTGTTGCCGCAGTGACTGCCGTAATGTCACTGATCCTGTGGGGACTGGATGGTATTCTGGTTCGCCTGGTATCCTTTATCACTGGCCTGAGGTTCTGAGATGTCTGAAGCTCCTAAAAAACGCTGGTACGTCGTTCAGGCGTTTTCCGGTTTTGAAGGTCGCGTAGCTACCTCGTTGCGTGAACATATCAAATTACACAATATGGAAGAGTTGTTTGGCGAAGTCATGGTGCCGACCGAAGAAGTGGTCGAAATCCGCGGCGGCCAGCGTCGTAAAAGCGAACGCAAATTCTTCCCGGGCTACGTGCTGGTCCAGATGGTGATGAACGACGCGAGCTGGCACCTGGTGCGCAGCGTACCGCGTGTGATGGGTTTCATCGGCGGTACATCTGACCGTCCGGCACCGATCAGCGACAAAGAAGTCGACGCGATCATGAACCGTCTGCAGCAGGTTGGCGATAAGCCGCGGCCGAAAACGCTGTTTGAGCCGGGTGAAATGGTTCGCGTTAGCGACGGTCCATTTGCCGACTTTAACGGTGTGGTTGAAGAAGTGGACTACGAGAAGTCTCGTCTGAAAGTGTCCGTTTCTATCTTCGGTCGTGCAACGCCGGTTGAGCTGGACTTCGCTCAGGTAGAAAAAGCCTAACAGCCGATCAAAAAAGCAACGTTTTAATCGTTGCATGAGGCGCGGAATTGACATACAATTTCGCGCCTTTTGTTTTTATGGGTCTGATTCCCATAAAGCGATATTTATCACGGGGAGCCTTTTTAGGCGCTACACCCAAACGAGGAAATTTACATGGCTAAGAAAGTACAAGCCTATGTCAAGCTGCAGGTTGCAGCTGGTATGGCAAACCCGAGTCCGCCGGTTGGTCCAGCACTGGGTCAGCAGGGTGTGAACATCATGGAATTCTGCAAAGCGTTCAACGCAAAAACTGAATCCCTGGAAAAAGGTCTGCCGATCCCGGTTGTTATTACCGTTTACGCTGACCGTTCTTTCACCTTCGTTACCAAAACTCCGCCGGCAGCAGTTCTGCTGAAAAAAGCGGCTGGTATCAAGTCTGGTTCCGGTAAACCGAACAAAGACAAAGTAGGTAAAATTTCCCGCGCTCAGCTGCAGGAAATCGCGCAGACCAAAGCTGCCGACATGACTGGTTCCGACATTGAAGCGATGACTCGCTCCATTGAAGGTACTGCACGTTCCATGGGCCTGGTAGTGGAGGACTAAGAAATGGCTAAACTGACCAAGCGCATGTCCGTGATTCGTGACAAAGTTGATGCGACCAAACAGTACGACATCAACGAAGCCATCTCTCTGCTGAAAGAACTGGCTACTGCTAAGTTCGTTGAAAGCGTTGATGTTGCCGTTAACCTCGGCATCGACGCGCGTAAATCTGACCAGAACGTCCGCGGCGCGACCGTACTGCCGCACGGTACTGGCCGTTCAGTTCGCGTAGCCGTATTTGCCCAGGGCCCGAACGCTGAAGCAGCTAAAGCTGCTGGCGCAGAGCTGGTAGGTATGGAAGATCTGGCTGACCAGATCAAAAAAGGCGAAATGAACTTTGACGTTGTTATTGCTTCCCCGGATGCAATGCGCGTTGTTGGCCAGCTGGGCCAGGTTCTGGGTCCGCGCGGCCTGATGCCAAACCCGAAAGTGGGTACCGTAACGCCGAACGTTGCTGAAGCGGTTAAGAACGCTAAAGCAGGTCAGGTTCGTTACCGTAACGACAAAAACGGCATCATCCACACCACCATCGGTAAAGTGGATTTTGACGCTGATAAACTGAAAGAAAACCTGGAAGCTCTGCTGGTTGCGCTGAAAAAAGCAAAACCGACTCAAGCTAAAGGCGTGTACATCAAGAAAATCAGCATCTCCACCACCATGGGTGCTGGCGTTGCCGTTGATCAGGCTGGTCTGAGCGCATCTGCGAACTAAGATTAGCTTTACGTGGGCGGTGGTTTTGTCTACAATTCTACCCCCACGATTCTGTTGAAATATAACAGAGCACTATGCGAGTCATTTGAATTGCAGCAAGGCAGCAAGTGAGTGAATCACCAGGAGCATAGTTAACTATGTGACTGGTGTGAACGAGCGCAGCTAACACGGCTGCGGTTCAAAGGACGAAGTCATAGAAAGAATTTGTTCGTTGGAGCCTGGCCTATCCAGGCCTCCGTCGAAGACCGCAGGTGTTTCGCAAGAGACTTAATGCCCTGCGTAGACGGTGACAGAACGCTAAGATTATTTTTGGATACTCTGGCTTGTTTCTGCTCACCGTATTAAGACGCTCTTCTCTTTGAGTCGAGTGAAGTGAGTTCCGGAGCATGAGCTCTGGCAAACATCCAGGAGCAAAGCTAATGGCTTTAAATCTTCAAGACAAACAAGCGATTGTTGCTGAAGTCAGCGAAGTAGCCAAAGGCGCGCTGTCTGCAGTAGTTGCGGATTCCCGTGGCGTGACTGTAGACAAAATGACTGAACTGCGTAAAGCAGGTCGTGAAGCTGGCGTATACATGCGTGTTGTTCGTAACACCCTGCTGCGCCGCGTCGTTGAAGGTACTCCTTTCGAGTGCCTGAAAGACACGTTTGTTGGTCCGACCCTGATTGCATACTCTATGGAACACCCGGGCGCTGCCGCTCGTCTGTTCAAAGAGTTCGCGAAAGCGAATGCAAAATTTGAGGTCAAAGCCGCAGCCTTTGAAGGTGAGCTGATCCCGGCGTCGCAAATCGACCGCCTGGCAACTCTGCCGACCTACGAAGAAGCAATTGCACGCCTGATGGCAACCATGAAAGAAGCTTCGGCTGGCAAACTGGTTCGCACTCTGGCTGCTGTACGCGATGCGAAAGAAGCTGCTTAATCGCAGTTGTCTTTGTAAAGCATTCGCTTACGTATAAACTTATTCTGATATTCAGGAACAATTTAAATGTCTATCACTAAAGATCAAATCATTGAAGCAGTATCCGCTATGTCCGTAATGGACGTTGTTGAGCTGATCTCTGCAATGGAAGAAAAATTCGGTGTTTCCGCTGCTGCTGCTGTAGCTGTAGCTGCTGGCCCGGTTGAAGCTGCTGAAGAAAAAACTGAATTCGACGTAATTCTGAAAGGTATCGGCGCTAACAAAGTTGCCGTTATCAAAGCAGTACGTGGCGCAACTGGCCTGGGTCTGAAAGAAGCTAAAGACCTGGTAGAATCTGCTCCGGCCGCTCTGAAAGAAGGCGTGAGCAAAGATGACGCTGAAGCACTGAAAAAATCTCTGGAAGAAGCTGGCGCTGAAGTTGAAGTTAAATAAGCCAACCTTTCCGGTTGCAGCCTGAGAAATCAGGCTGATGGCTGGTGACTTTTTAGTCACCAGCCTTTTTGCGCTGTAAGGCGCCAGTAGAATTTCACACTGTTTGACTACTGGTTGTCCTGACAATGCTTGTTTCTATAGACGACTTAATATACTGCGACAGGTTAGGGCTCCTGAGCTGTGTAAATCGCAATGAAATGGTTTAAGCGTGATAGAAACAGGTATTGCGGAAAGTGTTCCATTTTCCGGTCAACAAAATAGTGTTGCATAAAAAACTGCCTTATGTGGGCAGATGGGTCGACTTGTCAGCGAGCTGAGGAACCCTATGGTTTACTCCTATACCGAGAAAAAACGTATTCGTAAGGATTTTGGTAAACGTCCGCAGGTTCTGGACATACCTTATCTCCTTTCTATCCAGCTTGACTCGTTTCAGAAGTTCATCGAGCAAGATCCTGAAGGGCAGTATGGTCTGGAAGCAGCTTTCCGTTCCGTATTCCCGATCAAAAGCTACAGCGGTAACTCTGAGCTGCAGTACGTCAGCTACCGTCTGGGCGAACCGGTTTTTGACGTTAAAGAATGTCAGATCCGTGGCGTGACCTACTCGGCACCGCTGCGCGTCAAACTGCGTCTGGTGATCTACGAGCGCGAAGCGCCGGAAGGCACCGTTAAAGACATTAAAGAACAAGAAGTCTACATGGGCGAAATTCCGCTCATGACCGACAACGGTACCTTCGTTATCAACGGTACCGAGCGCGTTATCGTTTCTCAGCTGCACCGTAGCCCGGGCGTCTTCTTTGACAGTGACAAAGGTAAGACCCACTCTTCCGGTAAGGTCCTGTATAACGCACGTATCATTCCTTACCGTGGCTCCTGGCTGGACTTCGAGTTCGACCCGAAAGACAACCTGTTTGTCCGTATCGACCGTCGTCGTAAGCTGCCGGCTACCATCATCCTGCGCGCGCTGAATTACACCACTGAGCAGATCCTTGACCTGTTCTTCGAGAAAGTGGTTTTTGAAATTCGCGATAACAAGCTGCAGATGGAACTGGTACCGGAGCGTCTGCGCGGCGAAACGGCCTCCTTCGACATCGAAGCGAACGGTAAAGTGTACGTTGAGAAAGGGCGTCGCATCACCGCACGTCACATTCGCCAGCTGGAAAAAGACGATATCAAACATATCGAAGTTCCGGTTGAGTACATCGCTGGCAAAGTTGCCTCTAAAGACTATGTTGACGAATCTACTGGCGAGCTGATCTGCCCGGCGAACATGGAGCTGAGCCTGGATCTGCTGGCCAAGCTGAGCCAGTCTGGCCATAAGCGTATCGAAACGCTGTTCACCAACGATCTGGATCACGGTCCGTACATCTCTGAGACTGTACGCGTCGACCCGACCAACGACCGTCTGAGCGCGCTGGTAGAAATCTACCGCATGATGCGCCCTGGTGAGCCGCCGACTCGTGAAGCGGCTGAAAGCCTGTTCGAGAACCTGTTCTTCTCCGAAGACCGCTACGATCTGTCCGCGGTAGGTCGTATGAAGTTCAATCGTTCTCTGCTGCGCGACGAAATCGAAGGTTCCGGTATCCTGAGCAAAGAAGACATCATCGAAGTGATGAAGAAGCTCATCGATATCCGTAACGGTAAAGGCGAAGTCGATGATATCGACCACCTCGGCAACCGTCGTATCCGTTCCGTTGGCGAAATGGCGGAAAACCAGTTCCGCGTTGGCCTGGTCCGCGTAGAGCGTGCGGTGAAAGAGCGTCTGTCTCTGGGCGATCTGGATACCCTGATGCCTCAGGATATGATCAACGCCAAGCCGATTTCTGCGGCAGTGAAAGAGTTCTTTGGCTCCAGCCAGCTGTCTCAGTTTATGGACCAGAACAACCCGCTGTCTGAGATTACGCACAAACGTCGTATCTCTGCACTCGGCCCGGGCGGTCTGACCCGTGAACGCGCAGGCTTTGAAGTTCGAGACGTACACCCGACCCACTACGGTCGTGTATGTCCAATCGAAACGCCTGAAGGTCCGAACATCGGTCTGATCAACTCCCTGTCCGTGTACGCACAGACGAACGAATACGGTTTCCTCGAGACCCCGTACCGTAAAGTGACTGACGGTGTTGTAACCGACGAAATTCATTACCTGTCTGCTATTGAAGAAGGCAACTACGTTATTGCTCAGGCGAACTCCAACCTGGATGACGAAGGCCACTTTGTAGAAGATCTGGTTACCTGCCGTAGTAAAGGCGAATCCAGCTTGTTCAGCCGCGACCAGGTTGACTACATGGACGTATCCACCCAGCAGGTGGTATCCGTCGGTGCGTCCCTGATCCCGTTCCTGGAACACGATGACGCCAACCGTGCATTGATGGGTGCGAACATGCAACGTCAGGCCGTTCCGACTCTGCGCGCTGATAAGCCGCTGGTTGGTACCGGTATGGAACGTGCTGTTGCCGTTGACTCCGGTGTAACTGCGGTCGCTAAACGTGGCGGTACCGTTCAGTACGTGGATGCTTCCCGTATCGTTATCAAAGTTAACGAAGACGAGATGTACCCGGGCGAAGCAGGTATCGACATCTATAACCTGACCAAGTACACCCGTTCTAACCAGAACACCTGCATCAACCAGATGCCGTGTGTCTCTCTGGGTGAGCCGATTGAGCGCGGTGACGTGCTGGCTGACGGCCCGTCTACCGACCTCGGTGAACTGGCGCTCGGCCAGAACATGCGCGTCGCGTTCATGCCGTGGAACGGTTACAACTTCGAAGACTCCATCCTCGTTTCCGAGCGTGTTGTCCAGGAAGACCGTTTTACCACCATCCACATTCAGGAACTGGCGTGCGTGTCTCGTGACACCAAGCTGGGGCCGGAAGAGATCACCGCCGACATCCCGAACGTGGGTGAAGCTGCGCTCTCTAAACTGGATGAATCCGGTATCGTTTATATCGGCGCGGAAGTGACCGGTGGCGATATTCTGGTTGGTAAGGTTACGCCGAAAGGTGAAACCCAGCTGACGCCGGAAGAGAAACTGCTGCGTGCGATCTTCGGTGAGAAAGCGTCTGACGTTAAAGACTCTTCCCTGCGCGTACCAAACGGTGTCTCCGGTACCATTATCGACGTTCAGGTCTTTACCCGCGACGGCGTAGAAAAAGACAAACGTGCGCTGGAAATCGAAGAGATGCAGCTCAAACAGGCGAAGAAAGACCTGTCTGAAGAACTGCAGATCCTCGAAGCTGGCCTGTTTGGTCGTATCTACGCGGTGCTGGTCTCCGGTGGTATCGAAGCTGAGAAGCTCGATAAGCTGCCGCGCGATCGCTGGCTGGAACTGGGCCTGACCGACGAAGAGAAACAGAATCAGCTGGAACAGCTGGCTGAGCAGTACGACGAACTGAAACACGAGTTCGAGAAAAAACTCGAAGCGAAACGCCGCAAAATCACTCAGGGCGACGATCTGGCACCGGGCGTGCTGAAGATTGTCAAAGTGTATCTGGCCGTTAAACGTCAGATTCAGCCTGGTGACAAAATGGCAGGCCGTCACGGTAACAAGGGTGTTATCTCTAAGATCAACCCGATCGAAGATATGCCTTACGATGAAAACGGCACGCCGGTTGACATCGTACTGAACCCGCTGGGCGTACCGTCTCGTATGAACATCGGTCAGATCCTGGAAACTCACCTGGGTATGGCTGCGAAAGGTATTGGCGAGAAAATCAACGCCATGCTGAAACAGCAGCAGGAAGTCGCCAAACTGCGCGAATTCATCCAGCGTGCCTACGATCTGGGCACCGACGTGCGTCAGAAGGTTGATCTGAATACCTTCACTGACGAAGAAGTTATGCGTCTCGCTGAAAACCTGAAAAAAGGTATGCCGATCGCAACGCCGGTCTTCGACGGTGCGAAAGAGTCTGAAATCAAGGAACTGTTACAGCTTGGTGGCCTGCCGACTTCCGGCCAGATCACCCTGTTCGACGGTCGTACCGGTGAGCAATTCGAGCGCCAGGTTACCGTTGGCTACATGTACATGCTGAAACTGAACCACCTGGTTGATGACAAGATGCATGCGCGTTCTACCGGTTCTTACAGCCTGGTTACTCAGCAGCCGCTGGGTGGTAAGGCGCAGTTCGGTGGTCAGCGCTTCGGGGAGATGGAAGTGTGGGCGCTGGAAGCATATGGCGCAGCATACACCCTGCAGGAAATGCTCACCGTTAAGTCTGATGACGTGAACGGCCGTACTAAGATGTATAAGAACATCGTGGACGGCAACCATCAGATGGAACCGGGCATGCCGGAATCCTTCAACGTACTGTTGAAAGAGATTCGCTCGCTGGGCATCAACATCGAACTGGAAGACGAGTAACTCTCGCTCAAACAGGTCACTGGTGCCGGGGTAAGACCCGGCGCCAGATTGTGCTAACTCCGACGGGAGCAAATCCGTGAAAGACTTATTAAAGTTTCTGAAAGCGCAAACTAAAACCGAAGAGTTTGATGCGATCAAAATTGCTCTGGCATCGCCAGACATGATCCGTTCATGGTCTTTTGGTGAAGTTAAAAAGCCGGAAACCATTAACTACCGTACGTTCAAACCTGAGCGTGACGGCCTTTTCTGTGCGCGTATTTTCGGGCCAGTAAAAGACTACGAGTGCCTGTGCGGTAAGTACAAGCGCCTGAAACACCGCGGTGTGATCTGTGAGAAGTGCGGCGTTGAAGTGACCCAGACTAAAGTGCGCCGTGAGCGTATGGGCCACATCGAGCTGGCGTCTCCGACCGCCCACATCTGGTTCCTGAAGTCTCTGCCGTCCCGTATCGGCCTGCTGCTCGATATGCCGCTGCGCGATATCGAACGCGTGCTGTACTTCGAATCCTATGTGGTTATCGAAGGCGGTATGACCAACCTGGAACGCCAGCAGATCCTGACTGAAGAACAGTATCTGGACGCGCTGGAAGAGTTCGGTGACGAATTTGACGCGAAGATGGGTGCGGAAGCTATCCAGGCCCTGCTGAAGAGCATGGATCTGGAGCAAGAGTGTGAAACTCTGCGCGAAGAGCTGAACGAAACCAACTCCGAAACCAAGCGTAAGAAGCTGACCAAGCGTATCAAACTGCTGGAAGCGTTCGTACAGTCTGGCAACAAGCCGGAGTGGATGATCCTGACCGTTCTGCCGGTTCT
Organism: Klebsiella sp. RCJ4; assembly: GCF_009025755.1. Classification (NCBI taxonomy): domain Bacteria; kingdom Pseudomonadati; phylum Pseudomonadota; class Gammaproteobacteria; order Enterobacterales; family Enterobacteriaceae; genus Klebsiella; species Klebsiella sp. RCJ4. The sequence continues at coordinate 10,071 of NZ_WCIN01000006.1, forward strand.
GCCGCCAGATCTGCGTCCGCTGGTTCCGCTGGATGGCGGTCGTTTCGCGACTTCTGACCTGAACGATCTGTATCGTCGCGTCATTAACCGTAACAACCGTCTGAAACGTCTGCTGGATCTGGCTGCGCCGGACATCATCGTACGCAACGAAAAACGTATGCTGCAGGAAGCGGTCGACGCCCTGCTGGATAACGGTCGTCGCGGTCGTGCGATCACCGGTTCTAACAAACGTCCTCTGAAATCTTTGGCCGATATGATCAAAGGTAAGCAGGGTCGTTTTCGTCAGAACCTGCTCGGTAAGCGCGTTGACTACTCCGGTCGTTCTGTAATCACCGTAGGTCCATACCTGCGTCTGCATCAGTGCGGTCTGCCGAAGAAAATGGCGCTGGAGCTGTTCAAACCGTTCATCTACGGCAAGCTGGAACTGCGTGGCCTCGCCACCACCATCAAAGCCGCTAAGAAAATGGTTGAGCGTGAAGAAGCTGTCGTTTGGGATATCCTGGACGAAGTGATCCGCGAACACCCGGTACTGCTGAACCGTGCACCAACCCTGCACCGTCTGGGTATCCAGGCATTTGAGCCGGTACTGATCGAAGGTAAAGCTATTCAGCTGCACCCGCTGGTTTGTGCGGCATACAACGCCGACTTCGATGGTGACCAGATGGCTGTTCACGTACCGCTGACGCTGGAAGCCCAGCTCGAAGCGCGTGCGCTGATGATGTCTACCAACAACATCCTGTCTCCGGCGAACGGCGAACCAATCATCGTTCCGTCTCAGGACGTTGTACTGGGTCTGTACTACATGACCCGTGACTGTGTTAACGCCAAAGGCGAAGGCATGGTGCTGACTGGCCCGAAAGAAGCTGAGCGTATTTATCGCGCTGGCCTGGCCTCTCTGCATGCGCGCGTTAAAGTGCGTATCACTGAATACGAAAAAGATGCTAACGGCGAATTCGTTGCGAAAACCAGCCTGAAAGACACGACTATCGGCCGTGCCATTCTGTGGATGATCGTACCGAAAGGTCTGCCTTTCTCCATCGTCAACCAGGCGCTGGGTAAGAAAGCGATCTCCAAAATGCTGAACACCTGCTACCGTATTCTGGGCCTGAAACCGACCGTTATTTTTGCGGACCAGACGATGTACACCGGCTTTGCTTATGCAGCGCGCTCAGGTGCATCCGTTGGTATCGATGACATGGTCATCCCGGAGAAAAAATACGAGATCATCAGCGAAGCGGAAGCGGAAGTTGCTGAGATTCAGGAGCAGTTCCAGTCGGGTCTGGTTACCGCTGGCGAACGCTACAACAAAGTTATCGATATCTGGGCCGCGGCGAACGATCGTGTATCCAAAGCGATGATGGACAACCTGCAAACTGAAACCGTTATTAACCGTAACGGCGAAGAAGAGCAGCAGGTCTCCTTCAACAGCATTTACATGATGGCCGACTCCGGTGCGCGTGGTTCTGCTGCACAGATTCGTCAGCTTGCCGGTATGCGTGGTCTGATGGCGAAGCCGGATGGCTCCATCATCGAAACGCCAATCACCGCGAACTTCCGTGAAGGTCTGAACGTACTCCAGTACTTCATCTCCACGCACGGTGCGCGTAAAGGTCTGGCGGATACCGCACTGAAAACGGCGAACTCCGGTTACCTGACTCGTCGTCTGGTTGACGTTGCGCAGGACCTGGTCGTGACTGAAGACGACTGTGGCACCCTGGAAGGCATCACCATGACCCCGGTTATCGAGGGTGGCGATGTTAAAGAGCCGCTGCGCGATCGCGTACTGGGTCGTGTGACCGCTGAAGACGTTCTGAAGCCGGGTACGGCGGACATTCTGGTTCCACGCAACACGCTGCTGCACGAGCACTGGTGCGATCTGCTGGAAGAGAACTCCGTTGACTCCGTCAAAGTGCGTTCCGTTGTATCCTGTGACACCGACTTTGGTGTATGTGCGCACTGCTACGGTCGTGACCTGGCGCGTGGCCACATCATCAACAAAGGTGAGGCTATCGGCGTTATCGCGGCACAGTCCATCGGTGAACCGGGTACACAGCTGACGATGCGTACGTTCCACATCGGTGGTGCGGCATCTCGTGCGGCTGCTGAGTCCAGCATCCAGGTGAAAAACAAAGGTAGCATCCGTCTGAGCAACGCGAAGTCGGTTGTGAACTCCAGCGGTAAGCTGGTTATTACTTCCCGTAATACCGAGCTGAAGCTGATCGACGAATTCGGTCGTACCAAAGAGAGCTATAAAGTGCCTTACGGCTCCGTTATGGCGAAAGGTGATGGCGAGCAGGTTGCCGGCGGTGAAACCGTAGCAAACTGGGATCCGCACACCATGCCGGTTATCACCGAAGTGAGTGGTTTTGTCCGCTTCACTGACATGATTGACGGCCAGACCATTACTCGTCAGACCGACGAGCTGACCGGTCTGTCTTCTCTGGTGGTTCTGGATTCTGCAGAGCGTACCACTGGCGGTAAAGATCTGCGTCCGGCGCTGAAAATCGTTGATGCTCAGGGCAATGACGTTCTGATCCCTGGCACCGATATGCCTGCGCAGTACTTCCTGCCGGGTAAAGCGATTGTTCAGCTGGAAGATGGCGTCCAGATCAGCTCTGGTGACACCCTGGCGCGTGTACCGCAGGAATCCGGCGGTACCAAGGACATCACCGGTGGTCTGCCGCGCGTTGCCGACCTGTTCGAAGCGCGTCGTCCGAAAGAGCCGGCAATCCTGGCTGAAATCAGCGGCATCATTTCCTTCGGTAAAGAAACCAAAGGGAAACGTCGTCTGGTTATCACCCCGGTAGACGGTAGCGATCCGTACGAAGAGATGATTCCTAAGTGGCGTCAGCTCAACGTGTTCGAAGGTGAACGCGTAGAACGTGGTGACGTGGTTTCCGACGGTCCGGAAGCGCCGCACGACATTCTGCGTCTGCGTGGCGTGCATGCTGTGACTCGTTACATTGTTAACGAAGTTCAGGACGTATACCGTCTGCAGGGCGTTAAGATTAACGATAAGCACATCGAAGTTATCGTTCGTCAGATGCTGCGTAAAGCGACCATCGAAAGCGCCGGTAGCTCCGACTTCCTGGAAGGCGAACAGGTTGAATACTCTCGCGTTAAGATTGCTAACCGCGATCTGGAAGCGAACGGCAAAGTGGGTGCAACATTCTCCCGCGATCTGCTGGGTATCACCAAAGCGTCCCTGGCAACCGAATCGTTCATCTCTGCCGCATCGTTCCAGGAGACCACCCGTGTCCTGACCGAAGCAGCCGTTGCGGGTAAACGCGACGAACTGCGTGGCCTGAAAGAGAACGTTATCGTGGGTCGTCTGATCCCGGCCGGTACCGGTTATGCGTACCACCAGGATCGTATGCGCCGTCGCGCAGCGGGCGAACTGCCTGCAGCGCCGCAGGTCAGCGTGGAAGAAGCTTCTGCTAACCTGGCAGAACTGCTGAACGCGGGTCTGGGCGGTTCTGACAACGATTAATCGTTGATTCGCTAAACGCTCAAAAAGCCAGTCAGGTCACCTGACTGGCTTTTTTATTGCCTGCCAGTTTATTGTTGCCGTTTATCCCGTCTACTTTTTTATTACATTTTATTGATGTAATAGCTGCAATTAATTAGCAAATATAAACCACTCCTATAATGATTTATTTCCATGATTGTTTTTCATCCTCAATGAAAGGGTGAAAATTCTACGCGTGTCAAAAAATAAGCACCGCAAACGCTATATAGTCAAAAAACTAAAATAATCATGTGATTACTTTCCCGGTTCTTTTCGGTTTACCGCAGCCGAGGGGATTGTTACGCCTGTTAAAAGGCGATGGAGGAGGTGAACTAATAAAAACAAAGCGGAGAGTATTGTCGTTATTTAATGGATAGCTTCTGGGGGATGTATGGAATTTGCTATACAACTTATCATTATCTTAATTTGTTTGTTCTATGGTGCGAGAAAGGGCGGCATTGCGCTCGGTCTTTTAGGCGGCATTGGGCTAGTTATCCTGGTCTTTGTTTTTCACCTGAAGCCTGGAAAACCGCCCGTCGATGTCATGCTGGTTATTATCGCCGTCGTGGCGGCATCGGCGACGCTGCAGGCTTCCGGTGGTTTAGACGTGATGCTGCAGATTGCCGAGAAACTCCTGCGGCGAAACCCGAAATATGTCTCGATCGTCGCGCCATTCGTCACCTGTACGCTGACGATTCTTTGCGGCACGGGGCACGTGGTATATACCATTCTGCCGATTATTTATGATGTCGCCATCAAAAATAACATCCGTCCGGAGCGACCCATGGCCGCCAGCTCGATCGGCGCGCAGATGGGGATTATCGCCAGCCCGGTTTCCGTGGCGGTCGTCTCGCTGGTGGCAATGCTTGGCAACTTTACCTTTAACGGCAAGCACCTTGAATTTCTCGACCTGCTGGCGATAACCATTCCGTCCACGCTGCTGGGGATTCTGGCCATTGGTATCTTCAGCTGGTTTCGCGGCAAAGACCTCGATAAAGACGAAACTTTCCAGGCCTTTATTGCGGTACCGGAAAACCGTCACTACGTGTACGGGGACACGGCCACGCTGCTGGATAGAAAGCTTCCGACCAGCAACTGGATTGCGATGTGGATTTTTCTGGCCTCAATCGCGGTTGTCGCCCTGCTCGGCGCCTTCTCCGAACTGCGTCCGGCATTCGACGGTAAGCCGCTGTCGATGGTGCTGGTGATCCAGATGTTTATGCTGCTCTCCGGGGCGCTCATCATCATCATTACGAAAACGAATCCGGCTTCGATCTCCAAAAATGAGGTGTTCCGTTCCGGGATGATCGCTATCGTTGCCGTGTACGGCATCGCGTGGATGGCGGAAACGATGTTCGGCGCGCACATGACCGAGATTAAAGGCGTGCTCGGGGAGATGGTGAAGGAGTACCCGTGGGCCTACGCTATCGTTCTGCTGCTGGTATCGAAGTTTGTTAACTCCCAGGCGGCTGCGCTGGCGGCGATCGTCCCGGTGGCGTTGGCGATTGGCGTCGATCCGGCCTACATCGTCGCTTCCGCACCCGCCTGCTACGGCTATTACATTCTGCCGACCTACCCAAGCGATCTGGCGGCGATTCAGTTCGACCGCTCAGGTACCACGCATATCGGCCGCTTTGTGATTAACCATAGCTTTATTCTGCCAGGGCTCATTGGCGTCAGCGTCTCTTGCGTCTTTGGCTGGGTATTTGCGGCGATGTACGGATTTCTTTAAGAGGATACGGGCGCCGGTAGCGGCGCCTGTTAAGTCGTTGACGTTATTGTGCGAGCGGAATTCGGCGATAGAGCTCAATCATGTCGGTAGCCAGATCCTGAATGACCATCGCGTTCATCAGGTGGTCCTGAGAGTGTACGGTAATCAGGTTAACCGGAAGCTTGCCGCTGCCTTCATCCATGCCAATCAGCTGGGTCTGGATTTTATGCGCATGCTTGACGAATTCATGGGATTCCACCATTGCCTGTTCGGCCGCAGCAAAATCGCCTTTACGCGCCAGCTGCAGAGCGGTTAACGCCGAGCTGCGCGCAGAACCGGCGTTAACCAGCAGCTCCATGATGATCGTTTCTAAATCTTCCATCTCTTACTCCATCAGCTTCAGGGCTTTATCAAGCACGGCATCGCCTTTCATCATGCCGTAATCCATCATATCGATGACGGCGACTTTTTTACCAAACGGGTCGGCCATTGCCTGTAGCTTGGCCTGCTCGTACTTCACCTGAGGGCCGAGCAGGATAATATCGGCAGCGGCAAGATTATCTTTAAACTCGGCAACCGGTACGGCTTTGATGGAGACTTCCACGCCTTTTTGTTGCGCAGCGGCCTGCATACGTTGAACCAGCATGCTGGTGGACATTCCTGCGGCACAGCATAAAACGATATTCTTCATAATTGTTGGCCCTTATGTTCCTTGATGTACCATCTTTATCGCGGGCAGGCGGGCGGGACAACCGCTTTACGGTGATTGTGTGTAAGTCATCACAAAATAATGAAACCGGTTTCGGTTCTGGGGGAGAAAACGCTAAAAGCCGCGTCCGACAGGCCTGAAACGGTGGGCTCTGTTAAGCGCGGACGATGCGATTCTTGCCCTGCTGCTTGGCTTTATACAGCGCTTCATCAACGCGTACGACAAGCTGCTCCAGGGGCTCCATATTCCATTCCCCCAGTCCCGCGCTGAAGGTGACCGTTAGCCCTTCTTCACGCCAGGAGCGCTGCGCAACGCGGGCCCGCCAGCTCTCCAGCAGCATCAGGGCGTCATCGCTATGTCCGGTGGTAAAGATCGCCGCAAACTCTTCGCCGCCGTAGCGGTAAAGCGAAATTTGCAGGGGCTGGAGGATTTGCAGCCCTTCCCGGGCGACATTGCGCAGCACGATATCGCCGTTGAGGTGACCCCAGGTGTCGTTTATCGTTTTGAAGTTATCAATATCAACCAGCGCAAGAGAAAAGGGCTGATGATCGTTCATCAGTGCGGCGATATCGCTGTCAAAGGCGCGGCGGTTCTTGCAGCCGGTTAGCGCGTCGATGGTCGCCTGGCGAACGTAGGTTAACTCGCGCTGCTTATTGCTCTCGATGGCTTTGCTGAGCATCGCTTCCAGCCGCGGGGCGCGCTGAACATCCCCGGTTTTAATCGCATTGATGATGTTCATCAACACCGTACGTGAAGCATGGCGCAGATACAGTCCAAACAGCACAATAACGATCGCGGCCAGGGCAAAGCTCCAGGCGACGATATCCGTTTCATGGCGCGTTAAGTTGACCAGCGTCGAGTTATCGACCCGATAAATAACAAACCAGTCGGGGTTGGTAAAGGAGTAGTAATAGTACCAGGTGTCCGTATTGGTGTTGTACAGCTGGCCTTCGCCGCTGGTCATTCTGTCCATCAAGGCTTCACTGACGTAGGGTTTAAACAAAGCGCCGGGATCGGGATGGAGAACGACTTTACCATCGCGTTGCACCACAAAAAACTCCCCCTGGACGGGTGCAACCATCTGCCGTAACGCGTAGCCCATTGAGGTGAGATCGAGATGAAACGCGAGACTGCCCTTTAGCCGTCCCTCTGGAGAAATTATGGGTTTGTAGACGGTAATCGTCGGGTGATGCGTGAAGTAGTCGTTGTACGGGCTGGTATACCGACTGAAGGTACTGGCTTCCGCTTGCTTAATAAACCACGGCCTTGTTTTGGCATCGAAGGACTGGCTGTCTTCGGTTTCCAGAACCTCGGGCGAGCGCAGATAGTGCCCATTGGTATCCGCCAGCGAGATGGACGAAACGGTCTGCATCATATTTTGCAACTGCATAAGCTGCATCAACCCTTTTTCCGGATTGACGTTAACCGCCTCATTCAGCGCATCGTTGCGGGCAAAGAAAGTGGCGGCACGGGTGAGGATAAAGTCGTTGCCCTGCAGCAGCGTCTCCGTGTAGTTGGTCGCCATATTGTGGGTAAAATTGCGATTAATATGATGATAATCTTCGAGAAAATCATTCCTCTGCGTCGTCGTGGCAAACACCGCTATCAGCAAGAAGCTGAATAAAATACCTGCAAATCCGATGATAATCGGCGTGGTGAAAGAGAGCTTTCTATTATGACGAGCCATGAGTCGTAAATCGTTCCAGAAGCGTTAAACCGTGGGTGGAGACGCAGGTTTAGCCAGCATGCCTGCTGAGCGAATCAGATAAAACTCCGGTAATTATAACGCTGACGTTGTGATATGGACTGATTAATATTCGATATTGATGGAATTACCGTTGCCGCAAAGAGGCGGGAGCAGGGCGAAAAGGAGGAAGAGTGAATATTCGCCCTGGCCAGCGTCCGCTGCTGACAGGGGCAGAATAGAGAAACGGGAACAGGGCCACAATCTCCCGTTTCTCTTATTACGATCGTGCATGAAGAACGTTTAAGAAATTACATTCGTTATCATGACGATTGGGAGGCGCGTCCCAGCCAGCTGTCCCAATCCTTCCATACCGGCTGTAGACCGCTGGCCACCAGGGCGCTGGCGACCTCTTCCGGGCGGCGGTCATCGTGAGGCGCGAACTGCTCCAGCTCCGGATGGTTATCGGCATACCCGCCGGGCTGGGTTTTCGAAAAGGCGCTGACGTTGTTGATGGCCAGCGGGATCACCCGATCGCGGAACCAGGGGGATTCGCGGGTGGAGAGCGAGAGTTCCACTTCCGGAGCCAGCAGGCGGAAGGCGCAAATGGTTTGCACCAGCTGCCGTTCATCCATTAATGAGGCGGGCTCGATACCTCCCGCGCAAGGCCGCAGACGTGGGAAGGAGATGGAGTAGCGGCTGCGCCAGTAATGCTGCTGGAGCCACAGCAGATGCTCCGCCACCATAAAGCAGTCCACCCGCCAGCTGTCGGAAAGGCCAATAAGTGCGCCAAGGCCAATTTTATCAATCCCCGCCAGCCCAAGCCTGTCCGGCGTATCCAGCCGCCAGAAGAAATCCTGCTTTTTCCCTTTCAGATGGTGTTTCGCATACATGCTTTCATGATAGGTCTCCTGATAGACCATCACCCCGTCCAGACCGAGGGTTTTCAGCTCGGCGTACTCTTCCATCGCCAGCGGCTGGACCTCCATATGCAGCGAGGCGAACTGGCGGCGAATCGCGGGCAGATGCTGGCGAAAGTAGTCCATGCCGACCTTGCCCTGATGTTCGCCGGTCACCAGCAGCAGATGCTCAAAGCCCATTTCGCGGATCGCCGCGCATTCACGGGCTATTTCCGCCTCATCCAGAGTCTTGCGCTTGATGCGGTTACTCATTGAGAAACCGCAGTAGGTACAGTCGTTGGCGCAGAGATTAGAGAGATACAGCGGGACATAAAAGCTGACGGTATTACCAAAACGCTGGCGAGTCAGGCGCTGAGCGCGCTGGGCCAGAGGCTCCAGATAGTCCGCGGCGGCGGGGGAGAGCAGGGCCATCATATCGTCGCGGCTGAGCTGTTTGGCTGCCAGGGCGCGTTCAACGTCGGCGGGAGTTTTCCCGTTGATTCGCAGGCGAATATCGTCCCAGTCCAGCTGCCGCCAATGGTCAGTGAAGGTGTTCATATCCGCGCCTCCAGAAAGCCGGTCAGCGGGCTGGTGGCCTGCGCCTGCGCGCTGCGCGCGCCCGGGCCTGCCTGTCGGGCCAGCAAGCCGGCATCGATTGCTAAACGGAAGGCCCGCGCCATGGTTACCGGATCGTCGGCAACGGCGATGGCGGTATTCACCAGTACCGCGTCAGCGCCCATTTCCAGCGCCTGCGCCGCGTGACTCGGCACGCCAATACCCGCGTCAACGACTACCGGCACCGTGGCCTGCGCGATAATAATCTCCAGCATCGCTTTAGTTTCCAGTCCCTGATTGGAGCCGATGGGCGCGCCCAGCGGCATCACCGCCGCGCAGCCCGCTTCTTCGAGGCGCTTGCACAGCACCGGGTCGGCGCCGCAGTAGGGCAGCACCACGAAGCCTTCCCGTACCAGAATCTCCGCCGCTTTCAGCGTTTCGATCGGGTCGGGGAGCAGCCAGCGGGCGTCCGGGTGAATTTCCAGCTTCAGCCAGTGGGTGCCCAGCGCCTCCCGCGCCAGGCGGGCGGCAAATACCGCCTCTTCCGCCGTTTTAGCGCCGGAGGTGTTGGGCAGCAGGCTAACGCCGGCCGCCCGCAGCGGCGCGAGGATCGCGTCATTATGCTGACGGAGATCGACGCGCTTCATCGCCAGCGTCACCAGCTGGCTGCCGGAGGCGCGAATGGCCTCCACCATGACGTCGGGGGCGGCGAATTTACCGGTGCCGGTGAAAAGATGTGACTCAAAGGTTTTATCCGCAATACGTAACATGTCAGCCTCCAGCGATAACCTGAAAAAGCAGGATTTGATCGCCTTCCTGTAAGAGATGATCTTGCCACTGTTCACGCGGCAGGATGCGTTGATTGAGCGCCAGCGCGACGCCCGGCTGCTGCTGTTCCAGCTGCGTGAGCAGATCGGCGACGGAGGTCGCTTCGGCGCACTGCAACGGTTCATCGTTAAACCATATCCGCATGCTGCCCTCCGCATACCGGACAGCCCTGAGCCCGCTGGAGCGCGAGAGTGCGCCAGCTGCTGGTTCGGGCATCGAACAGGCGCAGCGCGTTACGCGGGGCCATCATGCCGGCGAGCAGCTTGATGGCCTCCAGCGCCTGTAGGGTACCCATCATGCCAACCACCGGACCGATAATGCCCGCCGTACGGCAGTTGCGCTCAGGCTCGTTAGCGTCCGGCCACAGACAGCGATAGCAGCCCTGCTCCCACGGCGGCGTCAGTACCATCAGCTGCCCCCCAAGCCCGACGGCGCTGGCGGTAATCAGCGGCGTTTTAAGCGCGACGCAGGCGGCGTTGATCGCCTGACGAGTCGCCATGTTATCGGTGCAATCCAGTACCACATCGGCCTTCGCCACTTCATCCCGCAGGGCCTTTCCGCCTAACCGCTGCTTCAGCGCAATCAGTTCAATCTGCGGATTTAACTGAGCCAGCCGGGCCCTGGCGGCCGTGGTTTTAGGCTGAGCGATATCCTCGCTGGTGAACAAAATTTGTCGCTGCAGGTTACTGACGTGCACGTCGTCGTCATCGACCAGCACCAGCGTGCCGACGCCAGCGCCGGCAAGATAGAGCGCGGCGGGAGAGCCCAGCCCGCCGAGGCCCACGATCAACACCCGGCTGGCCAGCAGCTTTTGCTGGCCTTCAATGGCGATATCCTCCAGCAGCAGCTGGCGGCTATAGCGCATAAAATCGCTGTCATTCATCACCGGCTCCCGCTATCTCGAGCAGCCGGGCCGTTGCCTGTCGCCAGTCGGCCGCCTGAGTAATGGCGCTGACCACCGCAACGCTGCCGACGCCGGTCGCCAGTACCGCCGGGGCGCGCTCAAGGCTGATGCCGCCAATCGCCACGGTTGGATAATCCCCGAGTCGCTGAATATGCTGCGCCAGCTGATCCAGCCCCTGAGGGGCGGAAGGCATCTGCTTGGTTTGCGTTGGAAAAACGTGCCCAAGCGCGATGTAAGAGGGACGCGCCGCCAGCGCGATATCAATTTCCATATCGTCATGCGTCGAAACGCCAAGGCGCAGCCCGGCGTTGCGGATGCCGCTGAGGTCGGTCGTTTCCAGATCCTCCTGGCCTAAATGCACGCCGTAAGCCTGATGTTTGATGGCCAGGCGCCAGTAATCGTTAATAAACAGCCGCGCATGGTATTTGCGTCCCAGAGCGATAGCGGCAACGACATGCTCTTCAACCTCACTATCGCGTTTATCCTTGATGCGCAGCTGGAGAGTGCGAACGCCCGCGGCCAGCAGGCGTTCGATCCACGTGACGCTATCGACGACCGGATAGAGCCCTAAACGGAAAGGGACGGATGGAAAATCGGGTTGATACATCAGGCTTCCTCCTTACGTAGATAGATTTCACTGCCGCGGGCGCGGAAGTTATCCGACATATCGGCCATCCCCACTTCGATGGTCTGCGCGGCGGCGTAGTCGCGAACTTCCTGGCTTATCTTCATTGAGCAGAATTTAGGGCCGCACATGGAGCAGAAGTGGGCCACTTTGCCTGACTCCTGCGGCAGGGTTTCGTCGTGGTAAGCGCGCGCGGTGAACGGGTCGAGCGCCAGATTAAACTGATCTTCCCAGCGGAACTCGAAGCGCGCTTTCGACATGGCGTTATCGCGGATCTGCGCGCCGGGATGGCCTTTGGCGAGATCGGCGGCGTGGGCGGCAATTTTGTAGGTAATCAGGCCCTGCTTAACGTCTTCTTTATTCGGCAGGCCGAGGTGCTCTTTTGGCGTCACGTAGCAGAGCATCGCGCAGCCGAACCAGCCGATCATGGCGGCGCCAATTCCCGAGGTGAAATGGTCATAGCCCGGCGCGATATCGGTGGTTAGCGGCCCTAAGGTGTAGAACGGCGCTTCGTGGCAGTGCTCCAGCTCTTCGGTCATATTGCGCTGAATCATCTGCATCGGCACGTGGCCCGGGCCTTCGATCATCACCTGTACGTCATACTCCCAGGCGATTTTGGTCAGTTCGCCCAGGGTGTGCAGTTCGGCGAACTGCGCTTCGTCGTTGGCATCCTGAATCGAGCCGGGACGCAGGCCGTCGCCCAATGACAGCGAGACGTCATAGGCGGCGCAGATTTCGCAGATTTCGCGGAAATGCTGGTAGAGGAAATTCTCTTTGTGATGGGACAGGCACCATTTCGCCATGATTGAGCCGCCGCGGGAGACGATGCCGGTCAGGCGCCTGGCGGTCATCGGCACGTAGCGCAGCAGCACGCCCGCATGGATGGTGAAGTAGTCCACCCCCTGTTCCGCCTGCTCGAGCAGCGTATCGCGGAAGGCTTCCCAGGTGAGATCTTCGGCGATCCCGTTGACCTTCTCCAGAGCCTGGTAGATCGGCACCGTACCGATCGGTACCGGACTATTGCGCAGGATCCACTCGCGGGTCTCGTGAATATAGCGGCCGGTGGAGAGGTCCATGACCGTATCCGCTCCCCAGCGCGTCGCCCACACCAGCTTCTCGACCTCTTCTTCAATCGACGAGGTGACCGCCGAGTTGCCGATATTGGCGTTAACCTTCACGAGGAAGTTGCGGCCAATAATCATCGGTTCGGATTCCGGATGATTAATATTGGCCGGGATAATCGCGCGCCCGGCGGCGACTTCAGCCCGCACAAACTCCGGGGTGATATTCTCCGGCAGCCGCGCGCCAAACCCAACGCCCGGATGCTGCTGGCGCAGCACTTCGCCACGAATACGCTCGCGGCCCATATTCTCGCGAATGGCGATGAACTCCATTTCCGGGGTGACAATCCCCTGACGGGCGTAGTGCAACTGCGTCACGCATTTCCCGACGATGGCGCGCCTGGGCGTGAGCAGGCCGGTAAAGCGCAGTTCGTTGAGGCCATCATCCGCCAGCCGCTCTCTGGTATAGGCCGAGCTGCGATCGCTGAGTGCTTCGCAGTCGCGGCGCGCATCAATCCACGGCTGACGCAGTTTTGCCAGACCCTGCTGAACGTTAATCGCGACGTGCGGATCGCCATAGGGGCCGGAGGTGTCATAGACCGGAATAGCTTCGTTCGCTTCGTACTGAGGATTATCTTTGCTGCCGCCGATAAGCGTCGGGCTCAGCTGAATTTCGCGCATCGGTACGCGAATATCTTCCTGCGAACCGGGGATATAGATGCGCTGCGAATTGGGAAATGCGGTACCTTCCAGGGTGTCGATAAAGCGCTGGGCGCGTTCGCGTTGCTCTCGACGCGTGAGTTTGGTTGTAGACATAGCTCATTCCAGTTAAACAGGATATGGCTTGCCAGACGACGGATGGAGTAACAGATGCGATCGGCCCTGAAGCGGCTGATGCTAAACGCAGTTTACTCTTGTTCCCTTCGCAGGTATTAGCCTGATCAGGTTCCGCGGATCCCGAATTAACGGTCTCAGCCTTTTCCAGTGTGGAAAATGGGCACTCCGACAAGATGACATCCCCTCTCCGTGAGGGGGAATGTATGTAAACTACGCGTTAATGGCTCACAACTCAAGCGGTCGGCGCGATATTGTCGCTGACGTTGTCTTTGCGGCTGTGGGCGACGGCGAGGGCGATCAGGTTATCTTCCAGCGCAAAGCGCGCTTCCAGCGCTTCGCCGATGTCCGACAGCGCCTGCTGGAACTCAAGGTAGTTATCGTGATCGATGGCGTTTTCGAGGCAGGAGTCGTAATAATCCATGATCTGCTGGGTATTGGCCTGCAGCTGTGGATAAATCTTAGTGGCGGCTAAAAGTGGCGTATCGCCTTCCAATTCGCCGATAAAGCGTTCATAAATATTAAAATGGCCGGAGGAGAGGTAGTCCACCAGGCTTTGACAAAAATCATCCAGCGCTTTCTCATTAAGCCGCATAAATGATTCTTTGCCGGGCTTCAGGCCAACCAGGTTGTAGTAAGCCACAAGCAAATGCTTACGTACTTGTAGCCAGCGATCGACCAGTTTATTGCTGCCTCCAACACGTTCCGTCAGGTTTTCCAGCTGGTTTAACATGGTTGACTCCGCAAGGTTTTAAGAGAAATACGTTGCTCACCAAAATGTAAATTTAATGTTAAAAGTGCCAGTAAAATAAAGGTAGTGCAATAGATATGGATCGTATTATTGAAAAATTAGATCGCGGCTGGTGGATCGTCAGCCACGAACAGAAATTATGGTTGCCCGACGGAGAATTGCCCTACGGCGAAGCGGTAAATTTTAATCTTGCGGGGCAGCCCGCGCTGCGAATCGGAGAATGGCAGGGCGATCCGGTGTGGCTGGTCCGCCAGGATCGCCGGCATGAGATGGGATCGCTGCGTCAGGTGCTCGATCAGGATGCTGGCCTTTTTCAACTGGCGGGGCGCGGGATCCAGCTGGCGGAGTTCTACCGATCGCATAAATTCTGCGGCTACTGCGGTCATCCTATGCACCCCAGCAAAACCGAGTGGGCAATGCTGTGCAGCCACTGCCGCGAACGCTACTACCCGCAAATCGCCCCGTGCATTATCGTCGCCATCCGTCGGGATGATTCTATCCTGCTGGCGCAGCATACTCGCCATCGCAACGGCGTGCATACGGTGCTGGCCGGGTTTGTCGAAGTCGGCGAAACCCTGGAGCAGACCGTTGCCCGCGAGGTGATGGAGGAGAGCGGCATTAAGGTGAAAAACCTGCGCTACGTGACCTCTCAGCCCTGGCCGTTCCCGCAATCGCTGATGACCGCGTTTATGGCCGAGTACGATAGCGGCGAGATTGTCATCGACAAGAAAGAGCTGCTGGAGGCGGGATGGTATCGCTATGACAATCTGCCGCTTTTGCCGCCGCCGGGCACCGTGGCGCGCCGTCTGATTGAAGATACCGTGGCGATGTGTCGGGCAGAGTATGAGTGACATGTTACATACACTTTATCCTTCAAATTGCCTCTTTGTTGGCTGCTTTCACTTACCCCAGTCACTTACTTGAGTAAGCTCCTGGGGTTCATTCAATTGCCGCCTCGATCCACTTTGAATGATTTTGTGTATAAACTTGGCGCATCAACGCTAAAGGAATGTAAAAATGACCGAACTGAAGAACGATCGCTACCTGCGCGCGCTGCTACGCCAGCCGGTTGATGTCACCCCGGTATGGATGATGCGACAGGCGGGCCGCTATTTACCGGAATATAAGGCCACCCGCGCCGAGGCGGGCGATTTTATGTCGCTGTGTAAAAACGCCGAGCTTGCCTGTGAAGTGACGCTGCAGCCGCTGCGCCGCTATAAGCTGGATGCGGCTATCCTCTTCTCGGACATTCTCACCATCCCGGATGCGATGGGGCTGGGGCTCTATTTCGAAGCCGGGGAGGGCCCGCGTTTTACCTCACCCATTACCGGCAAAGCGGATGTCGATAAATTACCCGTACCCGACCCGGAAGATGAGCTTGGCTACGTGATGAACGCCGTGCGCACCATCCGCCGTGAGCTGAAGGGAGAAGTGCCGCTGATTGGCTTTTCCGGCAGCCCGTGGACGCTGGCGACCTACATGGTGGAAGGCGGCAGCAGCAAAGCGTTTACGGTGATCAAAAAGATGATGTACGCCGAGCCGCAGGCCCTGCATGCGCTGCTCGATAAGCTGGCGAAAAGCGTCACGCTGTATCTGAATGCGCAAATCAAAGCGGGCGCGCAGTCGGTGATGATTTTTGATACCTGGGGCGGGGTGCTGACCGGCCGGGATTATCAGCAGTTCTCGCTCTATTACATGCATAAAATCGTTGATGGGCTGCTGCGTGAGAACGATGGCCGCCGCGTGCCGGTGACGCTGTTTACCAAAGGCGGCGGGCAGTGGCTGGAAGCGATGGCGGAAACCGGCTGCGATGCGCTGGGACTCGACTGGACGACCGATATCGCCGATGCGCGGCGTCGCGTCGGCCATAAAGTCGCCCTGCAGGGCAATATGGATCCCTCGATGCTGTATGCCCCTCCGGCGCGCATCGAAGAAGAGGTGGCGACCATTCTTGCCGGGTTTGGCCAGGGCGAAGGCCATGTCTTTAACCTCGGGCACGGCATTCATCAGGACGTCGACCCGGAACATGCGGGCGTATTTGTGGAGGCAGTGCACCGGTTGTCGGCGCCATACCACCGTTAAGGAGTGAATATGGATTTGTCATCGCTACGCACCCAGCAGCTCAGCCTGGCGGCATCGGTTGAACGAGGCGATCGGCTGGACCAGGATCCGCTGACGCTGATCGGCGGAGCGGATGTTGGATTTGAGCAAGAGGGAGAGGTGACCCGGGCGGCGATGGTGCTGCTGAGCTATCCGTCCCTGGAGCTGGTGGAGTATCAGGTCGCGCGCGTCGCGACCACGATGCCCTATATCCCCGGCTTCCTCTCCTTTCGCGAAACCCCCGCGCTGCTGGCGGCCTGGGAGCAGCTTTCGCAGAAGCCAAATCTCTTATTTGTTGATGGCCACGGTATTTCCCACCCGCGCCGCCTCGGCGTCGCCAGCCATTTTGGTCTGCTGGTGGATGTGCCGACTATCGGCGTGGCGAAAAAACGGCTGTGCGGTAAGTTCGAGCCGCTGGGCGATGAGCCCGGCGCGCTGGCGCCGTTGTTAGATAAAGGCGAGCAGCTGGCGTGGGTTTTGCGCAGTAAAACGCGCTGTAATCCCCTGTTTGTGAGTACCGGGCACCGCGTGGGCCTGGATAGCGCGCTGATGTGGGTGGAGCGCTGTCTGAAAGGCTACCGCCTGCCCGAGCCGACGCGCTGGGCTGATGCCGTGGCGTCCCGGCGTCCGGCGTTTGTGCGTTGGCAAGCAAATCACGATTGATTCAGGTACACTGCGGCTAATTTCTGACTTCGAGATTTCATCATGTTACAAAACCCGATTCATCTGCGTCTGGAGAAGCTGGAAAGCTGGCAGCACGTGACCTTTATGGCCTGCCTGTGCGAGCGGATGTACCCCAACTACGCCATGTTCTGTCAGCAAACTGAGTTCGCCGATGGCCAGCTTTATCGCCGTATTCTCGATCTGATCTGGGAAACGCTGACGGTAAAAGATGCGAAGGTGAATTTCGACAGCCAGCTGGAAAAGCTGGAAGAGGCGATTCCGGCCGCTGATGATTACGACCTGTACGGCGTCTATCCGGCCATTGATGCCTGCGTGGCCTTGAGTGAGCTGATTCATTCGCGGCTGAGCGGCGAAACGCTCGAACATGCTATTGAAGTCAGCAAGAGCTCGATCACCACCGTTGCGATGCTGGAAATGACCCAGGCTGGTCGCGAAATGACCGACGAAGAGCTCAAAGAAAACCCGGCTGTCGAACAGGAATGGGATATTCAGTGGGAAATTTTCCGTCTTCTGGCCGACTGCGAAGAACGCGATATTGAACTGATCAAAGGGCTGCGTGCAGACCTTCGCGAGGCCGGTGAGAGCAATATTGGTATAAATTTTCAGCAATGAGACCAGAAAACGTGATTTACCGCCTGAATTGTAGCGTCTGAAGGCTTCCATTCCGCCCCCCGTCTGGTCTACATTTGGGGGGCGAAAAAACGTGGCTATCGGTGCGTGTATGCAGGAGAGTGCTTTTCAGGCATTTCCGTCGCACTCGATGCTTAGCAAGCGATAAACACATTGTAAGGATAACTTATGAACAAGACTCAACTGATTGATGTAATTGCGGACAAAGCTGACCTGTCCAAAGCACAGGCGAAAGCTGCCCTGGAATCTACCCTGGCTGCAATTACCGAGTCTCTGAAAGAAGGTGATGCTGTTCAACTGGTTGGTTTCGGTACCTTCAAAGTGAACCACCGCGCTGAGCGTACTGGCCGCAACCCGCAGACCGGTAATGAAATCAAAATCGCCGCAGCAAACGTACCGGCATTTGTTTCTGGTAAAGCTCTGAAAGACGCAGTTAAGTAAGACCGCGTGGCAGTGTACAGTTTTATCGAAGGGGCTTGTCGGCCCCTTTTGTCTACCTGGCGCCGCACGCTGGCGCTGGTAGGCGTATTGCTGCTCACTGCCTGCAGCCATGATTCCTCTCTCCCGCCGTTTACCGCCAGCGGATATGCGGATAACCAGGGGGCGATGCGTATCTGGCGCAAAGATTCTAACGGCGAGGTCCATCTCCTTGCCGCCTTCAGTCCATGGCGTCATGGTAATACTTCGACCAGCGAGTACCGCTGGCAGGATGGCCAGCTCGCGCTGATTGAACTCAACGTCTACGGTAAACCGCCGGAACATATTCGCGCCCGGTTTGATGCGCAGGGCGAACTCAGCTTTATGCAGCGTGAAATCGATGGGCAGAAGCAGCAGCTTTCCAGCGATCAGGTCGCGCTATACCGCTATCGCGCTGAGCAAATACGCCAGACCAGCGACGCTCTGCGTCAGGGACGCGTTATGCTGCGCCAGGGGCGCTGGCATGCCAACAGGACGGTGACCACCTGTGAAGGTCAGACCGTGAAGCCTGACCTCGATACGCAGGCGCTGGCGCATATTGAGCGACGCCAGAATCACTCATCCATTGAGGTCAGCGTGGCGTGGCTGGAAGCGCCTGAAGGCTCTCAGCTGCTGCTGGTGGCAAACGAAGATTTCTGCACCTGGCAGCCGACCGAAAAAAGCTTCTGAGCCTTACCAGTGGCTCATCCCCATATGACCGCGGCCTCCGTCGCAGCTCCCTGGTCCCATACCCACACCGCGAGAAACACCCGCCTGCGCTAACGCGAGATCGAACTTCACCCGCTGCTGGGCCAGCTGTTGACCGAGAACCTCCATCTCCTGGGCAATGGATTCGACTTTCGCGCTTTCAGGCTTATCCGCGGTTAACAGCGCATGGTATTCGTAGCGTTTTGATTGAAGCTGCTGACGCAAAACGCGGGTTTGTTCATAGAAATCGTTATGCAGCTTCTGGGCAGTGGCCTGCTGATCGGCGGTGAGCTGGCTGTAGCCCTGGGGGCCCATTCCGCTGCCATTATTCCAGTGGTGCCTTGCCCAGGCTGAACTGCTGCCGAAAGTCAGCGCGGCGAGGGCAATCAGCGTCAGCGTCATTTTTTTGTTCCGTTTCATAGTTTATTCTCCTGGCTTATGGTTTCTCAATGATTTGCATCTTCTGTGCCAGAATGGAAAGGTCGCAGGATATCGGGCATTGAGCGCTTTCCTGCCGGACGAGAGCGAGTAAAAATGACTCGCGGTCAAGGAGGCTGCGGGTCATTTTTACTCGATCGCCTTCCCGGTTTGCGCCTGAGAAGCGGTTAGACGGGACGGAAAAATGGCATGATTTCTGCTGAGCGATACGGTGTCTGAGGAAAGGGAGTTGTCATGAACGCGATGCGGTTGTCTAAGGATTCCGTCGCCGTCTGGCTGAGCTGGTTGTTAACCGGCCTTATCTTGCTGCTGGTGTGCCTGTTCTCTGCGTTAATCGTGCGTGATTATGGCCGTGAAAATGAAGCCGCGCGCCAGACTATCCAGGAAAAGGGCAGCGTGCTGATTCGCGCCCTTGAGTCCGGCGCCCGGGTGGGCATGGGAATGCGTATGCATCATTCCCAACTGCAGGCGTTGCTGGAAGAGATGGCCTGGCAGCCAGGCGTGCTGTGGTTCGCTGTGACGGATGAGAGCGGTAAAATCATTGCCCATAGCGACCCGCAGCAGGTTGGTGAGTCGCTCTATCCTGCCAGCACTCTGCGTGAGCTGAATATTGGGAGCGAGGAGCGCTGGCGCCGGCTCGAAAAACCGGAACCGGCGCTGGAGATTTATCGTCAATTTCGCCCGCTTAACGGCGGCGGGCATCATATGCGCATGATGATGCGTCGCGAAGCTGCCGGGCTACGTACCCAGGCTCCCCAGGTTATTTTTATTGCTTTTGATACCCGCGAGCTGGATGCCGACCATGCCCGTAGCCTGCGTAATATGGTTATCATGCTCTGCGCGGCGGGCGTAGTGATGGCGGCAACGTTGCTGGCGCAGTTCTGGTTCCGCCGCTATCAACGTTCGCGCAAGCAGCTGCAGGAGGCGACGGCGCGTAAAGAAAAGCTGGTGGCGCTTGGTCATCTGGCCGCGGGCGTCGCCCATGAGATCCGCAACCCGCTGTCATCTATAAAAGGGCTGGCAAAGTATTTTGCCGAGCGAACCCCAGCCGATGGCGAAGCGCATCAGCTGGCCCAGGTGATGGCGAAGGAAGCCGATCGCCTGAACAGGGTCGTCAGCGAGCTGCTGGAACTGGTGCGTCCGGCGCATTTAACGTATCAATCGGTTGATTTGAATGACGTGATTACGCACTCGCTTCAGCTAATTAGCCAGGATGCCGCCAGCCGGGCAATAACGCTCGCGTTCACCGCGCAGCCCGCGCTATGCCGCATTCAGGCCGATCCGGATCGTTTGAAACAGGTGCTGCTGAACCTTTATCTCAATGCCGTCCACGCTATTGGCCGCGATGGCGTGATTACGGTGGCGGTGAGGGAATGCGGCGACGGGCGAGTAAAGGTGAGCGTTGCGGACAGCGGCAAGGGGATGACGGCGGAACAGCTACAGGCCATTTTTACTCCGTACTTCACGACCAAGGCCGACGGCACCGGGCTGGGCCTGGCGGTGGTGCAGAACATTGTCGAGCAGCACGGTGGAACGATTCACGCCGAGAGCGCCCCCGGCGAAGGCGCGCTATTTACTCTCTATTTGCCGGTCAACGGGCAACAAAAGGATGAACAAGGATGAGTGGCGAGCAGATCGATATTCTGGTGGTGGACGATGATATCAGCCACTGCACTATCTTACAGGCGCTGTTGCGGGGCTGGGGATACCGGGTTGCGCTGGCATACAACGGTATACAGGCGCTGGAACAGGTGCGCCAGACGGTGTTTGATCTGGTGCTTTGCGATATCCGCATGGCCGAGATGGACGGCATCGAAACGCTGAAAGAGATCAAAACCTGGAATCCGTCGATTCCGGTATTGATCATGACCGCATACTCCAGCGTCGATACCGCAGTAGAGGCGCTGAAATCCGGTGCGCTGGACTACCTTATCAAGCCGCTGGACTTTGACAAGCTGCAGCAGACGCTGTCTGAGGCGTTGGCCCATACGCGGCTGAGCGAGTCACCCGTCGCGGGTAGCCCCCCCGCGGCCCAGTTTGGCATGGTGGGCGATAGCCCGGCGATGCGGGCGCTGCTGAATAATATTGCCCTGGTTGCCCCCTCCGATGCGACGGTATTAATTCACGGCGAGTCGGGCACCGGGAAAGAGCTGGTCGCGCGGGCGCTGCACGCCAGCAGCGCCCGCAGCCGCAGGCCGCTGGTGATCCTCAACTGTGCCGCACTCAACGAGTCGTTGCTGGAGTCGGAGCTGTTTGGTCACGAGAAAGGCGCCTTTACCGGCGCGGACAAACGGCGAGAAGGGCGTTTTGTTGAAGCGGACGGCGGTACGCTCTTTCTCGATGAGATTGGCGATATTTCACCGCTGATGCAGGTGCGCCTGCTGCGGGCGATTCAGGAGCGTGAAGTGCAGCGCGTGGGCAGCAATCAGACCCTTTCGGTCGATGTGCGGCTAATTGCCGCCACCCACCGGGATTTAGCTGAAGAGGTCAGCGCCGGACGTTTTCGTCAGGATCTCTACTATCGCCTGAACGTCGTGACTATCGATATGCCGCCGCTGCGTCAGCGCAAGGAAGATATCCCTCAGCTGGCGCGCTATTTCCTGCAGCGTTATGCCGAGCGTAACCGCAAAGCGGTGCAGGGGTTTACGCCGCAGGCGATGGACTTACTGATTCACTACGCATGGCCGGGGAATATTCGCGAACTGGAAAATGCGGTAGAGCGGGCGGTGGTCCTGCTGACCGGAGAGTATATCTCGGAACGCGAGCTGCCGCTGGCGATTGCCGGTACGTCGGTTTCGGACGCGCCGCACGGTGAGGATATTATTCAGCCGCTGGTGGAAGTCGAGAAAGAAGCGATCCTGGTGGCGCTCGAAAAAACGGGCGGCAACAAAACTGAAGCCGCCCGTCAGCTGGGCATTACGCGCAAAACGCTGCTGGCAAAGCTCAGCCGTTAGCTGTTTTGCTCACGTTCAATAGCGCGCCAGCCGATGTCGTTACGGCTAAAGCTGCCGTCCCAGCGGATATCGCTCATCAGGGCGTAAGCGCGCTTTTGCGCTTCAGCGACGCTGTGACCCAGCGCGGTAGCGCAGAGCACCCGGCCGCCGCTGGTCAGCACGCGATCGTCATCAGCGAGTCTGGTACCGGCGTGGAAGACCTTGCCGTCAGCCGCTTCTTCCAGCGGCAGGCCGTGGATCTCATCACCGGTGCTGTAGTTGCCCGGATAGCCACCGGCGGCGATCACGACGCCCAGCGAGGCGCGTTCGTCCCACTCGGAGGTTTTCTCATTCAGCTTGCCGTCGCAGGCGGCGAGGCACAGATCTACCAGATCCGATTTCATGCGCAGCATGATCGGCTGGGTTTCCGGATCGCCAAAGCGGCAGTTGAACTCGATAACCTTCGGGTTTCCCTGTTTATCGATCATCAGGCCCGCATAGAGGAAACCGGTGTAGGTGTTCCCTTCCGCTGCCATACCTTTTACGGTTGGCCAGATAATGCGTTCCATGGTGCGCTGGTGAACCTCATCGGTTACCACCGGCGCCGGTGAGTAAGCGCCCATACCGCCCGTGTTTGGGCCGGTATCGCCATTGCCCACGCGTTTATGATCCTGGCTGGTGGCCATCGGCAGGACGTGCTCGCCGTCGACCATCACGATAAAGCTCGCCTCTTCGCCGTCGAGGAACTCTTCAATGACGATGCGGTGTCCGGCGTCGCCAAAGGCGTTACCTGCCAGCATGTCGTGAACGGCGGCTTCCGCTTCTTCCAGCGTCATGGCGACAATCACGCCCTTGCCGGCGGCCAGGCCGTCGGCCTTGATGACGATCGGCGCGCCTTTCTCACGCAGGTACGCCAGCGCGGGCTCGACTTCGGTGAAGTTCTGGTATTCCGCCGTCGGGATGTTATGACGCGCGAGGAAATCTTTGGTGAAGGCTTTGGAGCCTTCAAGCTGCGCCGCGCCTTCCGTTGGGCCGAAGATTTTCAGCCCTGCGGCACGGAACGCATCGACAACGCCAATTACCAGCGGCGCTTCCGGGCCAACGATGGTCAGGTCAATCTTCTCGCTCTGCGCAAAGCTCAGCAGCGCCGGAATATCGGTGACGCCGATAGCCACGTTCTGCAGCGCCGGTTCCAGGGCGGTGCCCGCGTTACCCGGGGCGACAAAAACGGTATCAACCTGCGGTGACTGTGCGGCTTTCCAGGCCAGCGCGTGTTCGCGTCCGCCGTTGCCAATAACTAATACTTTCATCGTCTGCTCCGTGAATTAATGGCGGAAGTGGCGCATGTCGGTGAAGATCATCGCGATGCCGTGCTCATCGGCGGTGGCAATCACCTCTTCGTCGCGAATAGAGCCACCGGGCTGAATGACGCAGCTCACGCCAACGGCAGCAGCGGCATCAATACCGTCGCGGAACGGGAAGAAGGCGTCAGAGGCCATCGCCGAACCTTTCACTTCCAGACCTTCATCACCGGCTTTAATCCCGGCGATTTTGGCGGAGTAAACGCGGCTCATCTGGCCTGCGCCTATCCCGATGGTCATATTCTCTTTGGCGTACACAATGGCGTTGGATTTAACGAATTTCGCCACTTTCCAGCAGAACAGCGCATCGCGCAGCTCCTGCTCGGTCGGCTGGCGTTTGGAAACCACGCGCAGTTCGCCTTCCGTAACCATACCCAGATCGCGATCCTGAACCAGCAGGCCGCCGTTAACGCGTTTGAAGTCCAGACCCGGTACGCGCTGCGTCCACTGACCGCAGGTCAGGACGCGGACATTCTGTTTCGCGGCAGTGATCTTCAGGGCTTCTTCCGTCGCAGACGGTGCGATGATCACTTCAACAAACTGGCGGGAGATGATCGCCTGCGCGGTTTCGGCATCCAGTTCGCGGTTAAACGCGATAATGCCGCCGAAGGCAGAGGTCGGGTCAGTTTTGTACGCGCGGTCGTAGGCGTCCAGAATAGAGGTGCTTACCGCTACGCCACATGGGTTGGCGTGCTTCACAATAACGCAGGCCGGCTCGCTGAATTCTTTGACGCATTCCAGCGCGGCATCGGTGTCAGCGATGTTGTTATAGGAGAGCGCTTTACCCTGAACCTGCTGTGCAGTGGCGACAGAGGCTTCTTTGACTTCTTCTTCTATATAGAAGGCCGCCTGCTGGTGGCTGTTTTCACCATAGCGCATATCCTGCTTCTTAACGAAGTTCAGATTCAGGGTGCGCGGGAAGCGACCCGCGGCTTCTTTGCTCTCGCCGTGATAGGCCGGAACCATGCTGCCGAAGTAGTTGGCAATCATGCTGTCGTAGGCGGCGGTGTGTTCGAATGCCTTAATGGCGAGGTCGAAGCGGGTGTCGAGGGTCAGGGAGCCTTCGTTGGCATCCATCTCTTTAATAATGGCATCGTAGTCGCTGCTCTTCACCACGATGGCGACGTCTTTATGGTTCTTCGCCGCTGAGCGAACCATGGTTGGGCCGCCGATATCAATGTTTTCTACCGCATCTTCCAGCGAGCAGCCCTCGCGGGCAACGGTTCGAGCAAACGGATACAGGTTAACCACCACCATATCAATAGGCGCGATACCGTGTTGTTCCATAATACCGTCATCCTGGCCGCGGCGACCGAGAATACCGCCGTGAACTTTCGGATGCAGGGTCTTCACGCGTCCGTCCATCATTTCCGGGAAACCGGTGTAGTCAGAGACTTCGGTAACCGGCAGACCTTTCTCAGCCAGCAGGCGTGCGGTACCACCCGTAGACAGTAGCTCGACACCACGAGCGGAAAGCGCCTGCGCGAATTCGACGATACCGGCCTTGTCAGAAACACTGAGCAGGGCGCGGCGGACTGGACGACGTTGTTGCATGGTATTAAATCCCCAGGATTTGAATATTACAGAGAGCGTTAGGTGAATTTTTGTCTAAAAACTCACCTAACGCACCCAACCGGGCATCCTTGTTATAGCGCGGCATTGTAACGAAAACGTTTGCGCAACGCTCGCGAATTTTTATCTTTCTCTTTTTAGCCCAGGATCGCGCCCTATAGAGAGAAGAGAGCGGGCCTTTATAAGAGGGTATCGGCCGCCACCTGTGGATAATTCTGTGCGTAACAGGGTATAAAGCGGGGTTTTGCTGGGGAATGCAGCAGTCAGTCATTTTTCTGCAATTTTACTATTGCGGATGCTCGGGAACTCCCTATAATGCGCCTTCATCGACACGGCAGATGTGAATCACTTCACAAACAACCGGGTCGGTTGAAGAGAAAAAATCCTGAAATAACGGGTTGACTCTGAAAGAGGAAAGCGTAATATACGCCACCTCGCAACGGTGAGCGAAAGCCGCGTTGCACTGCTCTTTAACAATTTATCAGACAATCTGTGTGGGCACTCAAAGTGACATGGATTCTTAACGTCGCAAGACGAAAAATGAATACCAAGTCTCTGAGTGAACACGTAATTCATTACGAAGTTTAATTCACGAGCATCAAACTTAAATTGAAGAGTTTGATCATGGCTCAGATTGAACGCTGGCGGCAGGCCTAACACATGCAAGTCGAACGGTAGCACAGAGAGCTTGCTCTCGGGTGACGAGTGGCGGACGGGTGAGTAATGTCTGGGAAACTGCCTGATGGAGGGGGATAACTACTGGAAACGGTAGCTAATACCGCATAACGTCGCAAGACCAAAGAGGGGGACCTTCGGGCCTCTTGCCATCAGATGTGCCCAGATGGGATTAGCTAGTAGGTGGGGTAACGGCTCACCTAGGCGACGATCCCTAGCTGGTCTGAGAGGATGACCAGCCACACTGGAACTGAGACACGGTCCAGACTCCTACGGGAGGCAGCAGTGGGGAATATTGCACAATGGGCGCAAGCCTGATGCAGCCATGCCGCGTGTATGAAGAAGGCCTTCGGGTTGTAAAGTACTTTCAGCGGGGAGGAAGGCGATAAGGTTAATAACCTTGTCGATTGACGTTACCCGCAGAAGAAGCACCGGCTAACTCCGTGCCAGCAGCCGCGGTAATACGGAGGGTGCAAGCGTTAATCGGAATTACTGGGCGTAAAGCGCACGCAGGCGGTCTGTCAAGTCGGATGTGAAATCCCCGGGCTCAACCTGGGAACTGCATTCGAAACTGGCAGGCTGGAGTCTTGTAGAGGGGGGTAGAATTCCAGGTGTAGCGGTGAAATGCGTAGAGATCTGGAGGAATACCGGTGGCGAAGGCGGCCCCCTGGACAAAGACTGACGCTCAGGTGCGAAAGCGTGGGGAGCAAACAGGATTAGATACCCTGGTAGTCCACGCTGTAAACGATGTCGACTTGGAGGTTGTTCCCTTGAGGAGTGGCTTCCGGAGCTAACGCGTTAAGTCGACCGCCTGGGGAGTACGGCCGCAAGGTTAAAACTCAAATGAATTGACGGGGGCCCGCACAAGCGGTGGAGCATGTGGTTTAATTCGATGCAACGCGAAGAACCTTACCTACTCTTGACATCCAGAGAACTTAGCAGAGATGCTTTGGTGCCTTCGGGAACTCTGAGACAGGTGCTGCATGGCTGTCGTCAGCTCGTGTTGTGAAATGTTGGGTTAAGTCCCGCAACGAGCGCAACCCTTATCCTTTGTTGCCAGCGATTCGGTCGGGAACTCAAAGGAGACTGCCAGTGATAAACTGGAGGAAGGTGGGGATGACGTCAAGTCATCATGGCCCTTACGAGTAGGGCTACACACGTGCTACAATGGCATATACAAAGAGAAGCGACCTCGCGAGAGCAAGCGGACCTCATAAAGTATGTCGTAGTCCGGATTGGAGTCTGCAACTCGACTCCATGAAGTCGGAATCGCTAGTAATCGTGGATCAGAATGCCACGGTGAATACGTTCCCGGGCCTTGTACACACCGCCCGTCACACCATGGGAGTGGGTTGCAAAAGAAGTAGGTAGCTTAACCTTCGGGAGGGCGCTTACCACTTTGTGATTCATGACTGGGGTGAAGTCGTAACAAGGTAACCGTAGGGGAACCTGCGGTTGGATCACCTCCTTACCTTAAAGAACCTGCCTTTGTAGTGCTCACACAGATTGTCTGAT
>NZ_WCIN01000007.1:0-2606 GCF_009025755.1 Klebsiella sp. RCJ4
ACGAGCATCAAACTTAAATTGAAGAGTTTGATCATGGCTCAGATTGAACGCTGGCGGCAGGCCTAACACATGCAAGTCGAACGGTAGCACAGAGAGCTTGCTCTCGGGTGACGAGTGGCGGACGGGTGAGTAATGTCTGGGAAACTGCCTGATGGAGGGGGATAACTACTGGAAACGGTAGCTAATACCGCATAACGTCGCAAGACCAAAGAGGGGGACCTTCGGGCCTCTTGCCATCAGATGTGCCCAGATGGGATTAGCTAGTAGGTGGGGTAACGGCTCACCTAGGCGACGATCCCTAGCTGGTCTGAGAGGATGACCAGCCACACTGGAACTGAGACACGGTCCAGACTCCTACGGGAGGCAGCAGTGGGGAATATTGCACAATGGGCGCAAGCCTGATGCAGCCATGCCGCGTGTATGAAGAAGGCCTTCGGGTTGTAAAGTACTTTCAGCGGGGAGGAAGGCGATAAGGTTAATAACCTTGTCGATTGACGTTACCCGCAGAAGAAGCACCGGCTAACTCCGTGCCAGCAGCCGCGGTAATACGGAGGGTGCAAGCGTTAATCGGAATTACTGGGCGTAAAGCGCACGCAGGCGGTCTGTCAAGTCGGATGTGAAATCCCCGGGCTCAACCTGGGAACTGCATTCGAAACTGGCAGGCTGGAGTCTTGTAGAGGGGGGTAGAATTCCAGGTGTAGCGGTGAAATGCGTAGAGATCTGGAGGAATACCGGTGGCGAAGGCGGCCCCCTGGACAAAGACTGACGCTCAGGTGCGAAAGCGTGGGGAGCAAACAGGATTAGATACCCTGGTAGTCCACGCTGTAAACGATGTCGACTTGGAGGTTGTTCCCTTGAGGAGTGGCTTCCGGAGCTAACGCGTTAAGTCGACCGCCTGGGGAGTACGGCCGCAAGGTTAAAACTCAAATGAATTGACGGGGGCCCGCACAAGCGGTGGAGCATGTGGTTTAATTCGATGCAACGCGAAGAACCTTACCTACTCTTGACATCCAGAGAACTTAGCAGAGATGCTTTGGTGCCTTCGGGAACTCTGAGACAGGTGCTGCATGGCTGTCGTCAGCTCGTGTTGTGAAATGTTGGGTTAAGTCCCGCAACGAGCGCAACCCTTATCCTTTGTTGCCAGCGATTCGGTCGGGAACTCAAAGGAGACTGCCAGTGATAAACTGGAGGAAGGTGGGGATGACGTCAAGTCATCATGGCCCTTACGAGTAGGGCTACACACGTGCTACAATGGCATATACAAAGAGAAGCGACCTCGCGAGAGCAAGCGGACCTCATAAAGTATGTCGTAGTCCGGATTGGAGTCTGCAACTCGACTCCATGAAGTCGGAATCGCTAGTAATCGTGGATCAGAATGCCACGGTGAATACGTTCCCGGGCCTTGTACACACCGCCCGTCACACCATGGGAGTGGGTTGCAAAAGAAGTAGGTAGCTTAACCTTCGGGAGGGCGCTTACCACTTTGTGATTCATGACTGGGGTGAAGTCGTAACAAGGTAACCGTAGGGGAACCTGCGGTTGGATCACCTCCTTACCTTAAAGAACCTGCCTTTGTAGTGCTCACACAGATTGTCTGATGAAAATGTAGCAGTAAAAAATCTCTGCAGGCTTGTAGCTCAGGTGGTTAGAGCGCACCCCTGATAAGGGTGAGGTCGGTGGTTCAAGTCCACTCAGGCCTACCAAATTTCTGCTGATGCTGCGTTGCGGCGACACTCACATACTTTAAGTATGCTTCATGTCACCACGCCTTGCCTCAACAGAAATTAAGGTTGATGAGATTAACTACGATGGGGCTATAGCTCAGCTGGGAGAGCGCCTGCTTTGCACGCAGGAGGTCTGCGGTTCGATCCCGCATAGCTCCACCATCTTTACTGCACAACACAAGAAAACTTCAGAGTGTACCTGAAAAGGTTCACTGCGAAGTTTTGCTCTTTAAAAATCTGGATCAAGCTGAAAATTGAAACGACACACTGTTCAAGTGTGTTCGAGTCTCT
Source organism: Klebsiella sp. RCJ4 (assembly GCF_009025755.1). Lineage (NCBI taxonomy): Bacteria > Pseudomonadati > Pseudomonadota > Gammaproteobacteria > Enterobacterales > Enterobacteriaceae > Klebsiella > Klebsiella sp. RCJ4. The sequence goes on from NZ_WCIN01000007.1 coordinate 2,016, forward strand.
CAAATTTTCGCGACACGACGATGTTTTACGAAACATCTTCGGGTTGTGAGGTTAAGCGACTAAGCGTACACGGTGGATGCCCTGGCAGTCAGAGGCGATGAAGGACGTGCTAATCTGCGAAAAGCGTCGGTAAGGTGATATGAACCGTTACAGCCGGCGATGTCCGAATGGGGAAACCCAGTGCAATTCGTTGCACTATCGTTAACTGAATACATAGGTTAACGAGGCGAACCGGGGGAACTGAAACATCTAAGTACCCCGAGGAAAAGAAATCAACCGAGATTCCCCCAGTAGCGGCGAGCGAACGGGGAGCAGCCCGGAGTCTGAATCAGCTTGTGTGTTAGTGGAAGCGTCTGGAAAGTCGCAGGGTACAGGGTGATACTCCCGTACACTAAAGCACACAGGCTGTGAACTCGAAGAGTAGGGCGGGACACGTGGTATCCTGTCTGAATATGGGGGGACCATCCTCCAAGGCTAAATACTCCTGACTGACCGATAGTGAACCAGTACCGTGAGGGAAAGGCGAAAAGAACCCCGGCGAGGGGAGTGAAAAAGAACCTGAAACCGTGTACGTACAAGCAGTAGGAGCCC
>NZ_WCIN01000009.1:0-2303 GCF_009025755.1 Klebsiella sp. RCJ4
ACGAGCATCAAACTTAAATTGAAGAGTTTGATCATGGCTCAGATTGAACGCTGGCGGCAGGCCTAACACATGCAAGTCGAACGGTAGCACAGAGAGCTTGCTCTCGGGTGACGAGTGGCGGACGGGTGAGTAATGTCTGGGAAACTGCCTGATGGAGGGGGATAACTACTGGAAACGGTAGCTAATACCGCATAACGTCGCAAGACCAAAGAGGGGGACCTTCGGGCCTCTTGCCATCAGATGTGCCCAGATGGGATTAGCTAGTAGGTGGGGTAACGGCTCACCTAGGCGACGATCCCTAGCTGGTCTGAGAGGATGACCAGCCACACTGGAACTGAGACACGGTCCAGACTCCTACGGGAGGCAGCAGTGGGGAATATTGCACAATGGGCGCAAGCCTGATGCAGCCATGCCGCGTGTATGAAGAAGGCCTTCGGGTTGTAAAGTACTTTCAGCGGGGAGGAAGGCGATAAGGTTAATAACCTTGTCGATTGACGTTACCCGCAGAAGAAGCACCGGCTAACTCCGTGCCAGCAGCCGCGGTAATACGGAGGGTGCAAGCGTTAATCGGAATTACTGGGCGTAAAGCGCACGCAGGCGGTCTGTCAAGTCGGATGTGAAATCCCCGGGCTCAACCTGGGAACTGCATTCGAAACTGGCAGGCTGGAGTCTTGTAGAGGGGGGTAGAATTCCAGGTGTAGCGGTGAAATGCGTAGAGATCTGGAGGAATACCGGTGGCGAAGGCGGCCCCCTGGACAAAGACTGACGCTCAGGTGCGAAAGCGTGGGGAGCAAACAGGATTAGATACCCTGGTAGTCCACGCTGTAAACGATGTCGACTTGGAGGTTGTTCCCTTGAGGAGTGGCTTCCGGAGCTAACGCGTTAAGTCGACCGCCTGGGGAGTACGGCCGCAAGGTTAAAACTCAAATGAATTGACGGGGGCCCGCACAAGCGGTGGAGCATGTGGTTTAATTCGATGCAACGCGAAGAACCTTACCTACTCTTGACATCCAGAGAACTTAGCAGAGATGCTTTGGTGCCTTCGGGAACTCTGAGACAGGTGCTGCATGGCTGTCGTCAGCTCGTGTTGTGAAATGTTGGGTTAAGTCCCGCAACGAGCGCAACCCTTATCCTTTGTTGCCAGCGATTCGGTCGGGAACTCAAAGGAGACTGCCAGTGATAAACTGGAGGAAGGTGGGGATGACGTCAAGTCATCATGGCCCTTACGAGTAGGGCTACACACGTGCTACAATGGCATATACAAAGAGAAGCGACCTCGCGAGAGCAAGCGGACCTCATAAAGTATGTCGTAGTCCGGATTGGAGTCTGCAACTCGACTCCATGAAGTCGGAATCGCTAGTAATCGTGGATCAGAATGCCACGGTGAATACGTTCCCGGGCCTTGTACACACCGCCCGTCACACCATGGGAGTGGGTTGCAAAAGAAGTAGGTAGCTTAACCTTCGGGAGGGCGCTTACCACTTTGTGATTCATGACTGGGGTGAAGTCGTAACAAGGTAACCGTAGGGGAACCTGCGGTTGGATCACCTCCTTACCTTAAAGAACCTGCCTTTGTAGTGCTCACACAGATTGTCTGATGAATGATGAATTTCAAAATGTACTGTGAAGTGCATTGTGAAATTTTGCTCTTTAAAAATCTGGATCAAGCTGAAAATTGAAACGACACACTGTTTAAGTGTGTTCGAGTCTCTCAAATTTTTGCGACACGACGATGTTTTACGAAACATCTTCGGGTTGTGAGGTTAAGCGACTAAGCGTACACGGTGGATGCCCTGGCAGTCAGAGGCGATGAAGGACGTGCTAATCTGCGAAAAGCGTCGGTAAGGTGATATGAACCGTTACAGCCGGCGATGTCCGAATGGGGAAACCCAGTGCAATTCGTTGCACTATCGTTAACTGAATACATAGGTTAACGAGGCGAACCGGGGGAACTGAAACATCTAAGTACCCCGAGGAAAAGAAATCAACCGAGATTCCCCCAGTAGCGGCGAGCGAACGGGGAGCAGCCCGGAGTCTGAATCAGCTTGTGTGTTAGTGGAAGCGTCTGGAAAGTCGCAGGGTACAGGGTGATACTCCCGTACACTAAAGCACACAGGCTGTGAACTCGAAGAGTAGGGCGGGACACGTGGTATCCTGTCTGAATATGGGGGGACCATCCTCCAAGGCTAAATACTCCTGACTGACCGATAGTGAACCAGTACCGTGAGGGAAAGGCGAAAAGAACCCCGGCGAGGGGAGTGAAAAAGAACCTGAAACCGTGTACGTACAAGCAGTAGGAGCCC